>NZ_FOWB01000006.1:0-150169 GCF_900115355.1 Pseudobutyrivibrio sp. JW11 | reverse complement strand
GAAGTAATGAGTTTCACTGCCTATATCGCATCCAAGTATAAGCATATCCTCTGTAATAAATGAAAGTTTTTCATTCTTACGAAACTTACCTTTAGTCTCTAGTTCTCTCCAAGTATGAGCCTTAAACCCTTTTCTAAGAACTTCTGCTTTTTCAATTACTTCCTGCTTTTCAAAAATGTTTACAACCTTCGCTTGATTTTTCTTGTTTCTGCCTTTAATATTCATTGTATGTACCTCATGTATGTTTAGATTTTTTACCAACGGTCAGGTCAGTAATAATCTAAATTTACTTGAGGTATTTTCTTTAGTCAATTCTTAGGTGCGTTTAAAGTATACAGGAAGCTATATTACTCATTTATTACCTTTCTTTGGAAAATATCAATGTGGTACAAGTCCTGTATTGCGCCTAAGCACCTATATGTTCTGATAATTCAAAAACAATTTTGCTTCGCTTCTAATTTGTTTCGACACATTATCAGATACTGCTATTCCTTTCATCAATGTTAAATATTTGTCCCTATTAATAAGCTTTGGTGAATTTATTATTCTATTTAACATCCATAGTGTATGCTCTGTAGGATTATTCTTAACCGAATCATATAGTAACTCTTCATATCCATTTAAAAAAAATCGTTCAATATAATGCACCAAAGGTCCTGGCATTCCATAATCTACATCTGGATGTTTTTCCATAAATGTTAATATTCTTTTGACATTCTCTAAAGAGTCATTTTCTTCTATTATTGTTTCTAATTTCTCTTCTGAGCCCTCAAAATCTTCATTTAGCACATCTTCAAACAGTAAATCCAAATCCATTACTATTTACCTCCCAATAGAATATTAATCATAAGATAACCACTTTTTATACCAGAATTTTCCATCGTGTTTGAAGTTACGTATTCTTCAATAGGACTTCCTATCTCAATCCAATCTAATGCAAAATAATCTTTGATATATTGTAAATCACTATCACTAGCTATTACTTTTGCCTCATAAGCTCCATCAATTTTCCAATAATCTCTAACATATTCAATGCTATATGTAGATTCTGAAAGCGCTTGGTCTAAATCGATTTTAATATTAGATTGGGCCAATTTATTATCTAAAGAATTATAAAAAAATTTAATTATCATTTATGCGTTGTTTTACCTTTCAAAGAAACATTTAAATGTGAACCATCTAATTATTTACCATACATAGATTCGTCTATCATATTCAGTCAACCATATACAACACCCCATGGTACAATCTTTGGTTGTTAGAAAAAAACTACAGCCTTCCTGTAATTCAGATTCATCCATTAAAAAATATATGTTATCAAGAATATCCTTTCCCGATAATTGAATCGCTCCAATTTTAGTTGATTCTTTTTGATAAAAAACATATAGACAATCCCTTTTAATAATATTATTTAAGATTTTAATATACTCTGAAATGAATTCTTTATTTAATGGATAAATAATAGTTTTCATCTCTTTATCCATATAATCTAATTTTGCTAGTATCATATCTTGAATACCCAAGGTTTTAGATACATTTATGAAATTATCAAACGAAATTTCTATTCCATGGTTGTTCCATTCTTTACACACAATAGATTTCTTGTTCTTTATTTTTAAATTCTCCAATTGATTTCTTTTATCCATATCGTGTAATCCTTACCTTTATTCAAAGGAGTACCTGCCCCCTTTACAACTTTATTACATAGTAATATTTCTGTAACGTCGTCAGGCTCTTACATATAACAATATTTCTGTGATGATGCTAGGCACTTAGATTCATATACATCTAAGCCAAATACTTTCAATTAATCACATTATTTCTTCCGCTATTTCTTCTAGCCATTCATCTAACGCTTTTCTAGGATTAAGCCTTAAAGCCCTTTCGGTGTTGGTATAATCAGGCGGCATGAATTCTGCATTAATTACAACATGCATTCTTTGTTCACCAGCACCAAAAATGCCTTCTATATCAAGATTATGCATTGCTCGCTCCATTGAATTAATTCTAATAGAAACTTCTTTAGCAATTTCACTCTCGCTATTTGTTTGTCTAGAGCGCTCAATAAATATTTTTTTGACTTCAGAAAAGAACTCATCTCCATAAGCAAAATACGGAGATTCATCATAAGACCATTTTAAATAATACTTAGCTTCTTCTACGTCATCAGCCGATTCTGCTTCTCGATTTAATGCCTCTTGTGACCAAGCTGTTATAAATGGACAAAGCCCTTCCCCAGTTGTAATCAATGAACAATAATAAAAATGTTCATCATGTTCATTAAATAATTTTACAAATGCCTTTTTCGTGGCACTCTGTATTAAATCTACAAGTTTTTCATCAATTTCCAATTCCACTTTCAGTCTCCTTACCAATAGACCTTAATTCCCTTCTAAGTACACTTCTAATTGCTCGTTTACCATGTAATGGCGTCAGGCACCAATATCCCCAAAGGAGTGCCCGCCTCCTTTGTAGCTTTATATCAAGCACCAGCTATGGAAAGACCATGATATTGTTTAATACATGCATATTCCTTTAAGTTTACAGAATCTTTTGTTGCACAATACACTAAAGATGATTCTTTTCTATCAACTGTAAAAGCTTCACCTGAATCACAACAAAAATGCTTTTGCACAAAAGAAATAATTAGTTTTTCAACATAACTGCTATTATCTTCACTTTTGATTTCTAAAGAAAAAAATGCACCACCTCTAATACAGCACATTAAATCACAATCACTAGTAGCATTTTTATATGATTTTGGTATAGAAAGCCACGTAAAACTGAGAGGACGTTCGCCATCTATTAATTTTTTAATTACTTCTTTTTCCTTTCTATTTACAGTAACTACTTTACCGGAATTAAAACTATCACTAACTATACCTAAATGACTTACTTCATAACCCAAAGCTTTAAAAAGGTCTTTCACATCATTATATAAATCTGCCCATTTATATTCTATGTCCTCATTCATCCAAAACACATATGTGATTTTATTCACTTTATCAATCTCCAATCATTCGAATTTTTATAGTTCCCGCACGATTTCCGATTAATTTCTAGTTATCTTGCTTTCTTAGTATTAGATTATCAGGTATATCTGTTTTACTTGGTACTTCCACTTGATCAATCAAATCAGTATGTCTGACCCACATGATATCAGGGCGTCTGTTAGGACGTGCACCTGGTATTTTAATAAAGTGCCTGCCCCCCTTTACATCCATTGTTCCCACTAGACTTCTCCATCTACAGAAAAGACCACATTGGTGTCAGGCACTTACATCATTTAATACGTTTCAGGAATAACCAGGTTCCATTGGTCTACAATTTTGCTGCTATCCACTAGACCAATGAAATATGCAGATACCTCCCCAACTTCATTGTTAATTGAATCATAAAGATAATCACCTGTAGTTGCATCTGAACAGGTCAGCATCAAATCATTTGACATGTTTTCATTTACATAATTAAGGAAATCACTCGTAATGTTGTAAAGAGAATCTTCAACATATAAATCGGGCGCTCCAAAAGTATGCAAAATCTCGTGTGCATATACAGCTGGACCATTTAAACATTGGCTGTCAATATTGAACAAATACACTATTTCATCATCCGATTCCATCCCTTCATACCAGCTTCTTGTACATGTAATAGCTGTATTACTTTCATCAGAATCAACAAATACCATATATACAATATTATCCGCATTATACTTTTGTTTTAGCGCATCTTCATCGATATTCTTGTCGATAAAATTCCAAACAACCGTATCGCATTCTCCATTATCGATATATTCCTGATTTGTAATTTTTTTATCAAATGCCATGGAGTATTTTAGATCAGTGTTTGTAGTAAAATCAGTTATGAAATCAGCAGATTTATTGTAGCTTGCAACAACATTTTCTAAATAATCTCCAGCTATAGCTAGATAATTGTTGATATTAGATATCTTTTCTGCATCTTCTGTGCTGTCCCACTTTGACTCAGTATCATCGGCAAACAAACTAACAACGATAGTCGTACCAGCAATATTTCCAGCTGATCCTTCTACGTGATACGCTGTTTTAGCATTACTATTGCGATTGTATACAAAACCGCCTACTGTAATTATAAGAATTGCCAAAATAACTAGTATTGAAAAATATCTTTTCTTTGTCATTCTAAAAATCCTCCTAAAAATTTTATCCAAAAACAGCGACATATTATCATATAAAAAAAATAATATGTTTAATCTTTAGACTTCTTTAGGATTCTTTACATTTACAACTATAGAAAAAGTGGAATCATAGAGATTCCACTTTAATTTTTAATTTACAAATACTGCACTAGCCCAGCCATTCTGCTGTAATAAGATTCTTAAGTTAAAATCATCATCAAGAGTGAACTTAGTTTGATCTGTAGTACCAAACAAAACTTTCTTTTTCAACATTTTTTCGATGTCTTTATTTACTGTTTCTGTATCTCTTTTTAGTGCCTTTGAAAAATCATAAACAGTGTATTCTGGATGATTTACCATCAAAACACCGTACTCTCGAATATTGTCAGCCACATTATTGATTTCATTATATCTATAAAACTCAAGAACGGTTAAAGCTAAGAATAAAACTGCTGGAATAATTGCAGCACCTATTAAGCAAACTAATGTAATAAGTAAGCAAATTACTGCAGCAACCAACTTGAAAGTATTACACCAAATCACACGGTAAGCCTTGCCATTTTTCTTTCTGTATTTTTTGTCCATCATGAT
Source organism: Pseudobutyrivibrio sp. JW11 (assembly GCF_900115355.1). Classification (NCBI taxonomy): domain Bacteria; kingdom Bacillati; phylum Bacillota; class Clostridia; order Lachnospirales; family Lachnospiraceae; genus Pseudobutyrivibrio; species Pseudobutyrivibrio sp. JW11. The sequence continues at coordinate 145,422 of NZ_FOWB01000006.1, read as the reverse complement.
TTAGGCCTCCTTTTTGCTTTCAACATATGTAAAGCTACTGTCTGACATTGCAATATGATTACAGAAAGCCTTAGCCTCTGATTTCTTAATTTTTCTTTCAAAAGTACAAGCAGGACAAACAACTGAATAACGTGTGTGTAATGGAAGCACCGGAATGAAAAACAGTGTAAAATACAATCTGTTTCTGATTACAGCATGCTTAACTTCATTATTACAGTTCATGCAAAGCTCTGTTGATTCCATTTCTGTCATAACTTTTGTTTTTTCTTTTGTTCCCAATAAGATAAACATTTTCATTCTCCCTTCGACATGTAAGAAATACTACTGCTGTAACTCAAATTCAAGACTAACTACAGTACCATCACTTTCTGAATTAACTGTGATAGAACCATCTTCATTTAGAGTGCCCTTATCTAAGAGCAATTCGTCTTCACCATTAACTACAAAGACAACTGAATCTTTCTTAACTTTATAATCGCCTGAAACCGAATATTCCTGTAGCTCCTCATCAATTCCAGAATATATATCATCTAAAGAGCCTTTAATCTCGTTCTCCAGATCTGCAAACAAAGCATCGGCACTTTCATAACCAGCATACTGTGCAACTTCATCAGTAATATCTGATCTTGAATAACCTTCTGACTCTAAAGACTTATCAATAATTGTATCCATGTTATCATCTACAAGTGTAGAAAACTGATCTTTGAAACTTGTAGTATCAAAAGCCATTGTGAATGTGTTATCATCTGATAACTCTAATGTCACATCCATAGTGATATCTCCGGCATTAATTCCTACATCAGCTAATGCCTGCATATCCTCTTGACTTGAAAACTGAGCAAGTTTGATTTCCGAAACATAATTTCCAGAAATGTCCTTTCCACCGCATCCAGTAAAAATTGTTGCAACTGCTGTTACTGTTGCTAGCATTAATGCTAATTTCTTTTTCATATTATATCTCTCCATAAAAAATTATATTTTATGATGTGAATTTCCACACCATATAAAATTTTAACAAATTCAATTTTTTTAGTAAAGCATCTTCTTGACAAAAAATAAACAATTTTAATGCCTCCCCCATTACACAGTTATAGCAAAGTATAATTTTGATTGTGTAATGGAGTTAGGCACCTACATCTCAAATATCAATCATGTATTAAATTTATGAATTCTGTAAATGTATCGCATATTGTTCTGACATTTTCTAATTCACTATCAAAAAATACTACTTCATACTTTTTATCAGTAGCAAATCTAAAACCAAAAATATTACCAAAAGGATCCTCTGCAATAGGTATTATATTCAAATCATCCAACCCCATATCCTTAATGATATCTAGAATAAACGATGGATCATTTTCATCAAAACTAATAAGATTATTAACATTGTTTTCATCAATACCTTCGAATATTTTATTTGGCGAAAGATATGCACCATCATGATGAATTATGACATCTACAAAATCACTTGGTAGTTTATAATTCAATTGTTCAATTATAGTTTTAATTGTTTCTTTATCTGTATTGCTTCCATCAAAAAATAATTCTTTCATATTACACTATCCTTTCTCAATTTCCTGGTCCCCATATACTAAATCCTCCGATATGTCCCGTCTTTCGATGAATCTGCCTGTCAACTAATTGCATTACACCAGGTTTTTGATTATGGTGCCAGGTGTACGCTTTGGGAACTCCACCGTTTTTAAATATATCTAATTCTTCTTGTGTAAACTTTTCTGCAATAGAAGAATCAGCCATTGCTTTTTCATATAAATCTTTACTTGCTCTTGAAAAATGAGTCGATCTTGACTTTGCAAAGTCTGCCTCATCTAACGTCATTTCAAATTTAGAATCAAATTTTGGAAATCCTTGACTGTCATACTCAACACCTGTAACAGGATGCTTTTTATTAGCATATTCTTTTAATCTTTTTTCATACTTATTCAGTCCTGATTCAGTACACTCATTATGCACCAGCACCCCATGCTCACCTACGAAGTAAGTATGGTCTTCCATGACGCAGAAGTTGTATACCATTACTGGTTCATCATGGTGGATGCATTCTACAGAATCAACTGTGGCTGTATCACCATCCTCAGTTGTGAGCTCATCGCCTTCTTCAAGGTCCTTAGCTTCGATCTGTTCACCATTTTCATCATAGAATGGATGGTTTGCAGTAGTCTCAATATCCTCACCATCTATAGTAACGACATAAGTCTCATCTACTTCATGTGCGAATACTTCTAGTACTGGGGCTGTCTCTGAATCCTGGCTTACATCAACTGACTGCTCTACTCCAACTGCTTCCTTGGCATATACCATATCGCCTGGTTGGATATTTTCAATGGCAACTAGGCCGATTGTGGTAAGTACAAGGGTTCCTGCTACAAAACAATAGCCACTAGGATTCTTGTGATACTTCACCATACCAGCCATTGCTCCGCTGGCCGCTCCTGATGCAGCTCCTTTAGCAAATCCATCCGCAGCGCCACTCAGTATCTGACTACCAGAGCCATCCAAAGTGTCATGTTCTTCCATGTAGTCCATGGCACTCTTCAAGCCACCGCCTACGGCTCCTGTTGCTGCTCCAATTAAAGCACCCTTTAGGGCTCCTGATGCCATTGCAAAGGCAAGTCCGCATGTTCCTGCAGTAGCTACTGTTGCCACGGCACATAGCGCTATTACTGCCACACCAATAATAATATTAATAGCAGTTTTATGCTTCTCGTAGAAGGTTGAAACAGAGTTTGCAACCTTGCTGCAGAACTGACCTACAGAACTGTTTTCAAACTTCTCTTTTAAAGCTGTGCCAGCCTTATCAATTGCCTGACCAATTGCAGTTACAGTCTTACCAATAGCACTGTTGTGCCATGCTGCTGAAACTGATTCTGCTGCCTTTGTAAGGTTCTTAGAAAATGAAGTTTCTGACCACCACTGACCAACTTCCTGTACTGTCTGAGCAACTGATTGTTTTGCCTCAATTGCAAATCTAAGACCTTCTTCAGCTAAGTCTTTCGCATTTTCCCATGTGTTGCTTGCAAATGTAGCTACCGCTGTCTTTGCCTTGTCCACATAGTTGACTACAGTTTCCTTAGCTTCCTGGTAAACTTCCTTGGCTGTGTTGTAAACATGTACAGCACCATTATACACTGCCTGTCCAACATTTTTAACTGTATTTACAACAGCTTTTGCTACACCGGCCACTTTGTTTACCACAGCAGTTGTCGCTCGTGCTACCGCCGTTTTAGCCGTGTTGTAAACCGTTCGTGCTGTATTCACCACAGTCTTCGCCGCCGTCTTGGCTACTGACACGGCCTTATGGGCCACAGCTGACGCAGTTCTTGCTACTGTTTTTACAGCCGTTGAAGCCGCCTTCGCCACAGATTTAGCTGCATGACTTACAGCTTTTGCTGCCGCCACAACTGGCTTCGAAACTGTCTTTGCTACAGACTTAGCTGCTGATTTAACAGCCGATGTAATCTTCGAAAAGATTCCTTTGTGACCAGATGGGTCCTGGTATGCAACAGGGTTGTTGTTACCATATGTATATCTGTTTCTAGTTACAGGGTCTGTCTTATCACCCATGTAGGTATCTTTGCTTGTAAAAGTACCTGTTGATGGATCGTAATTTCGAGCACGTAAATATATTAGTCCTGTCTGTGGTGTATACTGCTCTCCATTGTATGCATATACCTGATCCTGAATAGGAGCACCTGCAGTGATGTTTCCATAAGGATCATATCGTAATGTATTTGTTACCTTGCTTCCTGTAACAGTCTCTGAAACTGAGCCACGTCCATCGTATACGTATACACCAGCCTGGTCAGATGATGTTCTGCCTTCTGCACCATAGTCATAAGCGTTCTTTGATGTTGCAGAATTAGGGCTAGCATATTCTGCCAGAACCTGTGCATTCTCTACTGTCTGGTCATACAGATAGCTGATTGGCTCATAGTAAGCCTTTCTTACAGTTCCTTCGCTGTGGTCTTTATCAGCGGATTGCTGAACCTGTACCTCAGTTTCATTTTCAATCAAGTAACTGAAAGCTTTATCTGTCTTTGATCTGTATGACTTTGAATCAGAAGCCGAGTCATAATCAGGATCAACATCTTCTCCTTTAATCCATGAGCCAGCAGTGATGAACATATCATACACATCGTCATAGAATGTAGCTGCAAAATCGCACCATTCATCCCAAAGTGTAGGTGCCATGGTACCTACAACAGAAGCTGTAAAGAATGCCTTTTCTTCAAAATCTCTTCCCGTTACTTCTTTTGTTACTGTACCTGGTTTGTATACATCCTTTGATTCAGATTGCTCTGCAGTTTCAGAATCTGTAGTCTTGCTTCGTTTGGTTACTTCTGTTTGATAGAATGTAGCCCACTCGTCAAGCTCTTCTTCGTTCTGTTTAGCTGCCTTCAAATAAATCTTATCTGAAGAAAAGCTCTCATCATATTCTTTTCTTAATAACTCAAATGACTTAAGACCGTTTCCATCATACTTGATAGCATCCTTTAGAACACCATCTACAGTAACAGAAGCAATTCTGTTATCTACCGTATAAGTGTAATCAGTCTTTACACCATCCTCAGTCTTTGAAACAAGATTTCCATCGGCATCATATTCATAAGAACCAGTCTGCTTGCCGTCAGTTGTCTTTGACTGAAGTCTATCAGACAAATCATATTTATATTTTACTGTAGATTTAACGCCGTTCTCTTCAGTTGTCTCAGCATTTCTGTTGCCATATAAATCATAGCTATACTCTATGCTCTTTAATGGAGTAGTTGCGTCTTTGCCCTTATACTCCTGATATTTAATAAGCTTTCCAGCATCATTATATGTATAGTTTTTAGTAACAGTTCCAAGCGAATCTGAGGAAACCTCAGTAGTCATTCTGCCTGCTTCATCATAGCCATACTTGAACGCACTAAGAGTGTCATCACCCTTTTTAGTAATGGTTGCTGTTACTCTATCAAGCTCATCATACTTATTAGTTTTTACAATTCCATCACTTCGACTTTCAGTCAAAAGATTTGAGTTGGCATCATAGGTATAATCGACCTTCACGCCACTTCGTTCTGTCATGGAAGTGATTCTGTCTAAAGAATCGTATTTATAAACTGCTTTTGTATGATCAGGGTATTCTAATGATTCCAAATTACCCCAGCTGTCATATTTGTAAGCTAAAGTAATATTTCCCTTAGCTACATTTGTGATTCGACCGGCCAAATCATAAGAGTAATTTGTAACACCCTCGCCGTCTGTCATGGAAATGAGTTGTCCATATTCATCATATTTTCTAATGGCATTTACGTCATTTCCGAATTTTGTCTGAATCAGATTTCCGGCTACATCGTACTCATAAGAAATCTGTTTCTTGGATGGAGATATTGTTTTCTTTAAACTTCCATCCTTGTAATATTCATACTTTTCAGTATCTCCTGTTGGAGAACCTACCTCTGTCAATTGACCATACTTGTTATAGGTGTAATTGACAATCTTTCTAGTGTTCTTGCCTGTATAAATAGATAAATCATCGTTCTTATCAGTGGTAATTTCCTCTACCATATTTCCTGATTTATCGTATTTATAATATACAGTTGTGCCCAGAGCATCCTCAACTCTGTTTACACGGCCCATGATATCATAGCCGTATTTTGTAACCACTTCATTTACATCTGTTACAGCAGTTACATTTCCGTTTCCATCATAAGCATAGCAAGATCTATGTCCTAATCTATCTGTAATAGCTACAACATTTCCGACCTTGTCATACTCATACTTTGTTTCCTTACCCTTAGCATCAACCTCAGTAATCTTTCTACCGTCTTTATCATAGGTTAATGATACGGCATCCCCATTAGGGTATTTTGTAGTAAGTAAATTGCCATTTGCATCATACGTAAATACGGTAGTTCTCGAACCGCTCTTATCTGCAGCTGTTACAGTTTGCTTTACTACATTTCCATCAACATCATACTCATAAGCAGTGACATTACCCATCGGATCTGTCTGGGTAGTTGTTCTATCCAATAAATCGTATGTCTGTGATGTAACTCGCTTACCTTGGGTAGTCTTTACAACACGGCTCTTATCGTCGTACTCGTAAGTGATAGGATGATAGCCTGTGGCCTCCTCCTTAATCATTCTGCCGTATTTATCGTATGAATATGTGGTTACTCTATCACCAGTCTCGCGACCTGATTCAGTGATACTTGAAACCAGATTCATATCGTTATAAGCATAAGTAGTCTTGATGCCGTTTATATTTTCTTCACTGGTCTTTCTACCGCAAGCATCATATTCATATTTAACAGTTGTGCCATTGTCATAGGTAATCTTTGTCATATTACCCTGCTGATCATACTCATACTTAGTAACCGCACCATCTGCTGATGTTTCTTTTTCGATGTAGTTATCCAAATTGTATTTGTATGTTGTCTTAGCACCTGTAGGTGTGGTCTGGGAAATCATATTTCCCATTGCATCGTATTCGTAACTTGCTACATTGCCAACGCCATCTGTAAGTGATGTCTGATGTCCAGCTTTATCATATGTATATGTAAATGTGGCACCTTCAGCTGTTTCTTCCTTAATCAGGTTGCCCATTCCATCATATGTAAATTTCTTTGTATTCCCTAATCTGTCAGTCTGTGTCTTAAGCTGACCATTATAATCATATGTTGCACCAGAAACACTGCCATCTGGGCTAGTTGTTTTAATAAGATTTCCATTGCCATCGTATTCCATCACAGTGGTGTTACCATAGCAATCTACTGTCTTTGTTAGTGCACCATTTCCGTTGTATTCGTATGTTGTAACACCACCATCACTTGCTGTTACCTTTACAGTATTTCCAGCGGCATCATACTCATACAATGTCTTTGCACCAGTAGCTGTTGTCTGAGAAAGGATATTTCCATTCTTGTCGTATGTATAAGAAATGCTTTCACCATCAGATGATGTTGTGCTAATCAAATTAGAGAAATCATCGTAGGCATAGGTCTTTACGATACCTTCTTTGGTAGTCTCTTTGATTACATTTCCTCTACCATCGTACTCATACTTTTCTACAGCGCCACTGCTATACTTAACCTCTATGATGTTGCCCATCACATCAAAAGTATAGATTTTGCTGTTTCCATTGTTCTCTACAACCTTTGTGCACCATCCATTTTTGTTGTAGTAGTATTTTTCAGTTGCTCCATTTGCTGCAAGAACGCAAGTATTATTACCGTCAGAATCATATGTATATGTTGTTACATTTCCATTCTTATCGGTACACTTTGTAATATTACCCTTATCATCATATTCATAGGCTACCGTATTTCCGTATATATCAATCTGTTTAGCAAGATATCCTTCATTGTTATATACAGCACCCATTACAGAGCCATCAGGCTTGTGCTCTTTAACAACACGACCTTCTGAATCGTACTCATATGAATATTTGAATCCATTAGCATCCACCATTGTAAGCATGTTGCCAACTTCATCATAGGTATAAGTTTTTCTTCCGCCGTTTCTGTCTACTTCAGTTAAAACATTACCAGAACCATCATAGGTGTATGATGTAGCAAAGCCTCTGGCATCGATTACTTTGCTAAGGCGGTTCTCGCTATCATACTCAAAGGTTGTGACATTACCATTGTAGTCAACTTCCTTTATCGTATTTCCGTTAGCATCATATGTGTATGACTTTTCACGAGTAGATTTACCAGCTTCCTGTACCTCTTTTGTGATATTGCCCTCGCCATCATATGTATAAGTTGTCTTTACATTTTTATCATCAACTTTAGTGAGCATACGATTATTGCTGTCGTATGTGTATACTAATTCCTTGCCATCTGGACGAATCTCTTTTAAAAGATTTCCAACCTTGTCATACTCATATTTAGTTACTCTATCGAGCTTATCCTTCTGTTCTACAACCACATCTAAAGTATCATGATACTTGTATGTGATTGTTGCTCCATCCTTATCTGTTTCCTTTGTAACACGTCCCTTTGAATCGCGCTCGTAGGATGTAGATGTTCCGCTTGAGCTAGTTTCCGACTTTACGTTATCGTTTGCATCATAGGTATAGGTTTTTACCTCACCATTTACAGTTGTTTCCTTGGCAATATTACCATTGCCATCATAAGAGTATTGTTCTTTAGTACCGTCGGCATTTGCCACCTGAGTAACACGTCCCATGGAATCATATGTCATGGAAACAGTATTGCTTTTTGCGTCAGTAATACTTGTGTTATTGTCAGCCTTATCATAGCTGTACGAAGTAGTATTTCCCTTTGAATCGGTTGTCTGAGAAATCTGACCTGTGGCGGTATATGAGTATGTGGTTGTTGCATCTCCACTTGTTGTAGATACCAAACGATCACATGCATCATAAGTATTTGTAGTAGTATTACCGTTTCCGTCGGTTACCTTGGAAACATTAAAAGTATTACCATCGTATTCATAAGATGTTGTGCTACCACTCTTATTAGTGGTAGATGTCATTCGACCCATTTCATCAAATGTAACAGTTGTGGTTGTTCCATCTGGATATGATATTTTTACAGGGTTGTTGTTCGCATCATATGAATATGTTGTGGTATTACCATTTTCATCTGTCTCAGTTAAAAGATTTCCTCGGTCATCATATGTATTTGTTTTTGATGTACCATCAGAATTCTTTTCAGACAGAATATTATTATTAGAATCGTAAGTATAAGTAATTGTCTTTCCAAGTTTGTCCGTAGATGTTAGAGTATTGCCTCTGTCATCATATGTTTTTGAAGAAGACTTATCGTTAGGGTCCGTAATCTTTGTGTGACGTCCCTGGCTATCATACTCATACTTAAAAGTCTGATTCTTAGGATCTGTAAATGTAGTTACACTATTAGACTTATCATATGAAAATGTAGACTTGTCCCCTGTACCATTTGTATAGGTGGCCACACTACCATCTTCATTGTATGTGAAATTTGCAACTGCTACATTATTCGCATTTGTAACCTTTATTAGACGACCGCTTTCGTATGCAAAGGTTGTAGTAGCACCTTTCTCATTAGTCTTTACACTTAAATAGCCGTTGGTATCATAATCATATTTGACGATTGTTCCATCTGGCTTAGTAAGCTCTGTAATTCGTCCATTTACATTTGTTGTTACAGCATAAGTTTTACCTGCACGTGTAAGAAGACCTACCAGCTTTCCATCTTCTGAATACTGAACAGAGTAAATTTCTCCCTTTTTATTTCCATAGGATAGAATCTTTCCATCAGAATCAAAGCAGTAATATATCTTTGACTTATCTGTAACCTTATAAGTAGCTTCAACTTTTACTGGTGCTTGCTCAGCTGTTTCTGATGTCTCTGAAGTTTCTGCTACTTCAGTTGTATCAGTAGATTCTGCAGTATCAGTTGTCTCTGTAGATTCTGTAGTTGATGTTGACTCTTGAGTTTCTGTAGATTCCTCTACAAATTCTTCTTGATCTGATGTGATTTCTAAAGTGTAGTTACCATCATCACTAATAAACTTTCCATCAGAATTTGCGGTAAACTTTATACCACGTCCATCATCCATCATAAACAGATAAACATTTTCATCCAACTCTACAATCTTTTGGTCAAATAAGGATGTAGTATTCTTTCCAAAAACACCTCTGAATGTAGTGAAGTTAGAATGGAAATATCTTTCCACATCAGTGTTTTCCTGTTCCTCAATTGTAAAATCAGTATCTGTATAAAAAAGTTCTCCATCATAAAGGCTGACATAGCTGTTTGCATATTCCATACCAGGAATTTCACCCTTATATGGAAGAATATTTACAAACTCCTCAGTCCAAATGTTTTCTTCAGCTTCTTCTGGGATTTCTGGATTCTTTACCAAAAGAACAGAGCCCTTTTTTGGTCTCCAGAAGCTGCTTAACTTATTATCTTTTCTGATAGCGCCCGCTTCTACGCTATATCTTTGAGCAATATCATTTACAGATTCACCAGGCTCTACTGTTTCAAGTGTAAATTTGTAATCGCTTTTGACATCACAATTAGAAGGCTCTCTGCCTGCTTCTGTAGATTTCACAACATAGCGAATCTCTGGCTGATAAAGCTTACCATTTTCCAATTCACTTGGATTAATAGAGATAGACCATGTAATCTTGTCCCCTACAATCTTTTTAGTTGTAGTCTTTTTAGACTCATTTGAATCACCTTCTGAGTCCTGTGCAGACTCATCAGAATCATCTTGCGATTCATCATCAGGCTCATCACTGGTTTCTTGAGTCTGTTCTTGATTTGCATCTTGAGTCTCTTCTTCTATAGTCTCTTCTTTATCTATATTTTCTCTTGTATAGCTATCCTCAGGTACATCAATAAACTCATCATCTGCCTTTAGACGATACTGAAGCTTCTCAATGTTGGCACCTTCAGCAACACCACTAAAAGTGATAGTTTCAACAATTGTTTTTCTACCATCTCTTTTAGTGGTATATTCCAATTTGCATTCTTGTGAAAGACCTAAAAGCTCTAAGATTTCCTCAGATTTCTTTTCTTCATCTGATTTAGTTTCATCCTCAGATTTCTCGTCCTTGTCAGCTTTATCCTTATCATCTTTGTCTTTATCGTCTTTGGCATTATCTGAGTCATCAGAGCCGTCTTCGGTTTTTGAATCCTTTGAATCAGAATTTGTATTATCCTGATCTGGATTTGAATTATCCGGATTTGGATCATCTGGATTTGGATCATCTGGGTTTGGATTGTCTGAATTTGATTCACCAGTTTTAGACAAATCTGGTGCATCATCACCCTTCACCTCTTTATTGGTGTCATCCAGTAATTCATCAAACTCATCCTCCGATAATGGAGTTTGATCTTCCTGTTTAAAATCATTTGTACCATTGTAGGATTTTGGAAGTTCCGCATCCTCCGCAAAAACCTGCATAGGGTAACTTGTAGCGTATATAATCACATACGCCAGACAAATAAACCTCTTTATTCTGTTTTTCATTTTCATAACGTTATTTTCTCTCCAATACTATTTTGTCTTAATGTAATCAAGCAATGACCACTCAGTATCAATAATTTCATTTGCAGAAATAGCAGTAAACCATAGGATTATTGTTAAAATAAAACCTATAGCAAATACCTTTGTAGTGATGAATGTTGCAAGTAGCATTAATAAAAACATTGGAATTCCTATATACACTAATGTCTTTATCAGTTTGCTAAAGAAAACATGCATTTCATCGTATCCTGCGCTGATACTTGTAAATAGTACTTGTGAAAAAAACGCGAATGCGAAACAGTTAATTATTACGGCTAACCATTTATTATCTTTTTCTGTGTGAGGATAAATCGAACTCTCTCCCAAAGCATTCGAAATTCCAAACTTTGATGTAATGGAAGCAATAATATAAGTAAGAATAAGAATTGCTAGGCAGCACAAAACAAATCTCAGCCAATCGAACTTGTCTGAGCTTTTATTGCGCTTAGCGAATCTTATAAGTGTTAAAACTGTTGCCACGACCGCAGCAACGAAAATCAGTAGCGTTAAAATAACTCTAACTCCCTTTGTTGATATCTGATTGTAAAAAAGCGGTACAATCATCATTGCAAAAAGCACTAATACAACGCTACAAAAATCAGGTATTAGCTCCTTTCGCAAATACAACTTTTTCAATAATTCTCCCGTTTTATTTTTCATAATCATTAAACCTCCAGGATTCATTATCTCAAATTACAAAGATATACGCAATAGTATTCTTTTGGTAATTTTCGTTATAATTGCTAACATAAATTCAATAAAAAAAGGAACCTGAAAACTCAGGTTCCTACAACATTAGTCAACGTCAACAATATCAACGATAACTTTCTTGTCAATCTTTGAGGCTGCAGCCTTTACTACAGCGCGGATAGCCTTGGCAATTCTGCCCTGCTTTCCAATAACCTTACCCATATCAGATGGTGCAACGCGAAGCTCAACAACGATTGATTTAGCGTCTTCCTTCTCTGAAACTACAACCTCCTCAGGATTGTCTACAAGTGACTTAGCAATTACTTCAACTAATTCTTTCATCACTATTCATTCCTTTCGAGTGTTTACTGAACGCCTGCCTGCTTGAAAAGTCTAGCAACTGTCTCTGTTGGCTTTGCGCCGTTTGAGATCCACTTCTTAGCTGCCTCAGCATCAACTGTAACTGCTGCTGGCTCCTGGTTAGGATCGTATGTACCGATCTCATCGATGTTTCTACCGTCACGAGGTGCTCTTGCATCTGCTACTACGATTCTGTAGATTGGTCTCTTCTTCTGACCCATTCTCTTTAATCTAATCTTTACTGCCATTTTTAATTCCTCCTAAATAATAAAACTAAATGGTCTTGGCTAAAATGGGAAGCGCATTCCGCGACGACCCTTGCCCATCATATTTGGCATCTGCTTCATCATCTTCTTTGATTGTTCGAATTGTTTAACGAAGCGATTAACCTCTGCTATATCTAAACCAGCTCCAGCAGCAATTCTGTGCTTTCTGCTAGGATTTAGTAATTTTGGATTCTCACGCTCTGCAGGAGTCATGGAAAGGATGATAGCTTCGATGTGTGCAAGCTTTTTATCATCCACAGCCCCTTCAATCTGAGCCAACTGACTAGAATTGATACCAGGCATCATTCCAAGGATGGATGAAAGGCCACCAAGCTTTTTCATCTGCTCCATAGAAGTGAGATAATCGTTGAAATCGAATGATGCTTTCTTTACTTTCTTTGAAAGCTGCATTGCTGCATCCTTATCGATTTCTGCCTCCGCCTTTTCGATGAGTGAAAGTACATCACCCATGCCAAGGATTCGGCTTGCCATTCTGTCTGGATGGAACTGCTCCAAATCTGAAAGCTTTTCGCCCATACCAGCGTAAAGAATAGGCTTTCCTGTGACAGCCTTAATAGAAAGAGCTGCACCGCCTCGAGTATCACCATCAAGCTTTGTGATGATAACTCCATCAATACCAATCTTTTCATCGAATGTAGCTGAAACATTAACTGCATCCTGACCTGTCATGGCATCAACAACCAAAATGGTATTGAGGATATCAATATTGCTCTTTATAGCTGCGAGCTCATTCATCATATCCTCGTCTATGTGAAGACGACCGGCTGTATCGAAGATAACAACATCGAAGCCGTTCTTTTTAGCATAAGCCATTGCCTCTTTGGCAATCTTTACAGGCTTTTCTTTATCTCCTAAAGAGAAAACCTCAACATCCTGCTTTTTACCATTGATCTGTAACTGCTCTATAGCTGCAGGACGATAAATATCACAAGCTACCAATAAAGGCTTTTTGCCTTTTTGTTTTACCTTGCCAGCAAGCTTTGCTGTGGTAGTTGTTTTACCAGCACCCTGAAGACCAACCATCATGATTGTGGTGATGGCGCCGCCTGTGCCAAAAGTGATATCTGTAACCTCTGAGCCCATTAAATTAACAAGCTCTTCGTTTACAATCTTTATAACCATCTGCCCAGGATTCAATCCGTTCATAACATCTGAACCAATTGCTCGCTCTGTGACAGTGTTTGTAAATTGCTTTACAACCTTGAAGTTAACATCGGCCTCAAGAAGTGCCATCTTAACTTCCTTTAAAGCAGCCTTTACATCAGCTTCTGTAAGTCTGCCCTTGCTTCTTAGATTCTTAAATACGCCTTGAAGCTTTTCTGAAAGTGAATCAAAAGCCATAAATTATAGTTCCTCTAAAATCAACTGAGATAATCGGGAAATCTCTGATAAAGTAGCTTCGCTAGGATTTCCTTCTGTCAATTCGTTTATACGAATGACATCTCCTCTAATGTTCATAAACTTTTCTACGAGATGGAGCCTAGACTCATAATCCTGTAAAAGCTTGTCGCATCTCTTTAAAATATCGTGCACCGCCTGACGGGAAATGGAAAGTGAATCTGCTATTTCTGCAAGGGATAAGTCATCATTGATGCTCATCTCGTATACGCTACGCTGATGCTCTGTTAAAAGCTCACCATAAAAATCATATAAATAACCAGATTTAATCTTGTCTTCCATATCTCTCCTTTTAGCGACCTTAAATAATATACTATAATAAAATAGAGGTGTCAAGTATAAATACTTTACACCTCTAATATTATTAAAGTGAAGTTCTAACTATCTTTGGTCTGTAACCGCCTTCATCCAAAGCCTTAAGGATCTGCTCCTTGTGATCTGTACCGAATGCCTCAAGAGTGATACGAAGCTCAACAGCTGCAGAACGATTTGTTGTAACAAACTGATTGTGCTCAAGCTTGATAACATTGCCCTGCTGATCTGCAATAAGCTGCGAAACCTTTGCAAGCATACCTGGCTTATCAGGAAGAAGTACAGATACTGTAAAGATTCTATCTCTGAAGATAAGTCCCTGCTGTACCACTGAAGACATTGTAATAACGTCCATATTTCCACCAGAAAGTACAGATACAACTCTCTTATCTTTGAAACCAAGATGGTTCAAAGCAGCAACTGTAAGAAGTCCTGAGTTTTCGACTACCATCTTGTGATTCTCTACCATATCAAGGAATGCAACGATAAGCTCATCATCGTCTACTGTGATAATCTCATCGATATTTTCCTGAAGATAAGGGAAAATGTTTGAACCTGGTGTCTTTACTGCAGTACCATCAGCAATAGTGTTTACAGAAGGAAGTGTTGTAACCTCTCCCTTTGCAAAAGACGCCTGAAGTGAAGCTGCTCCACTAGGCTCAACACCGATTACTTTAATCTTTGGATTAAGAAGCTTTGCAAGTGTAGATACACCTGTAGCAAGTCCGCCACCACCGATTGGAACAAGAATATACTCAACAAGAGGCAACTCCTTGAAGATTTCCATTGCAATAGTACCCTGACCAGTTGCAACAGCTAAATCGTCGAAAGGATGAATGAATGTGTAGCCATGCTCATCAGCAAGCTTGTAAGCATACTCACATGCCTCATCATAAACATCACCATATAAAACAACATCGGCACCGTAGCTCTTTGTACGGTTGACCTTGATAAGAGGAGTTGTTGTAGGCATAACGATTGTTGCCTTTACGCCATATTTGCTGGCTGCATATGCAACACCCTGGGCGTGATTACCAGCTGATGCTGTAATAAGTCCCTTTGCTCTCTCCTCTTCTGTAAGAGTGCTGATTTTGTAATATGCACCTCTAAGCTTGTATGCACCAGTAAGCTGCATATTCTCTGGCTTAAGGTAAACCATATTTCCGCACTTCTCACTAAAATAATCGCTGTAAACCAGCTTTGTCTCGTGTGTTACCTCAGTGACAATCTTTGAGGCTTCTTCAAATTTGTCCAATGTAAGCATAATTAGTCTCCCTCTTGTGTGGCTTACTATTGTTCAGCGTAGAATAATGCATCAACAAATTCATCTGCGTTGAACTTTTCTAAGTCGTCAATTGTTTCTCCAACACCAATATATTTTACTGGCAATTTTAACTCAGATTGGATAGCAATTGCAATACCGCCTTTTGCAGTTCCATCTAATTTTGTAATAACAATACCAGATATATCTGTAACCTCAGAGAATTCTCTAGCCTGAACAAGGGCATTCTGGCCTGTTGTACCGTCTAACACAATAAGTGTCTCGCGATATGCCTCTGAGAATTCCTTTGAGATAGTGCTGTTAATCTTAGAAAGTTCGTTCATAAGATTCTTTTTGTTGTGCAATCTACCTGCAGTGTCCACAAGAAGAACATCTACATTTCTAGCTTTTGCTGCGTGAACAGCATCATAAACAACTGCCGCTGGATCTGAGCCCTCTGGACCACCAATGAAATCCACTGATGCTCTGTCTGCCCATTCCTTAAGCTGATCAGAAGCAGCTGCGCGGAATGTATCAGCACCGGCAACCATAACTTTTTTGCCAGCAGCCTGAAGCTTTCCAGCAAGCTTTCCTATTGTGGTTGTCTTTCCAACGCCATTAACACCGATTACTAAAACAACAGATGTCTTCTTTTCAAAATCAAATGATGTCTCATCTAGAGCCATCTGCTCTTTAATTTCGTTGATAAGAAACTGCTTGCACTCGGCAGGCTCCTTGATGTGCTCCTTTTTTACTGCCTCTCTTAAATCGTCGAGGATAGTCTCTGTAGTGCGCACACCAATATCGCCCATGATAAGGACTTCTTCAAGCTCCTCGTAGAAGTCCTCATCGATATTTGAAAAGCCGTTGAAAATGTAATCCATCGACTTTATAAAATTGTCTCTTGTTTTGGTCAGGCCCTTTATAAGGCGCTGCCAAAAGCTGATTTTTTCTGCCATATAACCTCCAGCTAAGGATTAATCATCCAACTGTGCTTCGATAAGATTTACAGAAACAAGAGCAGAAACACCCTTCTCCTGCATTGTGATACCGAATAATCTGTCTGCTGCGTTCATAGTACCACGTCGGTGAGTGATAACGATGAACTGTGTATTCTTTGTAAGCTTGTGTAAGTATCCAGCAAATCTATCTACGTTTGCATCATCAAGAGCCGCCTCAATCTCGTCCAAGAGACAGAATGGAGATGGCTTAAGGTTCTGAATAGCAAACAATAATGCGATTGCAGTAAGTGATTTCTCACCACCGGACATCTGCATCATATTGATAAGCTTCTTTCCTGGTGGCTGGGCATTGATGATAATACCTGTCTCAAGTAAGTCCTCACTGTCAACAAGCTCAAGTGTACCATGTCCACCACCGAACAATTCCTTGAATGCCTTGTCGAACTGAACCTGGATATCCTTGAATCCTTCAGCAAACTGCTTTCTCATTCCCTCATCAAGCTCATCAATGATACGAACAAGCGAAGCCTCTGCCTCAACCAAATCATCGTGCTGTCCCTTAAGGAAGTTGTAACGCTCAGAAAGCTCTTTGAACTCCTCGATAGCGTTTACATTAACATTTCCCATAGCTCGGATAGCATTCTTGATTTTAGAAGCATCCTTCTTCATCTGATCCAAATCGTTATACTCTGGATCCTTTAATTCTTCTGCTGAATGATATGTAAGCTCATATTCATTCCACATGTAGTTGTTCTGATATGAAATAGCATCGCTGATTTTCTCTCTCTGAGAATCCAGACGATAGATTTCCTTGTCTAATTCGGCAATTCTATCTGTAATTTCCTGGCGCTGTTCAAAGAAGTTCTTGTGTGAGTTATTAAGCTCTTCTTTTCTGGCAACAGCTTCTTTGATTTCTTCCTCAAGCTTTCCAAAGGACTCGTCAGATGCAGATATTGTAGCCTTAATCTCGTCGATTCGGGCTTTCTTTGCCTCTGTCTCTTCCTTAGTAGACTGAGCATTTTCTTTGATAACCGCAATATCAGCATCACACTTTTCGATTTCAGATGTGATACGGTCTAAGTTCTGCTGAACGAAATCAACCTTCTGTCTAGCATTAGCCTCCTCAATCTGAACCTCAGACATTGTTCTGTTAACAGAAGTCTCCATGTAAGTCTTCTCATCAACTTCGTCTGAAAGCTTTTGGATCTCAGCTTTGAGCTCTGCTTCTTTATCTTCTGATTCCTGCTTTTCGAACTCGATTTCTTTCTTGCCTGCAGCAATTTCAGTGAGCTGTGTTTCAAGCTCTTCGCTTTCCTTAGAAAGGCCTTCGTAAGCAGTTAAGCTTTCCTTCTTCTGCTCATTTGCTCTATCTAAGCCAAGCTTTGCTGTATTTAATGCAATTGCAGCTTCATTAAGCTTTGTAGTGTTGTCATCTCTGTCGCTTTCAAGAAGTGCAACAGCAGTCTCGATTTCACCCTCACGGTTCTTGAGCTCATCCATCTCCTTAGAGATAACATCAAGCTTGCCTTCAAGCTCCTCAATCTCACGATTTCTACCGAGAAGATTTGATTTGTTCTTGAAGTGACCACCAGCCATTGAACCACCTGGTGCAAGGTATTCACCATCAAGTGTAACGATATGGATGCTGTAGTTGTTTTTCTTTGCAAGAGCGATAGCTGAATCGATATTATCAGCAACTACAACTCTACCAAGAAGATAAGCTACAACTCCATCAAACTTGCTATCACATGTAACAAGCTCTGATGCAAGACCAAGAACTCCCTTGTCGTTAAGGACCTCAGTCTTTTTGAAATTGCCTCTTCCATCAACAGATGTCAGTGGTAGGAATGTGGCACGACCAAGCTTGTTTTCCTTTAAGTAGTTGATAAGCTTCTTTGCGCAAGCCTCGTCAGCTGTAACGATATTTTGAATGTTACCACCGAGAGCTGTCTCGATAGCCATTTCGTATTTCTTTTCAACATGGATAAGGTCAGAAATAACACCCTCGATGCCATCGATTCTGCCCTTCTGCTCCATGATTTTACGAGTCGAATTGCCATATCCCTCGTAGCGCTCAGCTATGTTTTTGATTGACTCTAATCTAGTCTGAACACGAGCGAACTCATCCTTCTTTGCCTGTAATGCAGTAGAATTCTCACGGCTCTTCTTTTTCCATTCAGCAGCCTTTTCTGTGAATTCCTTGTCCTTTTCCTGAAGCTCAAGAAGAAGTGACTGTGCATTCTTAAACTCGTCCTCTGCAAGAGCAACAGCAACATCCAAATCCTCTTCACGAGTCTTTCTTTCAAGGAGACGCTGATTAAGCTTTGCCTTGCGGATATTTGTCTGCTCAAGCATAGTCTCAAGACGCTGTTCCTTAGACTTGATTGAAGCACGATTGTTGAGCAGTTCCATGATAGCTTTGTTGTCCTGCTCGATTTTTTCGTTATTTGAAATGATTGCAACCTGGAGTTCACTGTAATTAGCCTTAACAGAATTGAGACGTTCTACCGCTTCCTCAAGTGTCTTATCAAGATTTTCCTTTTCAGCCTTAAAATCTGCTAACTGGCTTTCTTTATCTGCCTTATCTGCCTCGATTTCAGCGATACGGCTTGCCATATTTTCATCTGTGGCATTAGCAGAACGAATCTGCTCCTCTAAAAGAGCGATTTCGTTTTCCAGCTTGCCCTTCATAAGAGTAGAATCAGACTGATTCTTCTTTAAGGTTTCGATTTCAACATCAAGGTCGTTAATCTGCTGCTCCAAAGAGTCGTATTTTGTACGAATCTCCTCCTGAGCTGTCTTGCTTTCTTCCATGTGTTCTCTAGCAAGATTTGCATTCTTTTCAACCTCATCTAAATTAGCCTGAAGTCTATCAACCTCAAGCATGAAAGAGTTGACATCGATACGCTTAAGCTCTTCTTTGTATTTTAAGTATTGCTTTGCATCCTCAGACTGCTTTTCCAAAGGCCCGATACGACGCTCCTGCTCAGAAAGAATATCGTTTACACGAACAAGATTCTCTCTCTCGCTTTCAAGCTTCTTTACAGATGCTGCCTTACGCTTTTTGTACTTTACGATACCAACAGCTTCATCAAAAAGCTCACGTCTATCCTCTGGCTTACCTGATAAAATCTTTTCAATCTGGCCCTGTCCGATGATAGAATATCCTTCCTTACCGACACCAGTATCATAGAAAAGCTCTGACACATCCTTCAAACGGCATGGTGTACCATTTAAAAGATATTCGCTTTCACCTGAACGGTAAACGCGACGAGCAATTGTAACCTCTTCGTAGTCTACTGGAAGCACATGGTCAGAGTTGTCCATTGTAAGTGCTACATATGCATATGAAAGAGGCTTTCTTGCCTCTGTTCCTGCAAAGATAACATCCTGCATGCTGGCACCACGAAGCTGCTTAGCAGACTGCTCACCGAGAACCCAGCGAACAGCATCAGCAACATTACTTTTACCGGAACCGTTAGGACCAACGATACCTGTGATACCATTATGGAATTCGAATTTCATCTTGTGTGCAAAAGATTTAAATCCGTATAATTCAATACTTTTAAGATACATTAAATTCTCCCTAATTAATTATATAATCTTGATAGAGTCTTCTTTGTGGAGGCGCATCAAGCCCTCATAAGCAGCTTCCTGCTCAGCAGCCTTTTTGGTGCTACCAACACCTGAGCCAAGAACTCTATCCCCAACTAAGGCTTCAACCTTAAATTCCTTAGCGTGGTCTGGACCAGTTTCTGAGATAAGCTGATATGTGAGTGGCTCCTTGAAATTAGCCTGAACAACTTCCTGTAATCTGGTCTTGCTATCGTAAAATAGCTGCTTGTGTTCTATGTCATTTAAAACAAACCTATGGATATATTCAGAAGCAGGCTCCATTCCACCATCCAAAAAGATAGCGCCGATTGTAGCCTCGAAGGCGTCAGAAAGAATAGACTTTCTATTTCGACCGCCTGTCATGTCCTCTCCTTTAGATAGGCGAACATAGTCACCAAGGTTTATTTCCTTGCAAATGTAAGCCAGAGTAGGCTCACAAACTATGCTAGCTCTAAGTCTAGATAATTTACCTTCATTTAATTCGGTATAATTTAGATACAAAAACTCACTCGAAACGATTTCAAGCACTGCATCCCCAAGGAACTCAAGTCTCTCGTTGTCGCTAAGCTTTGGCATATGGTTTTCATTTGCATATGAACTATGTGTCAAAGCCTGTTGTAGTAAGCTTTCGTCTCTAAACTCATAACCGATAATCTTTTGAAATTCCTTTAAACTATTCAAAATACTACCTCCTGAGTTTAAAATAGTGTCCACTGAAAGTGGACACTAAACGTGTAATTGTTGCGGCCCTATAATAGGCCGCATTTACACATAAAATTACTTGTTTGCAACTGTCTTCTTGATAAGCTCAACTGCATCACCTACAGTAGAAAGCTTCTCAGCTGCCTCTGTATCAACCTCGATGTTAAGCTTTTCCTCAACACCCATGATAATCTGGAATACATCAAGTGAATCTGCACCAAGATCATCAACAAATGTAGTCTCTGTAGTGATTTCAGCTGCATCAACATTTAATACCTCTGCAATAATCTCTTTGAGTAAATCGAATTCCATCTCTAGTCCTCCTTTTTCTTTTCTATAACTATATTGTCTCTAATAAACTCGTTAATCTGCTGCTCTTTGAAGGTTACACACTGGAAAATAGTGTTTCTAACCTCTCCAGCCTTTGCACTACCGTGAGTCTTAACAACAAGACCCTTTAATCCAAGGAGTGGAGCTCCGCCGTATTCACTGGCATCGAACTTTTTAAGAGTCTTCTTTAAAGCTGGAAGCGCAAGTGCAGCGCCAATTTTTGATCTGAGGGTACTCATCAAGCCGCCCTTAATAACAGTGATAAGTGTACCTGCCAAACCTTCGTATAATTTAAGAATAACATTACCAACGAAACCGTCACAGATAATAACATCTGCATCACCGTTTGGAATATTTCTAGCTTCAATGCTACCGATGAAATTAATATCTTCGCATTCCTTTAAAAGTGGCATAGTCTCTTTTACGAGAGCATTGCCCTTTTCTTCTTCGGCACCAACATTGACAATGGCAACACGAGGATTCTTAACTCCTACAACCTTTTCCATGTAGATGCTACCCATCTTGGCAAACTGTACCAAGTGGCTAGGACGACAATCAACATTTGCTCCACTGTCTGCCAAAAGAGCAACGCCAGTCTTTACTGGGAAAAGTGTGCCAAATGGTGCACGCTCAATGCCACGAATACGACCAACAATACCAAGACCACCTGTAAGAAGTGCTCCTGAATTGCCTGCTGAAACAAATGCATCTGCCTCACCATCCTTTACAAGGTGAAGGCCTACTACCATTGAAGAATCCTTTTTCTTTTTGATGGCAGCTACTGGATGCTCTGCTGTCTCGATAACCTCTGTAGCATTTTTTATTTCAATCTGGTCCTGTGGGTATGTGTAAGATGAAAGCTCTGTTTTGATAACATCTTCCTTACCAACAAGAATAACTTTAATAGCTTTGTTTGCATTAACAGCATCAACAGCGCCCTGTACCATTGCTGATGGTGCGTTATCTCCGCCCATTGCATCAAGTGCAACTATAGTATAATCACTCATGATAATATCCTTTCATACATACTTTAGAAATTATACTTTAAATTAGGCATTATTTCAAATAAAAAAACCTTTCGGAAACTCCGAAAGGTTTTTAAAATTAATCAACTGCGATGATTTCTTTTTTGTTGTATGATCCACAGTTCTTGCAAACTCTATGTGGTACCATAAGCTCTCCACACTTGCTGCATTTAACGAGTGTTGGTTTGCTCATTTTCCAGTTTGCTCTTCTTTTATCTCTTCTTCCCTTAGAAGATTTGTTCTTTGGACAAATAGACATGCTATTTCACCTCCTTAAAGCTATTAAAGACATCTAAAAATTGTGCCATTCTAGGATCTAAGACTGTGTCGTCACATCCACAAGACTCGATATTACGATTCTTGCCACAGACTGGGCAAATACCCTTGCAGTCGTCCTGGCACAATATCTTTGCCGGGAAATTCACTAAGATCTCGTTTAATATGAGTTCATCTACAACTATTTCCTCACCATCAACAAATGAGTAAGGACCTATTTCTTCATCTGGAACTACCTGCCCTTCTGAAACCTCAACAGTTTCATCAACAGCCACAGGTACATCAAATGAAACATCTGTCAAGCATCTGTCACATAAACCAGTGATATTAGCACTAGTAGTAAAAGTGATATGAAGCTTTCCAGAACCAATCATAGACAAAACTACATCAAATGGCTCTGTGCGATTGATAGTAAACTTACTGCCAAGATAAGAAAAATCATGTATGTCGCAAGTTCCAGTAAACTTCTTATTTTGATCAGGTAATGAAGTGATATCCTTAATAGAAATCTTCATATAAAATCTCCTATCCACACTTTGCCAATTATACTAAGCTTTAATATGCTTGTCAAACACTTTTAAGAAAAAAGTGCATTAATTTTACAAAAATTTGATGAAATTATTTGCCAGATACGATAGCTGCTGTATCTCTTGCAATCATAACTTCCTCGTTTGTAGGTACAACGTATACCTTAACCTTTGAAGAGTCAGAAGAAACAAGTCTCTCCTCGCCAGCTACATCGTTTCTAGCGTCATCGATTTCAACGCCCATGAAACCAAGATGGCTACATACAGCCTTTCTAAGGCCTGCATTGTTCTCTCCAAGACCAGCTGTGAAGCAGATGATATCTGCACCGTTCATAGCAGCTGCATATGCACCAACATACTTAGCGATGCGGTAAGCAATCATATCCATAGCAAGCTTTGCTCTCTCGTTGCCTTCTGCTGAAGCAGCAATAAGATCACGGAAGTCTGAAGAAATACCAGAAACACCAAGTGCACCAGATTCCTTGTTAAGTACGTTCATAACGCCTGCAAAATCAAGACCTTCCTTCTTTGCCATGAATTCAACAGCTGAAGGATCGATATCTCCTGAACGAGTACCCATAACAAGTCCTTCAAGTGGAGAAAGACCCATTGATGTGTCTACTGATTCACCGTTGAGAACTGCACAGCAAGATGCGCCGTTACCAATGTGGCAAACGATAATTTTTGAGTTCTTAAGGTCGCATCCGTCCATCTCAGCTACACGCTTTGATACATAGCTGTGTGATGTACCGTGGAAACCGTAACGACGTACGCCGTACTGCTCATAATATTTGTAAGGAACTGCATACATGTATGCTTCCTTAGGCATTGTCTGATGGAATGCTGTATCAAATACACCAACCTGTGGCTTACCTGGCATAAGCTCGCGGCATGCATTGATACCGATGATGTTTGCTGGGTTGTGAAGTGGAGCAAGATCGTTGCACTCTTCTACAACCTTGATCATCTCGTCTGTGATAAGTGCAGAAGCTGCGAACTTCTCACCACCGTGAACGACTCTGTGACCTACTGCATCGATTTCGTCAAGAGACTTAAGAGCACCTGTAGCTTCGTTTGTAATAGCGTTGATTACAGCTGCAACAGCCTCCTTGTGTGTAGGCATAGGGATTTCTGTGATTTCCTTATCAAGACCAGCCTTCTGATAAACGATACGTCCATCGATGCCGATTCTCTCGCAAAGTCCCTTGCAAAGTACCTGCTCGCTCTCTGAATCAATAACCTGATACTTAAGAGATGAGCTACCACAGTTGATAACTAAGATCTTCATAATAATAAAGTTCCTTTCTTTATATGTTTTCTTTCTTTAATAATTGTATTCTTAAACAACATTTTAATTATATCACTAAAATTTGTCTTCTCAACCAAATTTTAATGTATAATACCCATGTAAAAGTATTTTCGGAGGAACAAAATGGTAATTGGTATAGTTGCGGAATATAATCCCTTTCACAATGGCCACAAACTTCAGATTGAATACGCAAGAAATGTATTAGGTGCTGATCAGATAATTGTCGCTATGTCAGGCAGTTTTACTCAGCGTGGTGAAATAGCATGCTTTGACAAATACACAAGAGCCAAAGCAGCTCTTATGTGTGGTGCAGATATTGTACTTGAAATCCCTACCATTTTCGCCACCAGCTCTGCAAGAGAATATGCGTCAGCTGGAGTTGCTTTGCTTAACGCCACCGGTGTTGTTGATACTATTTTATTCTCAGCAGAATGCGACCGCAGAGACCTGTTTATTGAGGAAAGCAAAAAACTGGTGAAGCTCGAAAATTCCGGCGAGATTAACAACGAAATCAATGCACTCGTATCCCAGGGAATTAGCTATGCCACTGCCAGAGCAAAGGCTTTAAAAGCATTTTTAGCTGAAGATATTATCTCCTCTCCTAATAATATACTAGGAATCGAATACTGTCGTTATATCCAGGCAAATCATCTTGATATGGATATAGCTGTTATGAAGCGACAGGGCAACGAATACAATGATTTAAGCTTATCTGGACAGCTTAGCTCTGCCAGCTCAATACGCCAGCATTACAAGCTGTCAAAATCCTTTGAAGCAGTACCTGATGAAGTAATAAATTTATATAACAACAGTCCATTTGTAACTTCCGATGATATTTCAGAATTGCTTCATTATAAGCTTCTTACCACAGAAAGCTTCGAGCAATATTTAGATTGCAACAACGACCTTTCAGATAGAATCAAAAATAAGTTGCCGGAATTTGTTTCCTTTAGTCAATTCTGTGAAGTTTTAAAAACCAAAAACTTTGAATATTCCAGAATCAGCCGTGTGCTATGCCATATCTTATTGGGTATAGCAGAAAAAGATTTTAAAACTGCAAAGGAAGCCGGATATATATCGTATATACGAATGTTAGGATTCAGCAAAAACGGAAGTGTTCTTCTTAGTAAAATAAAAGAAGCATCATCTGCTCCTTTACTTACAGCACCAAATGAAACAATTAATAAATACGATATTATTTCCAGTGATATTTACCGCGCTATCCTGACATCAAAAACAGGCAATGCATATCCTACGGAATATACTCGTAAATTTGACTTAGTAAATATATAAGAATAACAAAAAAGACACCTGAAATCAGGTGTCTTTCTTTCGCAGTTCCTAGCGGAATCGAACCGCTGTTTTCGCCGTGAGAGGGCGACGTCTTAACCGCTTGACCAAGGAACCATATTGCCCTGTCGCTATCAGCGACAAGACATATATTACTATGTGAATTGACTTATGTCAACACTTTTTTTAATCTTCATATCCATTTGGATTATTCTTCTGCCATCTCCATGAATCTGCGCACATTTCCTTGATGCCAAACTCTGCTGTCCAGCCAAGTTCTTCCTTAGCTTTTGTAGCATCTGAGTAGCATGTAGCAATGTCGCCAGCACGACGTGGCTTAATAGAATATGGAATCTTTACTCCAGTAGCTTCCTCAAAGTTCTTTACAATATCAAGAACTGAGTATCCTACTCCTGTACCAAGGTTGTAAATCTTGAGACCTGCATTCTCCTCGATTTTCTTGAGAGCCTTAACATGTCCCTTTGCAAGATCAACAACATGGATGTAATCACGTACACCAGTACCATCTGGAGTATCGTAATCATCACCAAATACACCAAGCTCTGGAAGTTTTCCAACTGCAACCTGTGTAATGTATGGCATAAGGTTGTTTGGAATACCGTTAGGATTCTCTCCCATTGTACCAGACTGATGAGCACCGATTGGATTGAAATAACGAAGAAGAACTACGTTCCATTCATTATCTGCCTTCTGCATGTCAGAAAGAATCTGCTCAAGCATTGACTTTGTCCATCCGTATGGGTTCGTGCACTGTCCCTTAGGGCAGTTTTCTGTGATAGGTATCTCTGCTGGATCACCGTATACAGTTGCTGAAGATGAGAAAATAATGTTCTTGCAGTTGTGCTGTCTCATTACATCAACAAGTGTAAGTGTACCTGCGATATTATTCTCATAGTATTCCCAAGGCTTCTGAACTGACTCACCAACAGCCTTGAGACCTGCAAAATGAATACAAGAATCAATCTTTTCATTTGCAAATACTTCGTTTAATCTATCTCTATCTAAGATATCGCCTTTGTAAAACTTAACTGGCTTTCCTGTAATAGCTTCTACTCTCTCAAGTGACTTTTCAGATGCATTGCTAAGATTGTCATATACAACTACATCATAGCCTGCCTGCTGAAGCTCTACACATGTGTGGCTACCAATAAAACCAGCACCACCCGTAACTAATATTGCCATAAAAGCACCTCCTTATAGTTCGTTACCATATAATAGATTAGCAGAAAGTGCTAAATTATAAAAGCAGTTTCAAATCAAAAATTTGCAAAATCACTTACGAAAGGAAACTGAATTTCGTTCTATCAAATCAACATCAACTTTTATAGAGGTTGCCGAAGTACGTTCTTCTTTATCATTTACCATAGAAAGAATTGTCTTTCCGATAGTTTTTGCTTTCAAATCCATATTCTGTGATATTGTAGTTAGTTTTGGACAACAATATACACTTTCCGGCAGATTATCAAAGCCCACCACAGAAACATCATCAGGAACTTGCTTGCCTAGCTGGCGAAGCCCTTCCATAATTCCTATAGCCAAAATATCAGCTGTAGCAAATACGGCAGTTATCTCTGCGTCCAAAAAGGCTATTTTCTTTGCCGCCTCTATTCCTGCTTCAAAAGAAGTGGAACCAACAGATACAACCTTGATGTTATCCTCTAAGTCGTGCTCCTTCATGGCTTTTTCGTATCCTAAATATCGCTCATTGATAACGCCTTCACCACTAATAGAAGGTCCTACAAAGGCAATATTCTCATGACCTTTTCCAATGAGATAGCCTGTTGCCAGATATCCACCTTGCATATCCTCACTGCCAACATTTACAAAATCCAAATTTTCGCCGTAAGTATCAACAAAAACCATAGGAAGAGTGAGTCTTTTCTTTATAGCAACTACATCCTCTTTAAAGGCTCCAAGAAATACCACCCCATCAACATTCCAAGATGATATCAATGGAATTGCATCGATAGTCTTGTTAACACTTCGTACCATTAAATAATAATCTGCTTCTCTTATGACTTTTTCCAAAATGCCAATAATCTCAGCATTAAAAGGACTTTTCATAAAATTCTCATCATCATTTACATTTGGGATAACTACGCCTATTATCCTTGACTTTTTCATTGCCAAGCTTCTGGCGTTTGAATTAGGCACATAATGATACTTTTCTATAAGCTTATTAATCTTTTCAATATTTTCAGCAGAAACCCTGTTGTAGTTTTCATGAATCACATTGGAAACTGTTACAATGCTGACTCCAGCTTCCTCTGCTATCTCTTTCATAGTAACCATTATTGTTCCTCATCCTTTGTCTTTTATGTATTAATCATAAGAGATTTGAACCTAAGATTCAACAGCACCATTTCAATTCTCTTAATGCTTCTTTTAAAACAGATGGGGCATCAAGTTCTTCCAAAATATCCCAGAAATTGTTATCATTCTTGGCAAATTCAGACAAGGCAATATTATAGATTTTCTCCTTTAAGTCATATGTGATATAGGCTCTATGAAGGATTTCAAAAATATCATCCAAGATATCATTATTTGCAAGCATAGCATTAACGATTCTTATAGAACCACCCTTGTTTAAGGCATCCTCTACATCAATTGTCAAAGTATGCTTCTTTTTATCGTAGGTAGATTCATACTTCTGGACCTGGCAATCTTCATTTAAGCCATAGATTACAAATGATATTTTTCGATTTTGAATAAGCAAATCCTGATTTCCAGTTGGTGCATCAATCCCCACATCCATTATTTGTTTTTCCAAATTATGCTCGACCCAGATCTTTGTAAATAAACAATTCTGTCCATCTACATAATTATCGCTTATTCCATCATCTTCATATAATTCGAAGCATCCATCAGCACCTGCAGCAATCACGATATCAAGAGCGGTTGGATTATTTGTGGCATTACTGATTGTTTCTTCAGATTCTAATGGAATAATGCCACCGGCCTTCATAAGAACCGGTATCGTATTTACGGTTCTAAACATGTTACCTTTAAAATCGCCATTGTAAGATATGCCTGTAAACAAATCATAATATCTGCCACTTGGTACAAACATATTTACTGCCCCCATTCTAGATACCTTATCCACCTCTTTTGTTATAGCGCCAACAATAAGCTGATTGCCAAATGCGTACTCGCTATTTAATCCGTAGGCTCTTTCATCCTCTGGATAATCAAAATACATTTGCCTAATCATTGGTAAATCCTCTTTATAGGCTAAATATTCCATCGTATACATATAAGGAATCAAACGATGGCGAAGGCGCATAAATCTATCCATTATTTCCCTATATTCTCCAGGCTGATTCCATGGTTCCTTGACAAAAAATGGATTAGCCGAGCTGTGCAACCTCATAATTGGTGAAAATACGCCAAACTGTAGCCATCTTATTTGAAGCTCATCACTTTTATCACCGTGCATATGACCACATATATCGTGGCTCCAACAGCCATAGCCAATATTGGCAGCATTTGCAGTAAAGAATGGCTGATAATCAAGACTTCTCCAAGTAGCAAAAGTGTCTCCTGAAAATCCCACAGGATATCTGTGACTACCAGGACCTGAATATCTTGAGAAAATCATCCCCCTCTTATTATCTCTTTTAGAATCCAAATAATAATAGTGATTCAATAACCAGAGAGGATCTACCCCTTCCATATTACTTTCAGTCCCTTGTTGCCAATCAATCCACCAAAAATCAACTCCCATATCCTCATAGAAATGGTTGATATATTTAAAATAAATTTCTCGAAATCTGGCATCGGTAAAATCAAAAGCTATAGGCTCTTCATTTTCATAATTCACTCCAAGCTCTTTTGCCATGTCTTGATACATTTCTTCGTATCCACGAATTCCATCTGCCGGGTGAACATTTAAAGTTACTGCCAAGCCATCCTCATGAAGTCTACTCAAAAATCTAGCTGGCTCTGGGAAAAGATTTCTATCCCATGTGTAGCCTGTCCATCCATTGCCATATTTAGAATCTACCTCTGTAATGTGCCAATCCATATCAATAACTGCCACAGAAAATGGAACCTTCTCTTTTTTGAAATCATCAACAAGTTTTAGATAGCTTGCCTCGGTGTACTTGTAAAATCTGCTCCACCAATTCCCCAAAGCGTATCTAGGAATCATAGGAGCCTTGCCTGTAAGGGTGTAGAAGGCCTTCAGCCCACCCTTAAAGTCTCTGCCATAACCGAAGAAATAAATATCAATGCCGACATTTACTCTTGGTCGAATTTGCCCATCCACAATCAATGCACTTTTACTGTCATCAATAACCGCAAATCCCTCTTCAGAAAATAATCCATTCTCAAGTCTAACAGGACCATCCGCCTCATCTAATGTTCTGGCAGTTCCAAGAAAATTTCGGCCTGTTTCATTGTAGGTCCATGTATTGTTATTTGCTTTTAAAGTTATGGATAAACCAAATCCTGAGAATTCTTGTTCATCATAGTTTATAATCAACCCATCAGTTTCAATGCAAATGCCTTTTTCAGTCTTCCACTGCTTGTATGAAACTGCAGGAAACATTCTATTTGATACAATCTGTGTCGGTTCATCAACAAACATTCCATCTGCCTGATACTCAAGACGTACCAGCCTATCTGTTAAAACCGATATTCTATATTTATTCATAATTATCCCTTTACAGAACCTGAAAGTCCTTCAACATAATATTTTTGTAAGCTAATAAATAACGCTGCAATAGGAATAGATATTAAAACAGCGCCCGCAGCAAACTGTTTAAAGTATTTATCAATATTGTCCTGTGTAAGCATTCCATATAAGCCCATAGCGATTGTGTACTTATCTGACTTATCACCTAAGATTACACTTGCAAAGATATAATCTGCCCATGGTGCTGTAAAAGATGTCAGTATCGTGTAAATAATGATTGGCTTTGAAATCGGAATTGTTATCTTCGTAAACACAGTCCA
Organism: Pseudobutyrivibrio sp. JW11; assembly: GCF_900115355.1. Taxonomy (NCBI): domain Bacteria; kingdom Bacillati; phylum Bacillota; class Clostridia; order Lachnospirales; family Lachnospiraceae; genus Pseudobutyrivibrio; species Pseudobutyrivibrio sp. JW11. The sequence goes on along the minus strand of NZ_FOWB01000006.1, from coordinate 115,070 downwards.
TTTTGATGCGCCATCAAGATATGCCGCCTCATCAAGTGCGCGAGGAATAGTATCGAAAAAGCCCTTAGCAACATAATATGTCAGCGCAGCACTTGCAGAATAAACTATTACAAGAGCCAGCAATGATTGAGCTATGCCGATTCCCTTTAAAATGTAATAAACAGCAATCATAGACATAAATGCAGGAAACATTCCAAGCACCAACAAAAGGTTCATAATCAGTTTTCTTCCCTTAAATCTGATTCTAGATATCGTATATGCGGTAGCTAGAACTATCAGTGTGCTAATAACACATGAGAAAACTGAAACAATAAATGTATTCAAGAACCATCTACCATAATGGAACTTACTAGATGAAGACAATAATTGCTTGTAATTATCCAAGCTAAATTCCTTTGGTATTAAATAATTTACATAAAAGTTTCCCTCGCCTCTGAGAGAATTCATTACGATATAGAATATAGGAAACAGCCAAACCACTGACATAACAACTAGTACAATATAGCCAGGATCAATCTTTGCTGATTTCATAGAATAAATCAGTCCCAAAAGAATCAATATCAATGCGAACCAATATCCTATATTAAAGTTTCTTATCAAAAAACTATCGTAATTATAATTGGCAGATAATAAGCTTCTCATACCAAACATTTCTTGTATCAGAAAAAGAATTGTAGCCGTATCAAATCCAATAAGCCCGTATGCAGTCCCTCTCATGGGATGCGCCATCAAAACAATGGCCATTCCCATGGAAAGAACCAGGAGTATAATTGGGGCTAGTCCCCTGAAGAAAGAAGAAGTATCTATACCATTCGAAACAATATATGAAATGAATCCAAATCCATTCATATTGCTATCTTCTATTTTTATCCAAGGACAAATAACACATAGCGCAGCCAATATATTTATAAATCCAGCTATTTTTACGTATCTTCTATTTAAACCATTAACATTAATCATAACTGCAATCCCTCCTCGTTTTTAAATGCATTTGAACGAGTATAAACAAATATCGAAGTTGACGCTGATATTATAAATATCACAATACCAATAGCCGCTGCGTAGTTGTAATCCATACTGTCCTTTGTTAGCTTGTAAAGCCAGGTTACAAGCAAATCCGTTTTTCCTGCTCCCTTGAAATATTCCAAAGTAAGTGGTCCACCCTGGGTAAGGAAATAAATCGGATTAAAGTTATTTACATTTGAAATAAAGTTTGAAATCAAATATGGAGTTGTTATAAACCACATATATGGGAATGTTATCTTTGTAAACATTTTAAATGGGCTTGCACCATCAATCCTGGCACTCTCATATAAATCAGCAGGAATGTTGGTCAAAATACCAGTTGCAATAAGCATGGTATATGGAATACCAACCCACATATTAGCTACAATAACAGTTACTCTAGCCCAGGTTGCATCTGTCAAGAATGGCAACGGACTTGTGATAAATCCCATATTAATCAGTTGAGTATTTATAACTCCATTTTTATTAAGCATTGTCCTCACTACTAGAAGACTTACGAATGAAGGAATGGCAATTGTTAATACAAATATTGTTCGCCAAACCTTTTTAAATTTAATCCCCTTTTTGTTAATTAAAATTGCGAGGAAAATTCCTCCAAAATAATTTGTAAATGTAGCGAAAATTGCCCAAATTAATGTCCAGCCAAGAATTGGCCAGAAAGTTTGGGAAAGCTTTTCAGTGGAACCAAGAAGTGTTTTAAAGTTATCCAAGCCTACCCAATCAAACAAATTTCCTGGTGGTTGATGATTTACATCATAATTCGTAAATGCCATAAGAATCATGTATACCAATGGCATTACTGTAAAAATAAGTAATCCCAAAAGTGGAATAAATAAAAGTAACTTGTGTACGTCTCTATCAAAAAGTGCTTTTATCTCATCTTTAAAGGACTCCACTTTTTTGCCTAAGTTATATCTTTCAACCGCATCTTTTCCAGATTTAACTGACAACCACCAGGCAATAATAAATAAGGCAATTACAAAAAGAGTTATAACTCCTCCCAGTAATAGCAGCATGGAATTATCACCATCAACACGGTCATATATTCCCGTCTCTTCATTGAACACCATTCCTTGCTGATTAGTGCCAAGTGTAATTAATCCGATTATCGAATCCACACCTTTGAATATCACAAACAATATAAATGCAATCTCAGATGCTAAGAACAATAATCCTTTTGTAATTTGTCCAGCTTGTATATTCCATAATCCCATGCATATGTAGCCAATAGGATTCCTTCGTAACTCTTTTTTCATTGCCTTCACCTTCTTATTCTGATAGCTTTGATGTCAATCCTTCTACCATTGCATCTAAGCTTTCCTGTAGATTAGCTTTTGTAACATCGCCGTTAACAACGCCCATACCAAATGCTGCTACTGGATCCCAGTACTGAGCAATTTGAGATGTTGTAGGCTGTGGAGTTGAATAATTTCCAGTCATATCAATCAATGCATATGCAGCAACATTGGCCTGAACTTCAGCATTTGACAAAAGTGCTGTAGCTGTTGGAGTCATATTGATTTTCTGGAAACGAGCAAGCTGACATTCCTCTCCGCCAAGCCATTCAGCGAGCTCCTGAGCTGCCTTTGGATACTGAGTAGATGATTTAACACCGTATGCTTTAAAGTCTGCGAAGTTGCTTAATTGGCAATCCTTACCATCGATATTGATTGTAGGTAAAACTGTTGCACCTAAATCATCGCCAAGAGCTTCTTTTAAATCATCAGAAATCCAAGTGCCTGAACACATAGTACCAAGCTCTCCATCTTTAAACATAGCAGTTGCAACATCATCAATATTCTCAACATACTTGTCATTATTAACTAAATCGATAAGATACTCACCAACAGCATAGCCCTTCTCATCATTCCATGAACAATCAGTAGGATCTGTTCCATCCTCACCATATAATGTTCCTCCGTTTGCATAGAAGAATGACTCAATGTACCAACTGTCATTTATAGAGCAAGAGAAGTTCTTTACTCCTTCTCCCAAGTCCTTAGCCATCATTGTTTCCAATGATTTAACCTCGTCCTCTGTGTACATGCTCTTGTTGTAATACATAAAGAATGCATTTGGAGTCTGAGGAATGCCGTATAGAATTCCATCGGCTGAACATGATGCAATAGCATTTTCGCCATAAGCTGACTTAACCTGATCCTCGTTTACTGTGATTGGATAAATAAGTCCTGCTTCAATCATTTCTGGAACACCACCAGTTGGATAGACAAACACATCTGCCGCAACCTCTGGATCATTCTTTAACTGAGTAATGGAATCAGCATTCTCTACCGCTTCATAAGTAAATTCGATATCATACTCAGCATGATTCTCATCAAACTCTTCACAGAATCCTTTTGTTAATTCCATCTCAGTTTCTGGAACCCAAACCTTAAGTTGAATAGATTCTGTTCCATCTGCACTTGCCGCTGCCTCAGAGCCGCTATCAGCCTGTCCGCAACCCATCATTAAACTCATAATCATTGTTCCCCCAAGAACAGAGCTTAACATTAATTTTTTCAGTCTCATAAAAATCCTCCTTTAATTTAGTTTAGCGCTTAACCTTGATGAAATATTAGTTTTAATAAAACAGAAAGTCAATACAATTTATTGATATTTTGGCTTTTTATTAGATATGCACATCATACTAGATTAAATTTTGTTAAAATTTATTTTGCAAAATATTTTCACTTTCAGTTTAACGATAAACTAAGGTAAACAAAAAAGGAGTAAATCATCTCTGATTTACTCCTTTAATCGTTTGTTTTGAAATTAAGCTACCTTAGACTTTGCAACTTCAACAAGCTTAGCAAAACCTTCTGCATCGTTAACAGCGAGCTCAGCGAGCATCTTTCTGTTCATCTCAACACCAGCGAGCTTAAGACCGTACATGAACTTAGAATATGAAAGTCCATTGATACGTGCAGCAGCGTTGATACGAGCGATCCAAAGCTGTCTGAACTGTCTCTTCTTCTGCTTTCTACCAGCGTATGATGATGTAAGGGCACGCATAACTGACTGCTTTGCAACACGATACTGCTTGCTTCTAGCGCCTCTGTAACCCTTTGCTAACTTTAATGTTCTATTATGTCTTTTCTTAGCGTTTAATCCGCCTTTAACTCTTGCCATTTTAAATTCCTCCTAACCAAATAAATAACATTTCCAAATCTATTTTAGAGATATGGAAGTACTTTCTTCATGTTCTTTACGTTTGTTGAATCAACGATTGCTGACTGACGAAGATTTCTCTTTCTCTTTGTAGTCTTCTTGGTTAAGATATGGCTCTTGTATGCCTTGTTTCTCTTAAGCTTTCCTGTTCCTGTTACCTTAAAGCGCTTTGCAGCTGCTCTTCTTGTCTTCATCTTTGGCATGATAAATTTCCTCCTGTATTACGATTTCTTTTCTGTAAGCACCAGGCTCATACTACGACCCTCAATCTTTGGTGCCTTTTCCACTACTGCAACATCAGCAAGTGCCTCAGCAAAATCATCAAGAATATGCTTTGATGACTGCATGTGAGCCATTTCACGGCCACGGAAACGAAGTGTTACCTTAACCTTATCGCCCTTTGAAATGAACTTCTTAGCTGCATTTACCTTTGTGTTCATATCATTAGCATCAATGTTTGGAGACATACGAATCTCTTTTACCTCAACAACATGCTGCTTTTTCTTAGCTTCCTTTTCACGGCGTGCCTGCTCATAACGGTATTTACCGTAATCAACAATCTTGCACACTGGTGGATTAGCTTTTGGTGAAATCTTTACAAGATCTAATCCTTCATCATCGGCAAGCTTCTGTGCCTCTCGTGCTGACATAATGCCAAGCTGTTCCCCATCAGAGCCAATTACACGAACTTCTTTGTCGCGAATCTGCTCATTAATCATTAATTCGCTAATGGTACTACCTCCAAATAATAAAAAAAATAGTGGATACAGAATATCCACCATAAATCATCACAAACAAGGTTTGTGTGAAATATAAGACCCAAGTCACTGTAAATATACGTGCTAAGGTGAGAGTGGATACTCTACTTTGTTTTCACAACACGAATAATATATCACGTAAACCCCGCAGAGTCAACAATTTTCTACGAATTAAGAATAAATTTGTTGATTGCCTCTGCTACTGCTCCGTTATTATTATCTAAAACTGTAATATAGTCTGCAACTGCCTTAAGCTCATCTCTGGCATTTGCCACAGCAACTCCTACACCGGCAGCCTGAACCATACTGATATCGTTTCTTTCATCGCCACATGCTACTGTATCTTGCATATCTATATCAAGAATAGATGCAAGCTCTGCAAGCCCGGCACCTTTGCTAGAATCCCTTCCAACATACTCAAGGAAAGCAACATTTGAAAACATGCTGACAAATGAATCTTCCATTTCAGCCTTATGAGCTTCCTCAAACTGGAACAGCTTTTCATGGTCTTCGAAATTAACTACCATCATCTTTGTAAGATTATGGTCCCTGAGATCCTCAGGTGATTCAATTACAGTAATTGGCTCCTTTGAAATCTCGGAATATCTGTCTGTATCTTCGTTTAACGAAAAAGAATAAATCTGACCAAATTCAAAAATAATGGTGGTTAACCCGGCATTTTTTGAATAGGTCATAAGCTTTATTGCTGCTTCATTATCAAGGAAATGTCCAAATAATACTTCATCATCGGTGGCTCTAGTGCCAACGGTTCCCTGGTAACCTAAAAGATAAACATTTTCTCTATCAAAAACTTCAAATCGCTTTAAAAGCTTTTTCATGACGTGTGTGGGACGGCCTGTATCTACAGCAAGCACATGCCCTGCATCAAGCATTGCATTTAAAGCATCAAGATTGGCCTTACAGATGTCCTTATTGTCATCGAAAGTTGTGTCGTCCAAATCAACTGCAAGTATTTTTCTGTTCATTTTAAACCTCATTGCCAAAGATAGGCGTAAAGGTACGCTTTTTGAAATAATCAATCTCTGGCTCGTTATTTTTCTTTGCCTCTCGACAGAAAGTGTCCTGTGCACCCACAGGCTTCTTGCCGCGAACAGGCTTTATTCTAACATAGTTTCCATCCTCTGTCATCTCATAAGCCTTTAGGGTATCTCCCAGCTGAACATCCAAAATATGCTTAACTTTATCCTTTAAAATAACATCCTCAACAGGGAAAATGATTTCAACACGTCTATCCAAATTACGAGGCATCCAGTCCGCTGAACCCATGTATATATCTTCTAGTCCATTGTTGTAGAAGTAGAAAATACGTGCATGCTCAAGGTATGTGCCAACTATTGATGACACATGAATATTCTCGCTTACGCCTGGAATACCAGTTCTAAGGCAACATATTCCTCGAACAATAAGATTTATCTTAACGCCGGCATTGCTTGCCTCGTAAAGCTTTTCGATTATTTCTTTGTCACAAAGGGAGTTCATCTTAGCAATAATGCGAGCTTCCTTTCCCTCTTTGGCATGACGAATCTCTCTATTAATCAAAGTGACGAAGGTGTCCCTTAGCCAAAGTGGGGCTACAACAAGCTTATTCCAGCTTGCTGGCTCTGAGTATCCGGAAAGCATATTAAATACAGCGGTAGCATCTTCGCCATATTTTTCATTACAGGTAAACATACCACAATCGGTGTATAGCTTAGCTGTAGAGTCATTGTAATTGCCGGTACCGAGATGAACATAGCGGCGAATACCATCATCTTCTCTTCTAACAACAAGAGCAATCTTGCAGTGAGTCTTTAATCCTACTAAACCATAAATTACATGACATCCAGCTTTCTCAAGCTTCTTTGCCCAGATGATATTATTCTCCTCGTCAAAACGAGCCTTTAATTCAACAAGTACTGTAACCTGCTTACCATTCTCCGCAGCATGGGCCAGGCTTGCTATGATAGGTGAATTACCGCTGACTCTGTATAAAGTCTGCTTGATGGCAAGCACCTGTGGATCAAAGGCTGCCTGTGCAATAAAATCAACAACAGGATCAAAGCTTTCATATGGATGATGGAGGAAAATATCTCCCTTTTTAATTTCATCAAACAGCTTTTCACCTGGCTTAAGGCGTGGATTGTTCTGAGGTTTAAAGCTTGGAGCTCTAAGCTCGCCATGGCCTTCAATTCCATAAAGCTTCATAAGATAGGTTAAATCAATAGGTCCCTTGATTTTATAAATATCTATCTCATTTACACCTAAATTTTTCTTTAAAATTGATAGGAGCTTTTTGTTAATTGTAGATTCCACCTCTAGACGAATTACTTCGCCCCACTGTCGTGATTTAATCTGTTTTTCGATTTCTAAAAGCAAATCTTCTGCGCCCTCTTCATCAATTGAAAAATCGGCATTTCTCATAATTCGATATGGAGAGGCTGCAACCACATTGTAGTTTAAGAAGAGCTTATCCATGTTGCGCTCGATAATCTGCTCCAAAAGAATAAAGCAATCGTGATGTTTTTCGTCTGATGGAAGGGATACAAATCGAGGTAAAACTGATGGAACCTGAACAGTTGCAAACTCAACATCATCACTGTCGTTGCCTGCTACTGTAGACCCCTTTTTCTTTTCAATCAACGCTGCAATATTTAGAGATTTGTTTCTTATAAGTGGAAATGGTCTTGATGCATCAAAGGCCATTGGAGTAAGAACAGGATAAACCTGGCTCATGAAAAATGAATCCACGAATTTCAACTGTTCTTCATTTAAATCCTCGTATTTATCGTATAGGATGATTCCGTTTTCCTTTAATGCCGGGTTGAGATGCTTACCCCATATGTTGTACTGAAGCTCTACCAGCTCTCTTGTCTTTTCGTTGATTGCAATGAGCTGCTCTGTAGGTGTCATCCCAGCAATGTCAGGCTTTGTATAGCCTGCATGCTCCATGTCTTTAAGAGAAGCTACACGAACCATAAAGAATTCATCCAAATTGGACGAAGTTATACTTACGAATTTAATGCGCTCCAAAATAGGAAGCTCTTTAACCATAGCTTCATTCAATACTCTTAGCTCGAACTTTAACCAGCTAAGTTCTCTATTGTCATAGTATTTTGCATCTGAAATATTGATTTTGCTTCCCATAACGCCTCCTAAAAATCTAGTTTTCTCTAAGAACTGGTTTTATAGAAAAGATTTCCTCGAAATAATCTGCATTCTTTTTGAATAATCCCTTTTCAAGGGCAAGTGAGCTGTTAGCCTCTATAGAAATAACAAGCTCTCTATCTTTTACTCTCATTGAAACATTTTTAATCTTCTGCTTATGCGATCTATCAAGAGCATTGGCAACCTTTAAAATTGCAAGCAACTTCAGGATAGTTACATACTCTTCCTGGGTAAACTTGTCCGAAAGGTTCTCATATGGTTCAACAGGCTTTCTGTTAAACTCAACAGTAGTAGCAATTATCTCCCTTTCCTTGTGACTAAGTCCTAGGATTTCAGAAGACATAATAATGGTATATGAACAGCTTGATGCTTCTGATAGAGAAATATACTTTCCACAGTCATGAAGAATAGCTATACATTGCATAAGAACTCTCTGTCTTTTGCCTAGCCCGTGATATTTTTTCATAGCATCAAATATTTCACTGGAAAGCTTGAACAAAGCCTTTAAATGTGGCTGATAGCTGTCATATCGTTTGGCAATAGCCCAAGCTGCTGAAATAATATCGTTATCAAAATCGTGGGATGATGTAAGCCATTTTTTAGAATAGCTATGATTATAAGCAACACCTTCACTTACAGACACTCCCGGTGCATACACAATTTCAGGAGTAAGTGTTTCAGCCAAAACTTTATAAAGCATTACCATTGGTTCGATAAGATTTTCATTATCAAGATAAACATCATACTTAAGTTCGAATGCTTTAATATAGTTTTTATTAATCTTGTTTAAGAATTCAAGGTAGTCCTTTGTTTTAATCTGTTTTGAGGAAAAATTGGATATTCTCTCAGCAATGGTACTAACCTGCACCCCTAAAAGAATCATGTACTTTGGAACCATGTCTCTCAAGAACATAGTCTTGAAAACTTCCAATTCCTTGTACATCATCTCGTAGGTTTGCTCAAAAGAATTGTTTGATATAGTACCTAGTTTCCTAAGATTCTCACTTATGGAAACTGTACCCATTGATAAATGTTGAGTTGTAACGATTTTTCCCTTTGAGAAAAGTGTGATTTGAAGTGAGACTCCTCCCACATCAACAAGAACAGCTGATTCATTAATGAGCTCTTCGAAGCCTTCTGTGGATGCAACTGCTTCGTATCCTAAGAATCGCTGCTCAGAATTTGAAAGAACATTTACCGTAAATCCGGTATGCATTTTTATTTGCTCAAGAAAGATGATAGCATTTTCAGCCTGTCTAATATTAGGACCTGCCACTACAGAAAAGCTGTCCACTTTGTAGCCTTCCATAGTGCGACGCATATCATTTAAAACATGACAAAGCTTGTCCGTAGTCTGAGGTAAGATACGGCCATGCTCAAGCACATCTCTGATAATATCAGAAGGGATTTTAAGAGTGTCCACAGTCTTAATCCCCTTCTGCTTACTAACTTCAAAAACTTTCATTGTAGTCTCATAAGAGCCAATGTAAATGCTTGCAAATAATTTCATGTTCCCCCCAATACGAAATTAATAGTTTCCTAAAACTCTAATGCTTACGCATTCCTCTTTTAGACCAGTAAGTGCATTTCTAACTGCCTCATCGTTAAGATTGCCATCAATATCAATAAAGAATCTGTACTGCCAATTAACACCTTTAATTGGTCTAGATTCGATTCGGTTCATATTGATACCATTGAAAATGAGGTTTGAAAGAATCCTGTAAAGACTTCCTGGTTCGTGAGAAATCTCTAAGCAAAGACTAATTTTATCTGCAGATTTTTTATATTTTTTATCCTTTGAAACAATGATGAAACGTGTCTCATTATTTTTATCATCCTGAATAGATTCTTCTAGAATATCAAGATTATATAATACTGCATTATATTTGCTACCAATAGCAGCCTGAGTCTTGTCTCCATCATCCTGGATTTTTTGGGCACTCATAGCCGTATTGCGTAGGTTTTTAACATCCCAATCAATGTGATATTTACGAATGTAGTTTTCACACTGGGCTATCGCCTTAGGATGAGAATAAACTGTTTTAATATCATTTATTTTGGCACCTTTTACACCAAGCAAAGCATGATCAACCTTTAGAATCTGCTCGCCAATAATGGCAACATTGTATTCAGAAAGTAAATCAAAGTTCTCCTCAATAGAACCAGCCAGACTGTTTTCTATTGGAAGAACAGCATAGTCAGCCTTGCCTGTGCTGATTGCCTCCATGGCATCACGCCATAAATCAACATGAAAGCTGTCTTTCATTTCGTCGTCAAAAAACGCCAGCATTGCCAGCTGGGAATAAGCCCCTTGAACTCCCTGAAAGCAAACGATTGCATCAGAAAAATCGAATTCATCTACCTGAGTAAAGCCTGTGTCAAAAGATACTCCTCGCTCTTGCAAAATAGCAAATTGCTTTTTGCGGCTGATGGACATTATCTGTGTGTATAGCTCTTTGACAGCCTGCTCGCTAAAATCATCATCAACATAGGATGAAAGCTTTTCAAGTTTTGCATCCTCACGCTCTTTGTCGTAAACCTTTTTACCTGTAGCAATTTTGTACTCAGCTACCTGGCAGGCAAGCTCCATTCTCTTGTTGAAAAGATTGAGAATCTCCTTGTCTACCTGATCGATTTCTACCCTGATGTCTCCTAAGTCTCTCATGTTACTCCTATTCTGTTACTTGTCTAATGCTAAAATTGGTGGATTGAATAGCCCAACTTCTGTGCTACCATTTGCCACATGGAACGTTGTACCTGAATAGTAATCAGCAAAATATACATATTTGCTAGTTACATTGATGTTGTTAAATTCACCTTCAGCAAGAAGAACCTCGGCACCTGTAGTCAAATCCACTCTGTACATACCATCAGGATTACCCTTGATGGATTGATAGTACAGGTAATTGCCAGAGATATTGTATCCTGATGTACCGTAGGTGGTTATACCTGTTTTGTTGTCGCCAGAAAGAGTACTTCTGAAAACTCGATTGTTTTCATCCAAATTCATGTAGTACAAAGTGTTACCATCGATGATTGGAAGCCACAAATTCTCTGATGAAACATAGGTAGAATCCTTTGTATCAAGATTCATACTATGGAGATTGTGATCACGCTCCACACCTGAATAGTAAAGCTTTTCGCCTACCATGCATCGTGGATCAATTGGAGCTTTTGAAAGCTGGACTCTTTCTTCACCGTCGATACCAACCATATAAAGAGATGTGGCATCTTCGGAATCATAGTGAAAATATACAACTCTATTTCCAGCGAGAGCAGCCGCATTACAGTTTGCCTGATCAAGTATAATGACCTTTTTATTCTTCTTTGTCATTCTACACAAGCTTTCTGTGTTTACATCAAGCACGAAATCTGCATTATCGTTGTGATTACGACTGTAATAAAGGTAATGTGAATCGGCATTAATAAAATAAACGCTATCAGTTGCGACAATTTCTATATCAGATTCATCTGGATTCATTTTATAAATTCTGCCCTTATCATTTGGATTAGAAAAATAAACTACTCCATCTGATTCACAGAACAATCCATTTCCGTATAGATTGCCAATAGTGTTTCCATTTGTGCCTGGTTCATTATAATAGGTCACAGTATTTATGTACTTATAAAAACCAAGACCAGCCACAATACCAATAGCAACAACTATTGCTATGATTCTTTTTAATACCTTCATTCAACTGCCCTCCCCAAAATTAAAAATTAAAAAAGTCTGATAGTGAAAGCTGATTTGATTTTGGAAGATCTTTTACGATTCCAAGCTCAACCATTTTATCAAGAATAGTCTGTGATACCTTTCCTCTATCGCGAATCTCGTCTTGTGATAAGAACTTTCCTTGGCTGGCAGCAATCTGTAACTGCTCAGCAGCCTTATCACCCATTCCGGAAATAACATTGAATGGTGGAAGAAGCTTCCCATCTACTATTTTAAAGTATCTTGAGTCAGATTGGTATAGGTCCATAGGTAAAAATTCAAATCCACGGGCATACATCTCCTGACACAATCTAAGTGCAATCAAAATATCCTTATCGGTAGCTGATAAATCTGGCTGAGATTTGTAGTACTTAATCTCCTGCTCACATCTAGCCTTACCCTGACAACACTTTTCATAATCAAAACCACCGGCTCTGATTGAGAAGAATGCTGCATAGTATGCTAAAGGATAATTTATTTTACAGTAAGCAACACGCCAAGCCATCATAACGTATGCGGCAGCATGGGCTTTAGGGAACATGTATTTAATTTTTTCGCATGAGCCGATGTACCAATCTGGAACACCATGCTCTTGCATATGCTGTTTGTATGTAGGCCACTCATCGCATTTACCTTTAGCGACAATACCCTTACGAACTCGCTCCATGATGGTAAATGATTCAGCAGGGTCAAGGCCCATATGAATCAGATAAACCATGATATCATCACGAGTACAAATAGCCTCAGTGATAGTGGCAACACCATTTAAGATAAGGTCCTGGGCATTTCCCAGCCATACGTCAGTACCATGGGCTAGTCCGGCGATTCGAACTAAGTCAGTGAAGTATTGAGGCTTTGCCTCAACAAGCATCTGCATAGCGAAATCAGTACCGAACTCCGGAATTCCAAGAGTTCCAAGTGGTGTTCCCATAATGTCATCTGGTGTAATGCCAAGAGCCTTAGTGCTTTGGAACAAAGACATAACATCCTTGTCATCAAGAGGAATCTTTGTGGCATCAATTCCTGTCAAATCCTCCAGTCGCTTGATCATGGTAGGATCCAAATGTCCTAAGATATCAAGCTTCAGCAGGTTGGCATCGATTTTATGGTAATCAAAGTGTGTTGTAACGATATCCGTATCTTTATTAGCTGGATGCTGAACTGGTGTGAAGGAATAAATATCCTCACCATTAGGAAGAACTACTACACCACCTGGATGCTGGCCTGTAGTAGACTTAACGCCTTCAACACCCTTTGCAATACGCTCGTTTTCAGCACGTCGCTTTCTAATATCTCGCTTATCAAAGTACTTAAGAACATAACCTACGGCGTTTTTATCAGCAAGTGTAGACACAGTTCCAGCTTTGAATGTCTGTCCGTCACCGAAAATAACTTCAGTGTATTTGTGGGCCTTTGACTGATATTCGTTGGAGAAGTTAAGATCGATATCAGGCTCCTTATCTCCCTTGAATCCAAGGAAGGTTTCGAATGGGATATCAAATCCATCCTTTGCTAAAGGCTTGCCGCAGTTCGGACAAATCTTGTCCGGCATATCGACACCTGAAAGTCCTTTGTCGATTGTTTCCTTTACTTCTGGACCGTCAAAATCTACATAGAAGCATTCTGGACATCTATAGTGTGGAGGAAGTGGATTAACCTCTGTAATACCAGCCATTGTTGCTGCAAAGGATGAACCTACGGAACCACGGGAACCTACCAGATATCCATCCTCGTTCGACTTCCATACCAGTTTCTGAGCGATAATGTACATAACGGAGTATCCATTACCGATGATAGAGTTAAGCTCTCGTTCAAGTCTGGCTGATACTATTTCAGGAAGCACTGGTCCATACACCTCATGTGCTCTTGTTTCGCAAATACGACGTAAATCTTCCTCTGAATGCTCGATTACAGGTGGACATTTATCAGGACGAACCGGGTGAATACGCTCCACCATATCAGCAATCATATTAGTGTTTTCTACAACTACTTCATGCGCCTTAGCCAATCCCAGGTAAGCAAATTCCTCTAGCATCTCATCTGTAGTATGAAGATATAGAGGTGCCTGCTGGTCCGCATCATCAAAGCCCTTGTTGGCCATAATGATACGACGATATACTTCGTCCTCAGGATCAAGGAAATGCACATCGCAGGTAGCAACAACAGGCTTTTTAAGCTCGTCTCCTAATGCAACAATCTGCTTATTAATCTCCTGCAAATCCTTTACAGAATTGATGTTTTCGTATTTACGTTTATCAGAACGAATCATGAATTCGTTGTTGCCAACAGGCTGAATCTCAAGATAATCATAGAAATTAGCAATACGCATAATCTCCGATTCATCTCTACCATCTACAATGGCATCGTATAATTCACCAGCCTCGCAGGCAGAACCAATAATCAGTCCCTCTCTGCACTCCATCAGCAAGCTCTTTGGAACTCTAGGATATCTGCTGAAGTAATAAAGGTGTGATTCTGAAACCAATCTATAAAGATTAATACGACCTAAATCGTTCTTTGCAAGAACAATACAGTGATTTGCACGCATTTTCTTTATCTGCTCTGGGCCTGGTTTACTATGGTCATTAAGCTCTGATAAAGTGAAAATCTTTTCATTTTCAAGTTTTACAATGAACTTTTCAAATACCTTTGCTGTAGCCTCTGCGTCATCAACCGCTCTATGATGATGCTCGTTTACAATATTTTCTGCCTTACATACAGCATCAAGGTTGAACCTAGCCATATTTGGATGTAAGTATCTTGCAACCTCAACTGTATCTACGTGGGTGTAGTCGTATTCAAGGCCAAGCTGCTTACAGTTGTATCTAATGAAGCTTGTATCAAAGCCAGCATTGTGTGCAACTAAAACAGAACCTTTACAGAACTCCATAAACTTTGGAAGGATTACATCGATTGTAGGGGCATCCTCTACCATTTCGTCCTTAATCGAAGTGAGCTCTGTTATGTTGAATGGGATTGGCACCTGTGGGTTTACGAACTCAGAAAATCTATCAACAATTTCTCCATTTACAAACTTAACAGCACCAATTTCAATTATCTTGCATGTCTTAGGATTGAAACCTGTAGTCTCAATATCAAAAACGACAAACTCATCTCGTAAAGTCTGGCCCTTATCGTTGGTAACAATAAGCTTTGTATCATCTACAAGATAAATTTCGCATCCGTAGATAACCTTGAAATCTCCAAGGCCCTTCATATGATCCGCATCACAGAATGCCTGCACAACACCATGGTCTGTAATAGCAAGTGCCTTGTGTCCCCACTCCTTTGCCCTACTGATAATTGTGGTGATTTCGGATACACCATCGAAATCCGACATCTTTGTATGGCAGTGGAGCTCAACACGCTTATCTACTGCAGTATCCTGTCTAGTAACCCTGAAGTCACGAATTCTGTTGATAGAATTAATACGACCGACAGTAAGCTCCTTTGAATAAATATCTTCATCAAGCTTACCTGCTATCTTATAGAACTCTCCAACTTTAAGTGCTTTTTCAAGCTCACGTCCCTGATCTGCATCACTGAAGAAAAGCTTGATTGAGATAGAGTCGGTAAAGTCGGTCATAGCACCAGTTCCAAAATATCCACCCTTCTTTGTCTCTCTAAACTCAAGAGCTGTAAGCTGTCCACGGATAATGATTGGTCCAAGGAGCTCTCCGTTAATGTCCTCCATTGGAGTAGCATTATCGAAGATTTCATTGCCGTAAATACAATCAGGATCGTCAGACTTTGTAAGTGGCTTGATAACCTTCGTCTCAGCTTCCTGTGGCTTCTTATTATCTGCATCCTTTTTCTTATCGGAATTATCAGAACCAGAATTATCGTCGTCAGATGACTCATGACTAACGCTTTGCGCATTTATTGCAGCAATTTTGTTTTCGATTTCGAGAATTGCGTTCTCAAGATACTTGCTTTTAACAGGCTCTTTATAATCGAAATCAATAACAATATTCTGATGACATCTGCGACAAAGAATGGAATGAAGAATATCAAACAGCTCATGCTCTTTCTCGCGGGCAATTATCGTATCTTCGATAGTTACTTTAAGATGGCCATCTTCAGTAAAGTCTAAATCTGCTTTTTTATATATGTTAAAAAGAAGAGCACTTCTATCCTCTAGCTCCTCTAAAATACTATCATTATATGAATTTAAAAGATTTTCAGGTGTGTACTGACTTGATAAATCGAATTCTTCAAGGATTCGAATTGTAACACCATTATTAGGGAAGAATTGTTTTTTAATAGATTTTTCCAAATGCCAGATACGGCGCTTAGGAATAAGGGTATTGAAAGTAACGTATATACGAATATCATCCTTCGAACGACCGGTACTTACCTTAGTGACAGTGGCGTCACTAAGGGCTGTATCCAAATCATTCCCCGCTTCCATATTAGGGAAAACTTCATAAAAACTCATTTGATCCATATCATTATCTCCGTGGCCAGTTTGTAAGCTCCTCACGTAATGCATTTAGAAGCTCACTCTCAGGCATCTTGCGAACGACTTCGCCATGCTTTATAAGAAGGCCTTCTCCAATGCCTCCAGCAACACCTAAATCAGCTTCCTTAGCCTCTCCTGGTCCATTAACTACGCAGCCCATAACAGCTACTTTTATATCTAAATCTGAGAACTCTTCAACAAGATTCTCTACTTTATTTGCAAGTCCAATTAAATCTATCTGTGTACGTCCACATGTTGGGCATGATACAACTTCGATTCCGCCCTTTCTAAGACCAAGTGTACGAAGAATAAGCTTTGCTGTCTTAATTTCTTCGATAGGGTCACCTGTAAGTGAAACACGGATAGTATCGCCAATTCCCTGTGAAAGAATCATTGATAAGCCACATGCACTCTTGATATTTCCGGCTTTAATTGTGCCTGCTTCTGTAATACCAACATGAAGTGGATGTGTTGTCTTGTCTGCAATTAGCTCGTGAGCCTTAACACACATCATAACATCAGATGATTTGATACTGATTACAAGATTGTCATATCCAAGGCGCTCGATAATAGCCACCTTATCAAGGGCTGATTCTACAAGGCCTTCAGCTGTAACTCCGCCATATTTTTCAACAAGATTCTTTTCGAGAGAACCTGAATTAACGCCAACTCGAATAGGAATATTCTTTGCCTTTGCTGCATCAACAACAGCCTTAATACGATCTTCGCTTCCAATATTTCCAGGATTAATACGAATCTTGTCAGCTCCATTTTCAATTGCAGCTATAGCAAGTCTGTAATCAAAGTGAATGTCTGCAACAAGAGGGATGTGAATCTGCTCTTTGATTTTGCCAAGAGCCTTTGCCGCTTCCATGTCAGGTACAGCGCAACGAATAATATCACAGCCAGCCTTTTCGAGCTGAAGAATCTGTGCAACTGTTGCCTCTACATCCTGTGTTTTTGTGTTTGTCATAGACTGGATAAGAATTGGATTTCCTCCACCTATAACTCTATTTCCAATTTTAACTTCAGTAGTCTTCATAATATTACCTCTACATAAGCTTAAGAATATCGTTGTACATAACAACAACCATTAAAACCATTAACAATGCAAATCCCACCAGATTGATACCGTTTTCAATCTCTGGCTTCATCTTCTTGCCTCTAATTCCTTCGATAATAAACAAAAGAATTCTTCCCCCATCAAGGGCTGGGAATGGCAATAAGTTCATAACGCCAAGGTTGGCAGTAAGAAGTATTGCGATTGATAATAGATTGATAAATACGTAAAACAAGCCACTGCTTATCGATTGATCATAAACATCAGAAATGGTAGTAACAACTCCTACAGGACCTGATACTTCATTTACAGAAATCTGACCTGTAAATAACATCTTTAAGCTAGATAATGTAACGTAAATCTGATATTTGATTTCGTAAGCTGCATATTTCAAAACACCAATTGGTGATACCTTTTTGTATTCCGCGTTCTTGATAATGCCAATCATTTTTCTGCCGGTTTCTTCAGAGTATGTTGGCACTAATTCAGTCTCATGCTTTTCACCATCACGTGAATAAACAATGTCATAGCTTTCTGCGTTTGGATGTAAGAATGTGTAGATGCTAATTTCATTGTAAAAATGAACATTATATCCATTAATACTAATGATTGTATCTCCAGCCTCCATACCTGCTTCCTCAGCTGCATAGCCTTCCATAACATCAGATATGGTAGCGTCATTTACACCTAAAGCTGCTATGTAAACAACAGAAAGTATATAAGCCAAAATAAAGTTAAATAAAGGACCAGCGAAAACGATTTGGAATCTCTCCCATAGGGATTTTTTATTAAATGCTCTATCACTATCGCTTTCTTCATCCTCTCCTTCCATAACGCAAGAACCACCGAATGGAAGAAGCTTTAAACAATATTTTGTTTCGCCTTTTCCCCAAGAAATCAGAGTTGGGCCAAGACCCAAAGTAAATTCATTAACCTTAACCCCGCACTTCTTTGCAAAAAGAAAATGTCCTAGCTCATGAAAAATAATAATGAAACTAAAAATTAGTATAGCTAGAATAATCTTCATTTTTTACCACCTGCTCTCAATGAAATCGTAAGTCATCTTTTCAGTTTCAAGAACCTGTTCGATTGTAGGATTCTCAATGAAATCTACATTAATCATTGCTTCTGATACGATTTCTGGTATCTCCAAAAACTTGATTTTATTATTTAAAAACTTTGCAACTGCTCTTTCATTGGCAGCATTGAAGACAGTAGGAACATTTCCACCTGCATCCATTGCATCATAAGCCAAAGAAAGGCCATAGAAAGTTTCCATATCCGGCTTTTCAAATGTAAGTGAACCTACTTTGAATAAATCTAAAGGCTCTGCGTAAAGAGTCTTACGGTTTGGATAAAATAGAGCATAAAGGATTGGCAATCTCATATCTGGTGTGCCCATCTGGCCAATTACCGCTCCATCCATAAATTCAACAGCAGAATGAAGCACGCTCTGTGGATGCACCACAACCTCAACCTGGCTAAGATTTACATCGAATAGCCACTTAGCTTCCATAACTTCCAAACCTTTGTTGATCATTGTAGCAGAATCGATAGTGATTTTTGCGCCCATAGACCAGTTTGGATGCTTCAATGCATCTTCTACTCTAACATTCTCTAACTGTTCAAGAGTCTTTCCCCTGAAAGGACCGCCAGATGCAGTAAGAAGAATCTTTGAAATTTTATTGTGTCTTTCTCCATTTAATGATTGGAAAATAGCACTGTGTTCGCTATCAACCGGGAGAATAGAAACACCCTTTTCCTTTGCAAGAGGCATAATGATATGACCTGCAGTAACAAGTGTCTCTTTGTTTGCTAAAGCAATTGTCTTTTTGGCATTGATAGCTGCAATAGTAGGCTGAACTCCAATCATTCCAACTACGGCAGTAACTACAGTGTCAGCCTCTTCACAAGTGGCAACAGCAATAAGTCCTTCCATTCCAAAATGAATATCTATATCCATATCAGAAAGTCTTGTCTTTAAATCCTTTGCAAGCTCCTCTGTTCCCACAGAAACAAGTGTAGGATGATACTTTCTGATTTGCTTTTCAAACAAATCTAGATTCTTTCCGCAGGACATTGCAACTACCTGCAAATCCTCTGGATTTTGTGAAACTATGTCCAATGTCTGGGTTCCAATAGAACCAGTTGAACCAAGTAAAGCTAACTTCTGTGACATTTTACTACCTCTTTATACGTAAAAATAATAAGCTAAGAAGAAAATAATAGGTGCTGTGATAATTACGCTATCAAATCTATCAAGCACTCCACCATGTCCTGGAATCAATTTTCCATAATCTTTTATTTCGAAATTGCGCTTAATGGCTGATGCAGCTAAATCACCTACCATGGAAATTAAAGCGCCAACTCCTGAAATAATTACAAGTGGAAGGATTGCAAAGTCATCCATCTTGAATACTGCTGAAATAACGTAGCAGTAAATCGCTGTAAATAACATTGCACCAACTACTCCACCAACTGCTCCTTCGATAGATTTCTTAGGAGAAAGAATTGGAGACATTTTGTGCTTTCCAAACAATACGCCTACACAGTATGCAGATGTATCGCATCCCCAAGAACAAAGGAAAATAAGCCATACAATAAACTGGCCATTTGTAAGCATTCGTGTCTGGTAGAGGAATGAAAGCATCACTCCTACGTAGAATAAGCCAAAGAATGCTGCCATAATCTGATGACTATGGAACTTTGGATAGCTAAACACGAATACAGCTAAAAGCAGAATCAAAAATGCAAGGACAATTACCATAACATCCTGGCAAAATTGAAATCTTAAATCTAAATAATATGTAATACAAGCGAGATACCCTAGTATTCCAGGTAGACTCTTTTCAACTTTAAAGATTCTGTATAGCTCAAACATACCGATGAGAGACAAAACTAGCATTACTGCTAAAAGAACATCTCCACCTGTGCAAATAAATAAAAGTGCAAGAGCTACAAGAATAATTCCACTAATTAATCTAGTAATAAACATATATAATCCTTCCTATATACCACCGAATCTACGGTTTCTCTTATCATATTCCTCTACTGCCTTTTTAAGCTCCTCTGGTGTGAACTCTGGCCATGGAACAGGTGTAAAGTAGAACTCGGAATATGCTAATTGCCATAATAGATAGTTTGAAAGACGCTGCTCGCCAGATGTTCTAATCATAAAATCTGGATCAGGGATATCCTTAGTGTCTAAGTAGCTTGAAAAAACATCCTCTGTAATATCTTCTGAATTGATATTGCCAGCTTTAACATCCTCAGCAACCTTTCGAATTGCTCTAGTCATTTCGTCTCTACTACCATAATTTATAGCAATAGTAAGTGTAAGACCTGTAAACTGTGATGAATACTCTGTAAGCTCAGCAATAGCTGCTCTAAGTTTGTCATCCAGCTTTGTCAAATCACCAATAAATCTAACCCGTAAGTTATCCTTTTTGGCGGTCTTCATACAAGTCTTTATATATTCCCCTAAAAGCTTCATAAGAGCTTTAACTTCATCGTCAGGTCTAGACCAGTTTTCAGTAGAAAAAGCGTACATAGTAACGTATTTTACTCCTAAATCATGTGCCGCTCTACAAATGGTTTCGACATTTTTTGCCCCTACAGTGTGTCCGTATGTACGAGGCATTCCTTTTGATTTGGCCCATCTGCCATTTCCATCTAGTATTATAGCTATATGCTCTGGTACGTTCATAGCACCTCCAAAATAAAATATAATGAAAAAGGGCACAATAACTGTGCCCCATAAATAGACTAGTTTAAACTGTCATAATCTCTTTTGTCTTAGCCTCAACAGCTTTATCTACCTCAGCGATGAACTTATCAGTCATCTTTTGGCACTTATCCTCAAGGTCCTTTATCTCATCCTCAGAAACGCCTTCATCCTTTGAATGCTTCTTTAACTGATCGATAGCATCTCTACGGATGTTACGAATAGCAACCTTTGCATCTTCGCCATGCTTTTTAACATCTTTGGCAATTTCCTTACGACGCTCTTCTGTAAGCTCTGGGAAAACCAAACGAATAAGCTTACCATCGTTTGTAGGATTGATACCAATATCAGACATATTAATTGCCTTTTCAATCTCCTTTACCAATGATGGCTCCCAAGGCTGAATCTGAATAAGTCTTGGCTCAGGAACAGAGATATTAGCAACCTGCTGAAGTGGAGTTGGTGCTCCATAATAATCAACAGTAATCTTGTCAAGAATATGTGGATTAGCTCTACCTGCTCGAATAGTAGTAAACTCGCTTTCGAGATTGTTGTAGCTCTTTGTCATTTTCTCCTCGTAAGTTGAAAGTATATTATCCATTAATCCTCCTTAACACACACTACTGTGCCATTAAATTTGCCTGAAATTGCTTTTACTATAGAATCCTCTTCATTAAGAGAGAATACATACATTGGCATCTGCTGCTCCATTGCGATAACAGAAGCAGTCATATCAACAACCTGAAGCTTTTTATCGATAACTTCCTGGATGCTAACCTTATCATAACGCTTTGCATCAGGATTCTTAGCTGGGTCACTGTCATATACACCATCAATTGACTTAGCAAGAAGAATAACATCTGCTTCGATTTCTACTGCACGAAGTACTGTAGCTGTATCTGTTGAAAAATATGGATGACCTGTACCACCTGCAAAGAATACAACCATTCCTCTTTCGAAATATTTGTTTGCTCTATCCTTAGAATAAAGCTTTGAGCAATTGCCACACTCAAAAGGTGTAAGTACTGCTGTACGCATGCCTGCTGCTCTGAAGATTTCAGATACATAGATACAGTTCATAACTGTAGCAAGCATTCCAATCTGGTCTGCCTTTGTACGATCAATATTCTCTGATGAACGGCCTCTCCAGAAATTGCCGCCGCCGATAACGACACCAACCTGAACACCATCATCTACAAGCTTCTTAACCTGCTTTGCTACCATCATACATGTAGCTTCGTCAAATCCAAACCCCTTATCACCTGAAAGTGCTTCTCCACTAAGCTTAAGTAATACTCTCTTCATTTGTAATAATCCTTTATCTATTAGATTGCGAATACGCTGTTTACATCAACATCTGAGTAGCTCTGTGAGCAGAAGCCTTCGATAACAGCACCATTGTTAATCTGTACTGAACGAGACTTAATGTTACCCATAACAACAGCTGATGTATCAACAACTACTGGACCATTAACATCGATATCACCCTTTACAGCACCTGCGATAACTGCTGATGTAGCTGTAATGTTACCGATGATAACTGAACCAACGCCAACCTTTGCTGTACCTGTTGTAACTACTTCGCCTTCGATCTTTGCAGCGTCAGCGAAGAACTCTGAAGATGATGAGTTACCATTAACCTTACCTGTAACAACAAGCTTGCCATTACATGCAACATCTCCTACAATTTCTCCCTGTACTTCGATAGAACCGATTGATTCTACATTACCTGTAACCTTCATTCCTGCTGTAATAACTGCATTCTCATCTGCAACTGCTCTGTTAGTATCAGCAGCATTTCCCATAACATCCATTGTTCTTGGTGCCTCCATCTTAGTTTCTTTCTTTGTCTCTGAGAAGAAAGACTTTTTCTCCTCTACTGGCTCTGTAGTAACAGGAGCCTCTGCCTGCTTTTCAGCTGGTGTTTCAACCTTTTTAGTGACCTGCTCTAAAAGACCATCAAGCTTGTTAAGCTCAGACTCAACGTCAATATCGCCATCTAAGGTATTAACCATAACTTCTTCTGTAGATGTCTCTTCTGCGCCAGCCATTTCGTCTAAAGCGTCATTAAAATCCTCTTTGAAATCCTTAAAAAAGCCCATTACAATTCCTCCATAACATTTTATTGTACAACGTTTACGTGCTGTATAACGGTTGTTTCATCTGTGATTGGTAAAATCATGGCCCCCTGCTCTTGTAAAGATTCAATCAATCCAGGTAAAGCCTCAACTGTCGCATTTTTATTTGAAGCGTCATGCAACAATACTACAGACGTTTTGTATTTTACCACATCCTTCATTACATTATCAATAAGCTGTTCTGTTGTAAACGCAGAAGATGTAGCATCTCCCGAAGCAACATTCCAATCGTAGTATACAGCGCCCTGATAATTTAAATAATTAATGAATGTAGACATGCTTGTAGTGCTGACCTTATTACTACTTCCTCCTGGGAAACGATAATATTTAGTGTCAACACCAGTAGTTTCTAATATTAAATTATGAATTTTGTTATAATCTTGTGCAAAAGCATCCTCAGACGCATATATCTCGCCAAAATTATGGCTATATGAGTGCATACCAATAGTATGACCTTCGTCCACGATGCGCTTGTATTGTTCACCGTAAAGCTCTAAATCCTTGCCACAAACAAAGAATGTAGCCTTTACATTATAATCGTCTAAAATATCTAATATTTCATCTGTGTTGCTGCTAGGGCCATCATCGAATGTCAAATATACCATAGGTATATCACCCTCTTCAGCAATATTATCAACGTTATCGACTTGGTAGACATCATCCAATATACTGTCATCCACCATTTCGCTTTCATTCTCTACATCAGTAGTAACATAAACCTGCTTAGCAAGGCTATCCAACTGCCTCTGTAAAGAGAAAACCTCAAACAAAAGGAAGCTCATTACAGAAATTGTAAGTAGCATAAAAACTAAAACAGTAGTGACAATAAATTTTTTCATTCTGGCAACGCGTCTGCGCTTTGCCCTTTGTCTCTCAAGCCCCTCAAATGAACTCTCCAAAACAAAATCCTCCCCATAAAAATTTCTCTTTTATTTTATCACAACGATTTCTCAATATAAAGGGGGTAAAAAATAAAGAGCCCACTAAATGTGGACTCTTCAAAGAAAACAAATTTGAAATTAAAGCTGAGCTGCAACCTCTGCTGCGAAATCCTCAACCTTCTTCTCAAGACCTTCGCCTGTCTCAAAACGAACGAATTTCTTGATGCTGAGCTCAGAACCTGTCTCCTTAGAAACCTGCTCTAAGTACTTAGCAACTGTCTGCTTTCCATCCTCTGCCTTAACATAAACCTGATCAAGTAAGCAGATTTCCTTAAGCTCCTTAGATACACGACCTTCGATCATGCCATTGATAACCTTCTCAGGCTTCTGTGACTCCTTAGGATCGTTCATGATCTGAGCAAGAAGGATTTCCTTCTCGTGAGCAATGTAATCAGCTGATACTTCATCACGGCTAACATACTTAGGATTAAGAGCTGCAATCTGCATAGCAAGATTTGTAGCTGCTTCCTTAGCTGCATCACTCTCAGCGCCAGCCATATCAACGATAACGCCGATACGTCCACCACCGTGTGTGTAAGAAACAACGAATCCGTCAGATACTACCTTCTCGAAACGACGAAGTGAAAGCTTCTCGCCGATTGTAGCTACCATCTCAACGTGTACGTCGTTAACTGTCTTTGATGAATCCTCTGCCCATGGCTGAGCAAGTAACTCATCGATTGTAGTAACATCAGACTTAAGGATCTGGTTTGCAACCTTCTCAACATATGTCTGGAACTTCTCGTTCTTAGCAACGAAATCTGTCTCTGAGTTAACCTCAAGAACAACAGCTGTATTGCCTTCAACTACAACTTTGCAAATACCCTCTGCAGCGATACGAGATGCTTTCTTTTCAGCCTTTGCAGCACCATTCTTACGAAGGAGCTCGAAAGCTGCATCCATATCACCATCACACTCAGTGAGTGCTTTCTTACAATCCATCATACCTGCGCCAGACTGCTCGCGAAGGTCTTTTACCATTGCTGCTGTAATAGCTGCCATAATTATGCCTCCTCTTCTGCTTCTGCTGACTCCTCAGCAACCTCATTCATTTCACCCTGCTTTGCTTCGATAACAGCATCTGCCATCTTAGCAACGATAAGCTTAACTGCACGGATAGCATCATCGTTACCTGGGATAACGTAATCAAGCTCATCTGGATCACAGTTAGTATCACAAACACCTACAAGTGGAATACCAAGTGCGTGTGCTTCCTGGATACAAATGTGCTCCTTCTTAGGATCAATAACAAAAATAGCATCTGGAATACGGTTCATTTCCTTGATACCGCCGAGAACCTTTGTAAGCTTCTCCTGCTCCTTCTTGAGCTGAGTAACTTCCTTCTTTGGAAGAAGGTCAAATGTTCCGTCTGCTTCCATCTTCTCGATTTCCTTAAGACGAGCGATTCTTGTCTGAACTGTCTTAAAGTTTGTAAGCATACCACCGAGCCATCTCTCGTTTACATAGAACATACCGCAACGCTCTGCCTCTGTAGCGATAGCATCCTGAGCCTGCTTCTTTGTACCTACGAAAAGGATTGTACCACCCTGCTGTGCGATGTCGAAGATAACATCGTAAGCATCGTCTACCATACCTACAGACTTCTGAAGGTCGATAATGTGGATACCATTACGCTCTGTGTAGATGTATGGAGCCATCTTAGGGTTCCATCTACGTGTCTGATGTCCGAAGTGAACACCTGCCTCGAGTAACTGCTTCATTGAAATAACACTCATTTTAATACCTCCTGGTTTGTTTCTTCCGCATAATTCCTCCTGACAACCACCCCGCCTACTGTAGGTTGGGAACCAATGTCAGTCCTTATGCGTGTATTTTCAACAGCTCTAAAAGTTTACCATAAAAAAACCCACCATGCAACACCTATTATTAGGTGTTACTCAGTGGGTGGTGTTGTTGTTCTATGATCTTTGTTAACAAGTAAAACTATAATATCATCGTATGTACTATCAGCTCTTACATAGAATGTGCCGGACTGAATTCTGTTATCAACCCCTAGCGTATTCATGTAGTCGTTGAATTCCGATGCAGAATCAACTAAACCTGCCTTATAAAGATTAGCTGCAACTGTATCTGATGACTCTCCGCTGTTTACTGTAAACGGAATGTATTTAACTGTAGACTCAGAGCTTTCTACAACAGGTTCATTTTCAGCATCAGTCTCTTCTGTCTCTTCAGGCGCTGCTTCTTCTGTTGGTTGTTCCTCAGAAGCGGCTGCATCGTCTTCAGATGTTTCATCCTGAGTTTCCTCTTCAGATGCCTCGTCTTCCGGCATAACCATTCCAAGCTCTGTTGCTTTTTCAATTATTTCTTCATCAGTCATTTCCTTTGAAGAAAAATCAGTTCTACCGAAATAAAAACTAATGGAAAGCACAAGTGTTGCAAAAATGACACCTATGCCTATACCTCTCATGTAATATTTTAGTCTCATTATTTGCCCTCCTGATATAATCCGAGAACAAATTTAACTTCGCCTAAACCTCTACCTAGCTTCTTAGCTATCTCAACTTCGCTAAGACCTTCGTCATGAAGAGTCAAAATTTCAAGATTGTCATTTTGTTTTGGACGAACTGTTTCATCTGCAAATTTTTCAGCCAAAGCCTCAGTAAATGATACTGGCTCAGCTGCCTTGCTTTCAGTAGATTGAGCCTCAAATTCGATTTTGGCCTGCTCTAGCTTTTGCTTTTCTTCGGATATTTCGATTTCTCTATCGCGAAGTAAATCAAGCTTCTTAGCAATAGATGAATCCAAAGCAACAAGTGTATCTTCTAAATCTGAAAGCTTTTTAGTCATATCAACTGTATCCTGCTGCTTTTCATTAAGCATTGAATACATGAATGTAACTTCTTTATGGGACTTGTCAACAGATTCCAAAACTGTATCTGAATACTGAGAGATTTGCATAATCTTCTCGTTTGTTTCTTTATCTGTTTTTCGATCCATTTCTTCAATGGCCTCATCAATTGTAGCAGAAAGCTTATCTTCCATTTCTACCTTTGCATCAGCCATTTTGTCTTTTATAATTTCTTCTATTTGCTCTTTTGTAAGCTTTTGAAGATTTTCTTTGTCTTTGCTTGATAACTTTTCAGACACAAAAAAACTCCCAATACAAAAGGCTAAGCCTATGATTAGGAGTGTAATTTCAAGAACGGTCATTTCAGTCCCCCTGTTAAACTCTCATATCAAATGAAGGTGTAGGCTTCTCAGATACCTTTCCATCACCTTCTAGCTTTTCTTCTTGTTTAATCTTAGAGGGTTTACGTTTTTTATTTCCTTCATAACCTTTGCCATTGCCTTCACGGTCATATTTGTCTTCTGTACGCTTTGCGTTGTAAAGATCATTGACCTGTTTGGCTTGCTGCTCCTGCTTCTTTTCGACGGTCTGCGTCAAAACTTCCTGCTGAAGCATTGGCTTTTGATCCTCAGTAGCCTTTGTATGGCTAATCTCGTTGGTGTTTTGGATCATTCCGTTAAAATTAATAGGACTAATTGACATAACATTCCCTCCCTATGGAATACCACACAATTAAACTGCCAACACTATTTTATTAGTATCCCCATGTATTCTCCAAGTGATCCTCTCATCTTTTGAAGGGCCTTGGTATGGAGTTGTGATACTCTTGATTCTGAAACCTCAAGAGCTGCACTTATTTCTTTTAAAGTCATATCTTCGTAGTAATACAAAAGAATGACTTGTTTTTCTTTTTCTGTAAGTTTATCTAATGCCTCTTGTAACTTTTGTGTAAGCTCCTGCTTAGAAATGTTGTCTTCTGGCTGAATGAAATGAGAATTGTGTTCCGCTTCCATAACTGGTTCATTTCCAGCTTCAACAAATTCATTCAATGAAACAACATTAGTAACATTAAGCTGTGATTGCCATTTCAAAAATTCATCAGAAGATATATTTAATTCTGCTGCGACTTCCTCGTCCGAAGCACTGTGTCCAGTGCGAGCTTCAATTGTCTTGATTGCATCATCAATCATACGCTGACGCTGTCTGATTGTACGTGGAATCCAATCCATTTTACGAATCTGATCTAAAATGGATCCTCTGATACGAAGACTTGCATATGTTTCGAATTTAACATCCTTTGCCAAGTCAAACTTATCAATCGCATCAATGAGGCCAAAGATACCATAGCTGCATAAATCCTCGTATTCAACGGTGTTACCCAAGTACATACAAAGACGTCCTGCAACAATTTTAACAAGCGATGCATATTCAAGTATTAACTGCTCTCTAAGCTCTGGGGATGGGCTAACCTTATATTTGTCCCAAAGCTTTTCCTTGTCAGCTGCCTTCATTTATGCCCCCTTTAGTAACGTTTAATCAGAAATGTTTAGCCTTCCTCTGATTCTAACGAGTTGTCCTCTGTGGTGTCGATTTCTTCTGTTTGCTCAATATCCCCTGCATCTGGAACTACATCATCCAATTGATCATCAATGGATACTGGTGGTTCTAATGTGCGAAAGGAATAATCAAGCACCATTTTAATGATAGTTCCCATTACTAAAAAAACGGCAACTACAATAACTAAACGGCTAAGAAAAACTGAAAAGCCCGCCCTTTGTACAATTGAAACAACACAAGATATAAGCGCTGCTGCTAGCGTAATTATTATAGGAATAGGCTTAGTATTCATTTGTTCCTCCAACCACTTATTATATATTTTAAATAATCTTAAGCTCTTTGCCAACTGCTTTTATATAGTACTCTCCAGTTTCGCTATAAATCTCAACTGTACGACCATAATTCAAGCCACAGTCTTCTGCAACAAGCCTAACTCCAAGCTCCTTTAGCTTCGCTTTTGAAGCCTCTGCATTTCTCTCCCCGACATTAATGCCAGCAGCGGACGCGCCAGGCATTTCAAACATCTTAGCGCCCCCTGCTATTTTTGCTACTAGCTTCATTTTGTTTGCCCCAGCTTTAAGCATATCATCATAAAGCTTCTGTATGCCTGTATCTGCAAACTTCGCAATATTTGAATTATTGCGAATAGCTGTGCTATCAGGCAACATTATATGTGCCAAGCCAGTAATCTTTGTAGATGGATCATATAATGCAATTCCAATACACGAACCGAGACCAATAGTAGTCAGCGCATCCGGAGCTTTACATATTTTTAGATCGGCCATGCCGACTTTAATCATCTGCCCCATACTCTCACTCTCCTTAGATTGGTACACCAAGTGCCGTTAATATTTTCGCATAAGAATCTTCTTCTGGCATCAAAATAAAATGCCCCTTGATTCCCAAATCATCAGAGAATTCTGTATTGATCATCAGTGCATTATCTCCGAATATACCGAATTGTACTGCAGGCACAGAAAGAATAGCTGCTGCCATATCTACTGCTACAAAAGGTACTGAAGGAACTATTGTAAGATTTGTAAGTCCTGAAAGTGCAGACAAATAAGATCCTGCAATAATGTTTCCGATTTCCTTAATTGCTGATAAATCCATCTCGTCGAATGGCTCAGCATAGCTATCATCTCTCATCATAAGCTTGTTAACAATATGATGAGCTGATGCCATATCCATAAGGAACATCATGGAACCATCGATGTCCTGTTCAACACCAAGCATAATGCCTACTATAATTTCGTCCTCTGCTCCAATCGCTGAGCCTAAATCCTCAACTGGCAAAAAAGCCACCTCTGGAACGCTCATATCGATTCTTAGGCCAAGCATATTGGCGATGGCAGTTGTTGCATTGCCAGCGCCAATATTACCTATTTCCTTGAGAACGTCAAAATATTTTGAATTAACCTCATCTAATGTGAGCATACTTACCTCCCTTTAAGAAGCATCGTTCTCCCCAATAATTGAGCTAATTTCGAAAATAGAAATAAGCTCATCTCCATTCTTTCCTACACCGTTAATAAATGAGTTCTTGCTCTTAAGTGTAGATGATGGAGCCTCAATATCATCTTCTGATAATGAAAGAACTTCCTTAACCTCGTCTACGATAACACCCATTAATCCGCCGCCATCAAGCTTAAGAATAATAATTCTAGATGCATCTGTAAACTCATCATCATCAAGATTCATTCTTCTACGAAGACTCATAACTGGAACAACTTCGCCTCGAAGATTGATAACTCCTCTGTAGTAAGAAGGAGCCTTTGGAACTCTTGTGATTTTACTCATACGAACAATGTTATCAATATAGGAAATGTCGATACCATAATGCTCGCCGCCTATTTTTACTACAATGTATTGCTTTTTTTCTTTTTCAACTACATCATACATAGCTAAATCTGACATGGTCTCACCTCCTATTAAATAACTGCATTGACATCAAGAATCATAGCGATTTCACCATCACCAAGGATTGTAGCACCGCTGATGAGTTTGTTGTTGTCAAGCTTACCAAGTGACTTAATAACGATTTCTAACTGGCCAATAAGGTTGTCAACGATAATACCACCAAGAGTATCACCCTTCTTACAAATAACAACTGTCATTGTATCTTCGTCGCTTTCCTTTGGCTCCAAATCAAGAATATTATCCAAGTGAATAAGAGGAATAACCTGTCCTCTAAGGTGGATAACCTCCTTAGATTCAACGTACTTGATTTCAGACTTAGGTATATTTTCAATGTTCATAATTGAAGCAAGTGCGATTGCATATTTTTCATCTCTGATTTCAACCATAAGAGCCTGAATAATAGCAAGTGTAAGTGGAAGTCTAACTGTAAAAGTAGATCCCTCACCCATAACTGATTTAACAGTTACATCACCGCCAAGTGCTTCGATATTACTCTTAACAACGTCAAGACCAACGCCTCGACCAGAGATATCTGTAATCTGCTTTGCCATAGAGAATGAAGGCATAAACAGGAAGTCGATAATCTCTTTCTGTGAAAGGTTCTCTGCTTCTTCTGGTGTAACTAATCCACGCTCAACAGCCTTATCACGAACCTTATCTGTGTTAATTCCGCCACCATCATCACCAACTTCGATGATAACGTTGTTGCCTTCCTGGAAAGCGTTAAGGAAAATTGTTCCTTTTTCTGGCTTGCCAGCTGCGCGTCTATCCTCTGGAGACTCAATACCATGGTCAGCAGAGTTACGAAGTAAATGCTGAAGTGGATCACCAAGCTGATCAACAACAGTTCTATCAAGCTCTGTGTCCTCGCCAGTCATAACAAGCTCCATTGGCTTATTGAGCTTTCTATCAAGGTCACGAATCATACGAGGGAATTTAGCAACTACAGATTCGATTGGAACCATTCGAACCTTCATAACTGACTCGTGAAGGTTTGTTGTAATTCTCTCGAGGTATTCGATATTTTCATGTAATGTCTGGCCATCAATCTCGCCAGATGCATTGCTTTGAGAAGCAAGTGAGTTCTTTGCAATAATAAGCTCGGATACCTGGTTCATCAAAGCGTCAAGCTTTTCAATATCTACACGAATTGTACGAGAAGTAACTGGCTTGTTAGCAGGCTGATTCTTGCCACCTGCCTTAGCTGCAGGTGCTGCTGGCTTAGCAGCTGGTGCTGGTGCAGGTGCTGCTGGAGCTGCAGGTGCTGCTGCCTCTGCTGGAGCCGCTTCTGCTGGTGCTGCTTCCTCTTCCTTCTTTTCGTACATTTCAGGTGTTACTTTTTCTGCCTCTACAGATTCAATTTCAGAAACAGCCTTAACTGCTTCGAGAATTGGATCTAATTCTGCTTCTGTAGATAAGATAAATGAGAAATCAAATTCGAATTTCTCATCTTCAATATCTGAAGAGCTAGGATCAAAGGCCATAATTGTACCAAAGTCTTCAACTGCTTTGAATACAAGGAAAGCTCTAGCTGCCTTAAGCAAACATTCTTTATTAATATGAATTGTGAATCCATATAACTGCTTTTCGCCCTTTAACTTTTCAATAGCCTCAGGATCAAGCTTAATTTGCTTGAATAATGGGCCATCTGCTGCGTCTGATGATGCTTCAGCTGCTGGCTCTGCTGATTCTGCAGGAGCTGCATCTGCTGGTGCTTCACCACCTTCAGCCTGTGTAAGGTAATCATTTAAAAGCTTAATAAGGGCTTCATTTTCTTCTGTACCCTCATTAGATGTTGCTTTAACAGTATCCAAGTATGCTTCGATAGCATCCAAGCACTTGAAAAGAATATCGATAAGTGAAGAATTAACCTTTACATTATCGTTTCTAACTTCCTGGAAAACGTTTTCCATATCGTGGGTAAGATGCTGCATTCTCTTGAATCCCATTGTACCAGCCATACCCTTTAAAGAGTGAGCTGCACGGAAGATTTCATTAACAACATCCTTGTTATCTGGCTCCTTTTCCAACTCCATAATATTGTCGGAAAGGCTCTGAATATGACCACTTGTCTCGTCGATAAAGATATCTAAATACTGACTTACATCCATCTTACAAACCTCCAAGTTTCTTTACTATTGAATTTGCTACTGATTTAAGTGGAACAACTTCATTTGATAATCCGCCCTGTTCCACCGCCTTCGGCATTCCATACACAACACATGTGGAAGCTTCTTGCGAAATAACGTAAGTCTTTTTGTACTGGTTCAAATATCTAATACCCTCTGAACCATCTGCGCCCATACCTGTAAGCACAACACAAATAATCTCATCAAAGCTTGATTTAGCCAATGACTGATACATTACATCTGCACATGGCTTCAAGCTATTTACAGGTGGACTGTCATCAAGCTGACAATAGGCTGCGCGACTTCCGTCTTCGCAGATTTTCATGTGCTTACCTCCAGGAGTGATATAAACAACACCTGGTTTAAAGAATTCTCCATCTTCCGCTTCTTTCACTTTGATGCCGGAGATTTGGTCAAGTCTCGCAGCTAGTGAAGCTGTAAAGCCTTCTGGCATATGCTGAACCAGAACAAGCGGTACAGATAGGTTTGCAGGAAGCATTGGCACAAAAGTATGTAGCGCCTGTGGACCTCCTGTTGAGCAAGCCAAAGCTATAATCTTTTTGGTTCTAACTCCGGTGCCCTTTGGTACTGTTGGTCTATCATTAGATACTAATGGCTTTGCTATAGGCTGAGCTTTAGGCTCTGGTGGATTGGTTTGCGCACTACCAACTCCTTTTGCCTCTGCTAGTATACTACGAACTCCTGCAAGCCTTTCAACAGTATTCCTTCTTGATTCTCCAACTGCCTGGGTAGCTGATGCAAACCCGGTCTTTGAAGCTGATGGTCTGAAAGCTCTAGATTTAATAACATTATGTAGAGAGTCTACTAATTGTTTGCCAAAGATTTCTCTTGTTTCACCACTAGAACGAATAGGCTTAACTACAAAATCTAAAGCACCATATTCCATAGCTTTCATCGTGCTGTCAGCATCCTCTTTCAAGGATGAGCTGATAAGTACAGCATTGCATGCTACTTTTTCATTGTAGAGCCTCTCAAGGAGTGCAACACCCGGAAGCTTTGGCAATACCATATCCAACACAACCAAATCGTAAGAATTGTTCTTTATTTTGTTGTAAGCGTCCTCGCCGTCTGCACTAACGTCGATTACACGAAAATCATTATCCGCGTTTATAATATCACAGATAATCCTTCTCATGAGTGCAGAGTCATCAACAACTAAAATCTTATACATTCTTTACCCCTGATCTTTTTTTCTTAAACGTCGGTCCTCGTCAAAAATGTACTTTATTATAGTCTCCCTATCTTCCGGCTCTTTGAACAAAAATTCTATACGATGTTCGTACATACCAGAATCGCTTTTTATTTCGGTTTTGATGCGTCTTGCTATAACATTAATTGTTTGGTCTATCGTGCGAGTTTTAAGTTTAAAAGACACATACATATATCTATCAGTATTTATATCAGTCTTTGCACTGATTTTCGCTCCACCGCCGCTTAAATCAAGAATATTTCCTGATACTGGAGCTCCATATGTATTACCATATTTTTCCAAATCATCTTCTACTAAATCCATGTTTGGAAGAATTGCCACATCCTGTGGTATTGGCAAAACCTTTACAGGAATTAGACACTGAAATCTGAAGTAGTCACGCCTTTGAACCTTTGAAAGCTTAGTGCTAGGAACAAAAACATATACTGGAAAGTTTTCAAGCCTTCCACGTTTTGTAATTTCACCGGAAAGCTGAAATAATCCCTTTTTTGTATTGAAAACTGCATTAAATGGGACATTCATTGGTATTGTTACAGTGTGTCCCTTTCGAGTAGGAATGTGAAAAATTATTTCTCCTTTTTTTGTAACACCAAAAACACTAGAGATATAAATACTTCGATCCTCTTCGATATTGTTTTCAATGTCAGAATTTGTGCTGGCAATTGAAAATTCAATAGGTGTGCCAGGTCTTAGATCTATAATTTCCATAAGCTATGCCCTATCCTTCAACAATGAGTTAAATATATGAGAAACACCCCATCTAAAGTGGGTGTTATCATCCTTTTTCAATAGCTTTGCAGCCAATGATTCAAAATTCTTCGCAGCTCTTGAAGATGGATATTCAAGAGATACTACCTTTTGATTTCTTACAGCCTTCTCCAGCTGATTATCGTAAGGCACATATCCTAGATAATCCAAATCTCCCCCCAGGAACTTTTGAACCACTGAACGCAATTTGGTATAGACCGCATTTGCCTCGGCTTCACTTTCAACTTTATTGGCAACCAAATGAACATTAGTGCCTTCCTTTGAATATTTAGGGCTCTTGTATAGCGCCTTCATCAAGGAATATGAATCTGTAAGTGAGCTTGGTTCTGGTGTAGATACTAAAACCACTTCAGGGGATGCAAGAACAAATTCTAGGACTTGATCTGAAACCCCCGCACCTGTATCTATTATAAGAATATCACATAAATCATTTAAAAGTGATAGGTTGTGGACTAAAAACGCAATTTGTTCACGATTTAGGTTGTTTAGACCCACAACTCCTGAACCTCCTGATACAAAGCCAATCCCCATTGGGCCTGTAGTTATAATGTCTCGGATGCTCATTCCCTTGAAAATTACATCTGATAGATTGTAATTAGGCAAAGTTCCAAACATAACCTCCACATTTGCAAGGCCAAAGTCTGCATC
The DNA here is from genome assembly GCF_900115355.1 of Pseudobutyrivibrio sp. JW11. Taxonomy (NCBI): domain Bacteria; kingdom Bacillati; phylum Bacillota; class Clostridia; order Lachnospirales; family Lachnospiraceae; genus Pseudobutyrivibrio; species Pseudobutyrivibrio sp. JW11. The sequence continues at coordinate 79,851 of NZ_FOWB01000006.1, read as the reverse complement.
AAGGATGATTACTCTCTTGCCCATACGTGTAAAGTGAACTGCCAGATTAACTGCCATATTGGACTTACCAACGCCACCTTTTCCAGATGTGATGGTAATAACCTTAGTTCTCTCAACACTTCGTATGTTTTGAGCTTTTATAACATTTCGTAAATTTTCAGCTTGATCCATTAAATTTCCTCCCAATAACTGTTTTACCAGCTTCTGGGTGTTAAGGATTTCAATGTCGTCTGGTACATTTTGTCCTACAGTAATATAAGATAACTGAGCCTTTGTATATTGTTTCATGTTGAAAATATTGCCAAGGCACTTTGTTTCGTCAAGCTTAGTAAAAATCAAGTTAAAATCAGCAAATTCCATGTAAGAATCGGCAATATCAATTAAATCTCTATGCTTTGTTGTAGCTGAAAGCACAAGATATACTTCTGTATCATAGAAACCATCAAGTGCATTTATAAGCTTCTTTGTATCCTGTCGCTGCTCTTCGTTTTTATGTGAAAAACCAATGGTATCAACAAGAATAACGTCCAAGTCCTCGTATTCTCTGCTCTGCTTTTTTACTGTATCAAGAAGCTCATCAGCAGAGTAAATAACATTTAAAGGAACACCGAGAATATTTGCATAAGTTTGAAGCTGATTTGCCGCAGCCATACGATATGTATCGGCTGTGATAAGACCAACCTTCTTGCCTTCCTCCACTTTAAACTTTGAGGCTATTTTAGCGATTGTTGTAGTCTTGCCAACGCCTGTTGGTCCAATAAAGAATACAACCTTTGGTCTTCTCTCTCCTGGCTCAATCTTTGTTGGAGTGCCAAGCTTCAGAACCATTTTTTGATATACATTTGAAAGCAAATTATCTAAAGAATGGCTTGTTTGAAGCACCTTATCCATATCCTCAAGGACTTGATTGATATATTTTTCTTGAACTTCATTTTCAAGAAGAACATTGTAAAGCATCTTAACGAATACATGATTATCACCGTCAATAGATGGCTTTGAATTTCCATGCTTTACCTGAATGCTATCATCAAAGTCATTAACCGCAGTTCTCTGTGGCATTTCTCTTTTTACGGTAGGCTTTGGAACCGGCTCACTGTATGTAGGTGCTGCTGGCTTTGGCTGTGGCTGCACTGGACGAGCTCCTACTGGCTTTGAGTAAGTAGGTTCAAAAACCTGGGCTCTAGGTGCTGTATCAAAAAGTGGCTCAAAATCTTTACTTGCAGCTTCCTGTTTCTCAAGTACTTCATTTACAGCAGAAAAAGCGTCCTTAAGTTTGATTGCATCATCTGCAACAGCCTCAAAGGTGCTTGTCTTAGGCTCCGCAGCAGCCTCCACCTGTGGTTCTTGCTGAGTAGGAACTGCAAAAGCTTTTGCATCATTAGAGAATCCATCGTCTTCTACAGCCGCTGTAACCTCATATGTGTTTCCCTTAAAAAGACCACCAAGTCCTTTAGGCTTTACCACCTTTACATTCATTATGACAGCCGCACTTCCAAGCTCCTTGCGGACCTTTTCCATAGCTTCTTCTTCAGTTTTTCCCGTATACTTATTAATAGTCATTTATTCTACCCTGTTACCATGCCTACAGATGAAAGTTCAACATTTGAATCAATTTCATTGTAGGAAACAACGATAAGATCCTTTACATAATCTTGTGTTAAACCTTTGAAATACATTCGAACTATTGGAGATGTAACAACAATAGGTGTTTTTCCCATATCCTCAAGTTTTTTGATTTCTTCCTCAAGGGAAGCAATAATTGCTTTAATACGTTCTGGATCAAGTGTAAGATATGCTCCTTGTTCCGTCTGTTTAATTGATGCCATAATATCCTGCTCAACCTTAGGATCAACAGTAATTACTTGAGTGACCTCATTAGGTGCAAAATATCTGCCTGATATTGCTCGCTTCAATCCCTGACGAACATACTCGGTAAGTACGTCTGTGTCATGAGTAGTTGTTGCATGATCTGCCAATACTTCGAAAATAGAAAGCAAATCTCTGATTGAAACTCCTTCTGAAAGAAGATTCTGCAATACCTTCTGAACATCGCCCAATCCAAGCAGCTTAGGAATAAGCTCTTCAACAATAACTGGATTGCTCTCTTTAAGATTATCAATAAGATTCTGAACATCCTGGCGAGTAAGCAATTCTGCTATGTGACTTCTAATAACTTCGGTCAGGTGTGTAGCAATAATTGATGGTGGATCTACTACTGTGTATCCAAGTGATTCTGCTCTTTCACGCTGACTTTCTGTTATCCAAATAGCTGGAAGATGGAATGAAGGCTCAAAAGTAGGAATACCTGTAATTTCCTCTTCAACGTAACCTGGATTCATGGCCATGTAATGATCAAAAAGGATTTCTCCTTCTGTTACCTGTATACCCTTAATCTTAATAATGTATTGATTTGGATTAAGCTGAATATTATCTCGCAATCGAATAATAGGAACTACAGTACCTAATTCAAGTGCAATCTGTCGCCTAATCATAACAACTCGATCCAACAAATCGCCGCCTTGATTAACATCCGCAAGAGGGATAATACCGTAACCAAACTCTAGCTCGATTGGATCAACCTGAAGCAATGAAACAACATTTTCCGGCTTTCGAATTTCCTCTGCCTCGGTTTCTTCTGCAGCAACCTCCTGCTCTATCTCCTCCTCGCCAAGTGTCTTTGAAATAGAATATCCTGTGATAATAAATGCTGCACCAAAGGCAAGGAACAATACCCAGTTAAGTGGTGTAGCTATTCCAAGGAATACCATAGCTCCACCGACAATATATAAAACCTTTGGTATTCCAAATAACTGCTTTACCAAAGTGCCTGAGAAATCTGCTGCCTTTGAGCCCTTTGTAACAAGAATACCTGTTGAAAGAGATATCAAAAGTGAAGGGATCTGTGATACAAGGCCATCACCGATTGTAAGAATACCAAACTGCTGAATCGCCTCAGCAAATGGCAGTCCCTGGTTCATAATGCCAAGTACTGTACCACCAGCAAGGTTGATAACTGTAATAATAAGACCTGCTGTAGCATCTCCCTTTACGTACTTTGTAGCACCGTCCATAGCTCCGAAGAATGCTGATTCCTCTTGAATCTTGTCTCTTCGTCTTTTGGCCTCTGCATCGTCAATTGCTCCGGTATTCAAATCCGCATCGATAGCCATCTGTTTACCAGGCATAGCGTCCAAAGTGAATCGTGCTGATACTTCAGCTACACGCTCAGAACCTTTATTGATAACCATAAACTGGATGATAATCAAAATAAGGAAAATGATGGCACCAATGACAAGGTTATTACCACCAACGAAACTACCGAATGTTGATACAACGTTTCCTGGATCACCTGTTGAAAGAATCAGTCTGGTTGATGAAACGTTAAGGGAAATTCTAAAAATAGTAGTAAAAAGCAAAAGTGTAGGGAAGAATGACATATCCAAAACTTCCTGCACAAACAATACATTCATCAATATAATGAGTGCTATTGAAATGTTGAAAGCAATCATTATATCAAGGATAAAATTGGGGATAGGAATTACAAAGAATGTAACTGCAGCTAGCAAATACAATGCAATACCAACGTCAGCCTTTTTAACTGAAGCAGTTAAATCCATAAGCATCCCCCTTTCTCAAAAATTATTTCTAAACAGCTTTATTTCGCTGTGTGTATACAACTGCTAGGATTTCAGCAACAGCCTGATATAGCTCAGGAGGAATAACCTCATCCACATCTACCGTTGCATATAGCGCTCTGGCAAGTGGCTTATTTTCCATGATTGGAACATCATTTTCGGCAGCCACCTCCCTAATTCGTTTTGCTAAATAATCTTCACCTTTAGCAATAACTTTCGGAGCTTCATCCTTTTCATTGTCATATAAAATTGCAACAGCCAAGTGTGTAGGGTTTGTAATAACTACATCAGCCTGAGGCACATTTTGCATCATACGCCTTTGCGAGCTTTCCATCATCCTACGTCTCTGCTGTCCTTTAATCTGAGGATCTCCCTCGGAATTCTTATATTCATCTTTGACTTCTTGCTTGGTCATTTTCATATCATCATTGAATTTCCAGCGTTGATATGCATAATCAGCAAAGCCAAGAACTATATACACTATACTAATCTTCATACCAGTATCCACGATAATCTGGAAAATAAGGCTCAGCGCTTGTTTTAAAGCAACATCATATAAAATAAATAAGTTATTAGCCTGATCCTTAATACTAGTATAAGCAATGTAAACTATCAAAAATATCTTTGCCAATGCCATCAAAAGGTTAACAATTGATTGCTTTGAAAAAATACGTTTAAATCCACTGACTGGATTAAATTTATTAAGCTTTGGCTCTAATGGTTTCATAGTAGGCTTCCATCCTACCTGCACAAGATTAGCAACAAATCCTGTCACAAAACCTATAGCTAAAAATGGTAAAAGAACAATAAAAGTCTTCGCTACAAGGATTCTAAATATTCCACTTATTGTGCCAATAGTCATACCATCACCATTCATAGCTACTATATCTGGTATTATAGCATATATCCAAGCAAATATATCTTCTATACGTGTTCCAGCAAATCCAAGGAACAATCTAAGCCCCAAAAAGAATCCCAGCAACGCAATACCATTAACAATTTCCTTACTTTTTGCAACCTTGCCTTCTTTTCTAGCATCAGAAAGCTTTTTACTGGTAGGTTGTTCAGTCTTCTCTCCGCCTTCACCATCTGGAGCAAAGAATTGAAGATTATATGGAATTAAAACCTGATAATTATCCCTCATCAATAAAGCCCCTGAATAAATAGAGTTTGCATCTTTTTCATTTCTTTGAAAATAAATGCAGCAACGTCTGGTAATAGGAAAATTGTTAAGAACAATACTACAAAACCAACGATAATTTTAAGCTGTGCACCAACAGAAAACATATGAATCTGTGGAGCAACCTTAACCATAATTCCAAGTATTGCATTAAGTATCATAATTACAGCAAATACTGGAAGAATAATTCTAAATGCTATTACAAAGATTTCTGTAATAAACATAATGGTAGAACTAAGAAGGGAATCCCATCTAAAAATCGTTCCACCAATTGGAATCAGTGTGTACGCATCACAAAATGTCTTAAAGATATATCTATGCATTCCAGACAATACAAGAAAAATCATAATGAAATTGTTGTATAAGGTACCTGTAACAGAAACCTCTGTCTGAAGTGTTGGATCATACTCCTGAGCCATAGATAGACCTATATTCATGTCTATCATGTTACCAGCCAACAGGATAATGAAATTGCAGCAATATGTACTGAATCCAATTAATAGCCCTGTTATTGCTTCTTGAACAACTAAAAAAGCATATCCTGTAACAGTAGAATAATCCAAGGCGCTAAAATCAACTACGAAATAAAGAAGCAGTGAAACAAGTGCCGAAAAACCAATTTTTACTCTGGCCGGCGTATTACTTGTGTTGAAAAAAGGCGCCACTACTACAAACATGGATATGCGGGTAAGGAGCAATAAAAAGTATTCAAAATTTTGTAATGTAAAATCAATACTAAACATCCATCTAGCCTAAGTAAATACTAAAATTAGCCCATAATTGTGTGATATATTCCGTCAAAACTGTAAGCATCCATGGGCCGAAAAACATAAGCGCAGCAAATACTCCTACTATCTTTGGAATAAAGGTGAGAGTCTGCTCTTGAATAGATGTGACCGTTTGAAAAATACTGATTATAAGACCGATTACTAGAGACACTAGTAAAAGTGGTAATGATGTAATCAGAAGAATGTATATAGCATTCCTGATAATGTCCAAGACCTGTCCTTCAGTCATAACCTATTCTCTCCTTAATAATTCTAATAGAATGTCTTGACTAACCCGCCAATAACAAGATTCCATCCATCTACCAATATAAACAACAATATCTTGAAAGGTAGGGATATTGTGGTAGGCGGAAGCATCATCATACCCATTGACATAAGTACAGATGCAACAACCATATCTATAACAATGAATGGAACATAAATTAGAAATCCAATAATAAAAGCTGTTCTAAGCTCAGATAAAATAAAAGCTGGAACAACGACAGTAAATGGTACAGAATCGTAGTCATCTACTTCATACGAAATGCCAGCAATATCACAGAACAAATCCAAATCCTTTGTCTGTGTCTGACCATACATGAACTCCCTAACAGGTGCAATTGCATTGTCTATTGCTTCGTCCTGAGTGATTTCACCTGCATCAAATGGATCAATCGCTTCTGTCTTAATCTGCGTAAGTACAGGCGACATAATGAACAAAGTTAAAAACAACGCCAACCCAATCAAAATCTGATTTGGAGGCGCTGTATTGGTTCCAATAGCAGCGCGGACAAAATGTAAAACAATTACGCATCTGGTAAAGGATGTTAGCATTATCAGAATCGAGGGGGATAACGTAATGATTGTAAGAACTAACAGCATTCTAAGAGTAGCCGTAAAGTTTCCATCTTCGCCATCAAAGCTAAGCGTAAATCCTCCGCCTCCAACAACCTCGTCTGAAGCATTTGGTGCATTATCTGTTGCACCGTAATCCTCATTGTCTGCCCCATATTCTGCACTATATTCAGTTGCATGTACAGTTGTACTACTCATAAAAAGGGCGTAACAACCAACCATAGCTGTGATGACCAAGCTAAAGATTACGTACGCCTTCTTGAATTTACTCATAACATTCTGCCCAATCAGTTAATTTTTCTTTCTTGAAAGATTATCTAAAATCGATTTGAAATCTACTGGCATCTGTACAGATGTATCAGTAGTATCCAGTTCTTTAAGTTCAGATGAGGATAATTCCCCTAAAAGGGTAACTTCGTCTTTGCCAACTGCAACCACGAAATATCTATCCTCACCTGCCCTAATAATCTGAACATATTTATTGGTTGCAAGTCTGATGCCCTCTACAATCTCAAGATTTCTATTGAGCCCCTGGGACTTTTGATAACCTGCAATCCACTTAGTGACAAACGCAGTAAGTGCAAGCACTCCTACGAATACCACTAAAGCAAAAATCAATTGAAAGATGCTCTCTCCAACCGCTGAAAGAAATAGCATGATTAACCGATAACCTTCTTAACAGCCTCAAGAACACGCTCAGCCTGGAATGGCTTAACGATGAAATCCTTGGCACCAGACTGAATAGCCTCGATAACCATTGCCTGCTGTCCCATTGCAGAGCACATGATAACGCATGCATTAGGATCCTTTTCCTTGATAGCCTTAAGAGCCCCGATGCCATCCATTTCTGGCATTGTGATGTCAAGAAGAACGAGATCTGGAGAAAGCTCTGAATACTTTTCAACAGCAATCTTTCCGTTCTCAGCCTCTCCGACTACGTTGTAGCCATTCTTTGTGAGAATGTCCTTAATCATCATTCTCATGAAAGCAGCGTCATCACAGATTAAAATGTTTTTTGCCATGTCTTCATCTCCTTAAATATATTTATTCTTTGATAATTTCTGTTATTCGTACGCCAAAAGACTCTTCGATAACTACTACCTCGCCTTTTGCCACATACTTGCCATTAACAAGTACATCTATTGGTTCACCGGCTATTTTATTAAGCTCGATGATGGTACCTGGTGCAAAATCCAAAATATCTTGGATTGTTTTGTTTGTACGACCTAATTCTACTGTAACTTCCAAAGGAACGTCAAGAATCAAGTCGATATTCTCCTGAGCGAACTGAGCTGCAAAGCCTGGTCCAAATGGAGTAAACTGTGCCGGTTGTACATTTACCTGAGGTCCAGGAGCGTACATATATGGCATCATAGGTTGTCCCTGCATTGGCTGTCCCTGCATCATATTTGGGTCCATCTGAGGTGGTGCCTGCATTTGAGGTGCAGCCTGTGGAGCAGGTGCTGGTGCTGGTGCAGCTTCTGCAACACCGTCATCAACTGTCGAATTGGAATCAGATTCCATATTGTTCAGAACAGAACCACACATTTCCTTGGCAAGTGAGATTGGATACAACTGCATCATCTCACTGTCTACCAATGTTCCAATTTCCATCTTGAAAGCAATTCTTACGAAATTGTGTTTCAAGAATTCATCTATCTCTCCACCGTCTATCGTAGCTAAATCTGTAAGCTGCGCTGTTGGTGGTGAAATATCTACCATTTTGTTCAGCATTGATGACAGTGAGGTTGCACTAGCTCCCATCATCTGATTCATCGCCTCTGAAATAGCTGATAAATGAAGATCAGAAATTTCACCATCTGTATTGGTTCCATCTCCGCCCATCATCAGGTCGGTAATGACCTTAACATCATTTTCTTTTAATACAAGAACGTTGCTACCATCAATACCCTTTGTATATCCAATACGAACAACTACACAAGAGTTGTCGTAACCAGATGCTAATTCCTGCCAGTTTGTTTCGCTAACAACTGGTGTTGAAATCTCAACCTTTTGATTAACAAGAGAAAATAAAGTTGTGGCCGCACTTCCCATGCTTATGTTGGCAACTTCACCGATTGTATCGATTTCCTGCTCTGAAAGCTCTCCGCCACCAGATGATGGCTCGCCAGCTGGGGCATCGGGGATTCCGCCACTAAGTAGTGCATTTATCTCATCCTGTGATAATACACCATCGCCCATTCTACTGTTCCTCCCTTATAATTTGTGTCACTCTAACCGCATAATCTTTGCCTGATGCTCCCGGAAGGGCTTGGAACTTCTTAATATCTCCCACGAAAACATCCAACTCATCGTCGACTTTTGTATCAAGTCTGACTATATCTCCAACCTGAAGCTGTGAAAAATCCGCAACGGTAATTGTGCTATTGCCAAGAACTGCCTTTACAGGTATCTTAGCGTGATTAATTAAAGCTTCCACAGCATCTGAATAGCTTTCACCTGTTTTCTCCTTCTGACTACTATACCAGAACTTTGTGTTCAATTTGTCCATAACTGGCTCTAATGTAATAAAAGGTAAACAAATATTCATAAGACCTTCTACATCGCCAATTTTAATATTGACTGTAACAATAGCAATCATCTCTGAAGGGGATATAATCTGAGCAAACTGTGAGTTTGTCTCAATTCGCTCAAGTCTTGGATGTACATCCAAAACGTTTTCCCATGGTTCCCTAAGCAAGTCTACGCATGATGTCATTACTCTCTCAATAATGAGAAGCTCTATTTCTGAAAAGTCTCTAATCTTATCAAGAGGTTCGCCCTCTCCGCCAAGCATTCTGTCTACCATGGCAAAGCCAAGATTAGAAGCCATTTCTACGATAATATTTCCCTCAAGGGGAGAAAAATCTACAATACCTAAAAGAACTGGATTTGATAGAGAATTTGAAAACTCCATGTATGTAACAGCTTCCGAGTTCATAACCTCTACCTGTATATTCTTTCTGAGGAATATAGGCAAGTTTGTTGATAACAATCTGCCATAATGCTCAAAAATAATTTCCATTGTTCTAAGGTGTTCCTTAGAAAACTTAGAAGGTCTAGCAAAATCGTAGTTCTTTACTGGTTTTTCTTTATTGTTTTTAATCTCCTCGGCGTCAAGCTCACCACTGGTCAACGCATTAAGCAGATTATCTATTTCGTTTTGTGAAAGAACGTCTCCCAAGCTTTCTCACCACCATTCGTCCCAATAATTTCTACTTACAGATTACTGTTTCTGATAAGTAGCACTAGAGAAGTTCACTCTAACGATAAATGAAGATTTAAATAAGGTCTGAAGCTCTTCAAGAATCTCTTCTTTGATTTCATCTTCATTATCTATCATTTCCTGAACTGTATGCTTTTTAATAACTGAATTTATTTTATCACTAATGATATTGTCCTGGGCCGTCAAAGTACCATCAGCTGCATAAGTAGCGTAATCTTCGTTTGTGCTGTCAAGTGATAATGATATACCAAGCACTGCATATCCATCAACAAGGTTGATTGTAAGTGTCTCGCCACCATTAACAGGATAATCTACCATATCAGCCACATCAATACTAAGAGATCCAGCTGTATCTCCTGCTTGCAAATCCAAATCGATTGCAGAGCACACCTTTGTGATCAGCTCATTGGCCTTTTGTGTCTCAGGAATAATAGTAATTGTAAGAACCGCTGTAAGAACAAGATTCACAACAACCAGTGCCAGTATAATTACTGTAATCAAATTCTTTTTCATGATTTGCCTTTCTACTCGGCTATATCTGACGAGTATGAATTATATATTTTGATTTCAACGCGTCTATTTCTAGCGCGTCCTTCTGCTGTACTATTGTCAGCAATAGGTACATACTCTCCTCGTCCAGCTGATTTAATGTATGCTGGATTCAAATCTGTGACTTCTCTGATTCTATCTGCAACATAAAGTGCACGATACATTGAAAGCACATCATTGTTTTCATAAGTTCCAGATGACATTGGAACATTATCTGTATGACCTTCTACCTCGATGATATTGTTATCATACTGAGCAAGTATCTTTGAAAGATTATCTACAATAGTAAGGGCATCATCTGTAAGAACTGCCTTACCTGAATCAAACAGTAACGCACCATTGATGGTAATCATTACATAGTTTGCATTAAAATCTACTTCTACCTGGTCTTGAAGACCATATTCACTAAGCTGAGACTCGATTTCTTCTGCGATTGATTCGCTTTCGCCTGCACCAGCTTGTTCAAGGGCTTCCTGAGCTTCCTCTACAGAAACTCCATTAGAACTAACATCCCCTTCATTTGTAGCGGAGCCGTCCTCTGATTGTTCTCCCTCGTTTTCATTTTCACTTGCGCCTTCTTTTTCATACTGTTCATCATCGCCATCATGAACACTATTGAAATAGTCGTCAAACATCTCAAGCTGACTGATACCTGATGATATCATCTGGCCCTCACCAATTGAGGTACCGCCCTGAGAAAAAATACTAAAGCTAGACTGAATACTTGCAATAACTTCCTGAAACTTTTCTGTATCTGTACTAGACATAGAGAAAAGTAATACGAAGAAACATAGTAGCAAGTTCATCAAGTCTGAGAAGGTGGCCATCCAGGCAGGAGAACCAGCAGGAGCTTCCTCTTGCTTTTGCTTCTTTGCCATTAGCCCTCACCTCCTCCTTCGCCTTCGCCGATAGCACCACGAGATGCAGGTGGCAAGAAGGATTTAAGCTTTTCTTCTATTACACGTGGGTTTTCACCGGCTTGAATTGAAAGTAAGCCTTCCACAGTAATACTCTTTGTCATAACCTCGAGAGAATGGTTAACACCAAGCTTTGTACCGACTGGGCCTGTAAGCCAGTTTGCAATTAGTGAACCGTACAAAGTTGTAAGCAACGCAACCGCCATGTTAGGACCGATTGTTGATGCATCCTCAAGGTTTTTTAACATGTTTACCAGACCAACCAGTGTACCAATCATTCCCCAGGCAGGTCCCATTTCACCCCATTTAGACCAGAAGTTAATAGTTACTTTATGTCTATCCTCCATACAGTCCAAATCAGTTTCAAGAATAGCACGAACCAATTCAGGATCAGTACCATCTACAACCAGATTAATTCCCTTTTTAAGGAATTCATCTTCTATTCCATTGGCAGCTTCTTCAAGTGCCAATATACCTTCTTTTCTGGAAATATTCGCAAGATTTATAATCTGAGATATGCTATCAGCTGGGCTACCAACCTTTGGTTCGTTGATAGCTAGTGTGATACCTTTAAGTCCTCCGATAAAGTCTGGCATTTTGTTACACGCCATACAAGAGGACAAAGAACCACCGATAGTAATAATAACTGATGGAACATCTATGAAGTTTGCCATGGCTGCGACACCACCAGAAGACACGATACCGAAGATAACCATTACGACACCGAGTACTAAACCAGCTAAAGAAGCTATATCCAAAGCAATCACCATCCTATAAAAAATTGAGTAAAAACTAGTAAAATGTATAGAAATACACGGTATACACTTTTGTGATTATTTTACTAGATTTATAAATTATTGTCTACTTTTATCAGTAAAATCGTCTCATATTATTGTGTTTTTTCCATGTCCAAACCACAAAATATAGTTTCTTCACAGAATTTTTAGATTTTCAGCAAAAAAGCCAAGCCTTAACGACTTGGCTTTTAGAGACTATAAATTATTAACGCTTAAGATTAATAAGTTCCTCAAGCATTGTATCTGATACTGTGATAATACGTGAGTTTGCCTGGAAACCACGCTGTGTAGTAATCATATCAGTAAACTCTGCAGACAAATCAACGTTAGACATTTCAAGCTGTCCTGTGTTCATTGCAGAACCATCAGCTGAAACTACAAGTCCAATACCATCGAACTCGCCTGAGTTAAGTGTTGTCTTATAACAGTTATCACCCATTTCCTCAAGACCAGATGCATTAGCAAACTGTGCTACTGGAATCTGCCCTAAAAGAACTGTATTACCATTGCTATATGAACCAAAAATTCGTCCGTCACTTGATACTGAAAGACCTGTCATAGTACCAAGCTTCTTACCTGCTCCAACAGAAGCATCCTCAGATGTACCTCTGTTACCAACAGCTGTAGATGTTCCACCGTTGTCATACATTGTAAGAAGCGAAAAATCAATTGTAACATCTGCCAATGCAGCGTCAGCTCTATTAGGTCCAAGTAAAGAAGTGTTCATTACAAGCTGTGACTGTCCATCTTCTCCTGCAGATGTAAGATTACCTTTGCTTGTATCAAACTTAAGATCATAGCTTATAGTAGTTGTTGTAATAGTAAGTGTAGAATCACTTGCATAAGTAACTCCTGTAACAGTATCATCAGTTGACAAGCCTGCTACTGCAGATGCTAAAGGAATTGATGTTGTTCCATTGCTAAATGTCTGAGAAGCTGCATCGTAAAGATATGGAACAGTTGTATCTCCATTTACATAAAGAGCTAAATCACCAGTAGTTGTATTACCGAATGTGTAGTTACTACCATCTGCAGCTGAATATGTATGATCTACAGGGTTTGTAGTACCAAAAATATCTGACTTGTTTCCGCCATCAGCTACATATTTTGCAAGCAAATCGTTATTATCCTGATCGTATAAGTTAGTAAGCTCTACAGTGTATTCGCCTTTTGTTCCATTTACAAGCTTAAATGAGAACTTAGCTGTGTAAGAATAACCAAGGTTATCATAGATAGTAAATGAACGAACATAACCATTTGTAGAGCTAAACTGTGTATCGTTTTTATCGATTACACCGCTGAAGTTAGCCTGTGTAGTTGCTTCTGGTGCACTTGTAAGATTTTCAGGTGCCATAACTCTAAGTGGAGAAACTGTATCCTGAATAACAACAGGAGTTCCACTAGTAGTATCTGTCTGCCATCCCATTACAAGATAACCAGTTGTTGTCATGGCAAGGTTACCATTACCATCGATATAGAATGAACCAGCTCTTGTAAATACGTTTTCAGAACCGTTATTAACGATAAAGAAATTTGTTGAGTTTGTATCAGAAAGTCTGATATCAAGAGCATCACCAGTAGACTGAGCAGCACCTGATGAAGTAATGGAAATTTTTGTTGCTCCATTAGTAACACCAAGACCTATCTGCTTAGCATTTGTACCACCACGGTTTTCTGTGGCGCCTGATGCCTGTGAAGTTGTCTGATACATAATATCAGAAAAAGTGGTTGAAGATGATTTGAACGCAACTGTGTTTACGTTGGAGATGTTATTACCAATAACATCCATCTTTGTCTGGTGTGTCTTAAGACCTGCAACACCAGAGAAAAGTGATCTCATCATAATGAATGACCTCCTCAAAGCATAATGCTATTGAGGTGACTGTTTGTTCCTTCTGTCAGTCGGGAACAATTAGCTTCCATAAGGTCCAGCTAAACTATAACAGCACCGTCAATATTTGTAAAAATGTTTTCGTCTGATTCAGTCTGATCCATAGCTGTAACTACGGTTTGATTAGGTACATTAACGATAAATGCCAATGTATCAACTAATACTAAAGAATCAGTAATTCCCTTTTCAGAGGCTTTCTGTACGCCTTCTTCAAGTCTAAGGGATTGTTCCTCAGAAAGCTTAATATTTCTATCATCAAGTCTCTGAGTGGCATGCTTTGAAAACTTAAGCTCTGAAGCGCTTTCAAGCTTCTGCTTAAAAATATCCTCAAAGGATGCACCGTTAAGGTTGCCCAGTGGTCTGGACTCTTGAGCTGGGTTAAGATATGTTCCAGCTACCTGCTCAATGGAGGTGAAATTTGGATTAATATTTAAATTGCTCATTTTATCCCTCCTAATTAAGCTTCTTCTACTGCCGCCTCTTCACTTTCTTTATCGGCAGCTTCTTTTGCAGATTTTAGTTTTTCAAACTGTGAAACTACTTCGTTGTACTTTTTGATTAAGTCTTCGTTAACAAATGAAAGGCTATATGCATCCATTGCGTTGACGTAACCAGTTGCTGTAGCAATCTTCTCTTCGTCCTTAAGAGTAACTTCCTCTACCTTTGGAAGTGCATTGATAGCATCTGTCAAAAGACTTGAAAGATACTTAGCAGTGTAGTACTCCTCATCAACAACAGAATCGATTTTAGACATGTCATACAACTTACCATTAACTGATACCTTCATGACATCATCATCGTCTTTTGTGACGTAATCAACCTTGCCTTCAACAGTTTTACCATCAGATGTAAGCGAAACAACCTTTCCAACCATACTGTTGGCCTGAAGGCTTTCCATACTAGATTTAACTGTCTGAAGTGTTTCAATCTGTGTAAATGATGCAAGCTGTGTAACGTACTGACTGTTGTCTGTTGGCTCCAATGGATCCTGATACTGCATTTCTGCTGTCAAAAGCTTTAAAAACATTTCCTGATTATATTCAGTACCGTTGTTTTTAGATGCTGTTTTTGAAGTAGAATTTGTAGTTTCGCTTTTAGTTGCTTCTGTTGAAGCAGTTGTCTTTTTGTACTGCCCATTAGTAAGCGCACCAACTAATAAATCTTCCGCCATTTATTTCCTCCTCCCGTTATGCTTGGAAATCTAATGTATTACCATTATCTTTCATCATCTGAGCTATAAGAATATCTTCTTCCGACATGAGCCCTGTCAAATCATCCATGCTGTTAAGATTAATTCTGCTGCTTCGTTTTTCTGACTGATTTGCCTGTTCATCACGTCTTTGCTCATTTCTAGCATCTTCTTCAAGATTCTTTTCAAACTCATGTGTTCCAACTGAAACTTCGATTGAAGTAACCTTAGCGGAACTATTTTGAGTCATCTCTACACGAAGATTTGCCATTTGAGACTCTAACGCCTGTTTAACTGCATCATTCTCAGTGAAAATTCTTGCAGTTATTTCATCACCCTTTTGAGTGACCTCCATGAAAATCTTTCCTAATCCCTCTGGGTTAAGAGTCATTTCCATTGTTGTAGATTCTGCCTCATTAAGAATCCTAGCCTGTTCAACTAACTGGTTAACAATTTCCTCAGATGAAACTGTCTGACCTGTAGGAAGTGATACCAACTGTTCTTCTGGCGAGAATTGAATCTCGATTCTTGGTTCTCCAAAAATCATTCCATCATTTCGAATAATTGGTTCTGAAGGCTTTGTAGCCTGTTTTAAAACTACGTTTTCTTGAGTTTTAGCATTAGGCTGTTCAAAAGATGAATCTTCTGAATCAGACTGCTTTACATCAACACTTTCTTTTAATGTGATTTGCTGACTTGGTTCTGTATCTTCTGATACAAAATCTGTACTTTCAGAGCTATCCTCAGGCTTAACAATAGTTGTTTCAACCTGGACTGTCGCTGGCTCCTCTGGCATCTCTTCAGCAACCTCAAGAACCTCTTCAGGATTAACCTGGGTAAGGCTTTCGTCCTTAGGCACATCCACATCAATCATTTCCTGTGAAGCATAAGAAATAACAATATCCTTTACCTCAACAAAGGAAATACCTGTTTCTTCAAATAGCTGATTTGTGAGTTCATTAACTACATCAAGAATACCTTTAAATTCATCGCTCATTACTAATGCGATAGAATCATTCTCGCCTGTAAGTGTAGCTACAAGCTGAGCTAAATCCTGAGGATTTAATAAATCGATAACCGTAAGCCCTAAAGTTTCCATTGCTTTTTCAATGTCTTCTTCAGTAACATCCAGCTCTTCCTCAATGACCGCCTTAACTTTGTCTACCGCTTCATTTACCTTCTCAACAACTTCTTCATTTACTGTATCAGGCTTTTCTTCGGCTTTGATAACCTTTGGTTCCTTTGATACACTGAAGGATTTGTTGCTTACATCTGCTTGACTAGAATTATCCGCAGGTGCAGGTACATCACTAGGCTTGATGGCATTCTGCAATGTTTTGTCAAATCCAAATCCTGATTTTGGAAGCTCTGCTTTAGCATCCACAAGATCCACATTGACATTTCCCACTTGAACCAGCAAGTTAGAAACATTGCTACTTGTCATGTGTTGTCCTCCTTTCTTATATTCTCTTTTCAAATTGCAAATATAAGACTAAGGCTCCATCATCTTGGTTATAATAGCTGCATTTTCTTCGGACATAGCAGCTAAAATATCTGCCCTTGTACTAGCGTCCATAGCTGAGAGAATCTCGCATACAAGGTCAAAATCATCTGTCATAGTATCAAATATGGCAGCTGCATCTTTGGCTTTCATGCTTGAATATGCCTTAACATAATCTTCGATTTCTTCATCCGTTTGGATTTGAGAAACCACCTGTTTATAGATAGCTTCAGCATTCTCAGGCTCTATAGACTCATAGTAAGTCTTATATTCATTTATATCGGGTGCATTATCCGAAAAAACAACCTCTTCATAAAATTTTTCTTTAGTTTCTTCGAATGCTGCCTCGTTAGCCTTGTATTCAGCAAGTTCTGCTGAAGCCGCCTCTAATTCTGCAATATAATCACTATTTTGTGTGCCTGTTTCCTTGAGTTCTTCTATTTCCACCTCAAGTTCTTTGATTCGATCTACAGCCTCTTCAACTGTAGTATAAGCTGCATATTCATCTTCTTCTGCCGGGATGTATTCCTCAATACCAGGTAAGATTCGATTAACATATGGTACATCCTTTAAAACAGGAAATAGCACTGTCGAACCAAATCCACCAACGTCCATCTTTACAAGGAACGCAAAAATAACAAGCCAAATCAGAATAATCAACAGCACAACAAAGCCCATGATAAGTTTTCCGCCAATACCTAAGCTTTCCTCATCATCAGCTCCCTCTTCGCCGTTATTCTTAGCATCTTTTTTAGCCTGTTTCTCAGCCTTTTTTGCTTCTTTTTCAGCTTTCTTTGCAGCCTTTGGATCTTCTTCAGTAGTGCTTCCTACTTCTTCTGTTACATCTGCCATAACTTACTCTTCCTCTTTCTCTGCATTAAAATATGAATAACTTACCAACTCATCTGTTATCTTGCTTTCTTCATAATCAAGCTCATCCAGGAACTCCTCAAACGCATGCTCTCTAAGCTTTTCATGCATCTTTCGCTCCATCATGACTTCATTAAGCTTTTTTCTAGCAACTTCCATTGCTTTTTGGGCCTTTGAAAGCTCTATCATTTGATCACGAAGGGCAACCTTCATCGAAGAAATTGCATTTTTGCAGGTTTTGATTTTACTAATATCAATATCACCAATAGAAAGCTCTTTTAACTGTCTTTCATAGCCTGCCTGCTTAATCATCAACTCTCGCAGCTTTTGCTGCTCTTCGTTGAACCTGGCAGTCGCCATTCCAAAATTAGCTTTCTCTTGTTCTTCGATTTTCTGTTTTAGCTCAAGAATGTTTTGCATTCTGTAAACAAACTTCGCCATAATTCACTCCTTATTAATCCTGGAATATAGCTGTCATTTGCTCAATAATATCATCATACTCAAATCTATCATGTGTCTGCTGTAACAAGAATTCGTTAACCGCATCGATCTTTTTAATAGCATAATCAATAGATTTGTTTGAACCATTTTTGTATGCGCCAATATTTATCAAATCTTCTGCTTCTTGATAGGTAGCAAGAACATTTTTAAGCTTACCTGCCACGGCCTTATGCTCTGGTGTAGCTACAGCAGACATAACTCTGGAAATAGACTGTAGCACATCAATAGCAGGGTAATGATTCTTTTGAGCCAACTTTCTGTTAAGCATAATATGTCCATCCAAAATTGAACGGGCTGTATCAGTGATAGGTTCGTTAAAATCATCACCATCAACGAGTACGGTATAAAGACCTGTAATTGAACCAACGGCAGAATTGCCTGCTCTCTCCAAAAGACGAGGCATTTCCGAATATACTGAAGGTGGATATCCTCTTGTAACAGGAGGCTCACCTGATGCAAGGCCGATTTCTCTTTGCGCCATAGAAAAACGAGTCAGTGAATCCATCATAAGAAGGACGTCTTTTCCCTGGTCTCTAAAGTATTCAGCAATTGCAGTAGCTGTCAAAGCAGCTTTCTTTCTGATTAGGGCCGGCTTATCAGAGGTAGCACAAACTACTACGGAACGAGCCATACCTTCTGGGCCCAAATCATTTTCTACGAATTCTCTAACCTCTCGTCCACGTTCTCCAATAAGAGCGATAACATTTATTTCAGCCTTTGTATTTCTAGCGAACATACCCATAAGTGTAGATTTACCAACACCTGAGCCAGCAAAAATACCAATTCTCTGTCCCTTACCTACAGTAATCAAACCATCAACAGCCTTGACCCCTAAAGACAAAGGCTCCTTTATGATTACACGAGACATTGGATCTGGTGGATCAGCTTCTGCAGGATAATTAACCATGTTGTCAAACTGAGTTAAATCATCAACATCCGATGGCACTCCAAGTCCATCAACCAAATGGCCTAATAACTCATTTCCAACAGCAACCTCCAGAGGATGCCCAGTATTTTCAACCATACATCCTACGCCGATTCCCTCTACATTCTCATAAGGCATCAAAAGCAGACGTTTATCTTTAAAACCGACAACCTCTGCTTTTATTCTTTCCTCAGAGCCTTCTACAATGATTTCACATAAATCACGTAGCTTGGCCTCAGGCCCAACTGATTCAATTGTAAGTCCAACTACTTTAACCACCTTGCCGAGAGATTTAAAATAATCCTTTTCAACAAGCTGCATTAGTGAATTTTGGTCCAAATCATTCTCCTTAGTTCAAGGCTTTTATCTCTCTAATAAGATTATCCAGTTCGGTATCAATACTGCAGTCGAAAATTCCACCATCAGTCTCGATAATGCACTGGTCATCATTCAAAAGGGGATCTGCGATAATATCAAGTCCTACCTCAGCTCCTACCTTTCCTTGAATCTCATCTTTTTTGCTCTTTATATATTCTGCATTTGCATCGCTGACCTTGATTTGCATCTGGCCAGTACGCTCAATTTTCATAATACAATGATCTAAAAGATGATATATTACATCCTTTCGACCTGATAACTCTGCAGCAAACACATGCTCAAATACAGGAAGGCACATTTCTACGATTTCTCGCTCCATTTGAAGCTGACGCTCCATATATTCATTTTGGACACGTTCAACCTCTGCTCGCATTTGTTGCTGAGCATCTTGCAACTCAAGAGCAGCTCTTTGAGTACCTTCGTTGTATCCTTCTTTCTCGCCATCCTGACGAGCAAGATTTTTCATAGCATCAGCATTAAGCTGTGCTGCATTAAGAATCTCCTGAGCCTGAGCATTCGCATCATCAATAATAGCCTGTGCTTGATTTCTGGCGTCTTCCAAAAGCTCTTCTACCTGAGCAGATACATCCGGCTCATCCTTTTGCATGATAGTATCGGCTAAGCCTAAGAACTCATCAGCATCCATTCCATCAGGAATTTCCTCGCCAGCTTCACGCATAGCTGCTAAACGACGCTCTCGCTCTTCTTCGAGAAGCTTCGCTTTATATTCTCTTTCTTGTTTAAGAATCAGCTGCTTAGCTAATTCATTTGAGTCAATTACAAGCTGATCAGTTTCGCCTTCCTCATCTGGAACATTTGGTGCAACCTGGAAGCCGTAAATGACATTATTACTAGACAACAAGCTCGTCTCCTCCACCTCTTGAAATTACAATCTCTGCGGAATCCTCCAGCTTTCTGATTATACCTACAATCTTCTGCTGTGCTTCCTCTACATCTTTCATACGTACAGGGCCCATGAATTCCATATCTTCCTTGATCATTGCAGCAAGACGAGAAGAAAGGTTCTTGAATATAGCCGCCTGAACCTCATCATTTGCTCCCTTAAGAGCCACACCAAGATCAGAGTTATCAACATCTCTAAGAACACGCTGAATAGCTCTATCATCAAGAAGCAAGATATCCTCGAATACGAACATCTTCTTTCTGATTTCTTCAGCAAGCTCTGGCTCTTCGATTTCCAGAGACTCCATGATACGCTTTTCTGTACCACGGTCTACTGTATTCAAAATGTTTACTACCGCATCTACACCGCCGGCGATAGTGTAATCCTGATTGATAAGTGAAGAAAGCTTTCTTTCAAGCACTCGCTCAACCTCTTTAATAACTTCAGGACTGGTTCTATCCATCATAGCAATACGCTTCGCAACATCAGCCTGCTTTTCTGGAGGCAAAGCACCGATAATAAGGGATGCCTGACCAGCAGACAGATATGACAGAATCATAGCAATTGTCTGTGGATGTTCGTCCTGTATGAAGTTCAACACCTGAGAAGGCTCGGTCTTTCGAATGAACTCGAATGGTCGAACCTGCAAAGATGCAGTAAGCTTTGTGATAACGTCCTGAGCCCTGTCGTCGCCAAGAGCCTTTTCCAAAAGCTCTTTTGCGTAGCCAATACCACCTTCTGCGATATATTGCTGTGCAAGACAAACCTGATAGAACTCTTCTATAACTTCTTCCTTCAAGGCAGGAGAAATGCTCCTGGTATTAGCAATCTCAAGTGTTAATTCTTCGATTTCCTCTTCCTTGAGATGTTTAAATATCTGAGCAGACTTCTCCGGACCAAGAGCGATAAGAAGTATAGCCGCTTTTTGTACGCCATTTAAATCTTCAGTAGCCATAGCTTATCCCCAATCCTCGTTTAGCCAATTTCTCAAAAGCTGTGCTACAGCCTCTGGTTTTTCGTCTACGAATTTTTCTATTAATATTCGAGCTTCGGACTTCTCTGTATAACCGATGTCCTCAAGCTCTTCTTCCTCTTCCTGTGTAGAAGCAATCAAATCATCAATTGTAAGCTCCTGCTCCACAGGCTCCTCTTCTTCTGTACGAATGCTTCTGAATACAACGAAGCCGAGCATTAAGAAGATAAGTGCTGCAAGTACAATCTGAAGGATATCTGTAAGACCAATTCCTGAACCTTCAGAATACTGGAACATTGGAATCTCGTAAGCTACGATTTTAACGCTTGATGTTGGGAATCCTGTAGCCTGCGCAACTACTTCTACAATATCATCTGTAACCTCAAGCTGAACTGGATCAGAATTTTCTTTTACAAATTCATCAAATGTCTGTCCCAATTCCTCGAGAGTACCGTCGTCTTCCATCTTGTCCTGATTGTAGATTGCATATGTTTTACAGGTAACAGAAATTGAAGAATTTTCAAGCTCTCTCTTACCCATTTCATCTGTGTGATTTGTGATGGTTTCATCTGGAAGATAATCCTTGTAAAATTCTTCTGTTGTGCTTTCAGACTCAGTACCATCCTCGATTACATAAGTAGTATCGTCGTCATTTGAATCTGTACCTGGCACGCCACCTGCACCTGAAGTGTTGGTTGAGTTTGAACCTGACTCACTGTCCAAATAACCTTCTGTACGACCTTCATCTACAGAATAATCGTAAGTAACATAACTGTTTTCATCGAAATTCATTGAAAGATTAACGCCTACAGAAATATCATCGTAAAGGTTTGTTCCTTCCAAAACAGTATGCACTCTATCTACAATTTCACTACTAGCTCTTTCTCGAACATCCTGATTTGCGCTAGCATTTCCTGCAGCTGAAACTGCGTCACCACCGGAGAATAAAACATTACCATTTGTATCCATGATAAAGATATTCTCTGTATCATCATTTCCAAGATTGACAGCAAGCGCTCTAGCTAAGCCAGCAGCTGTATCTCCTGAAATCTGTGAATTTAAATCAAGTGTAACATTGGCGTATGAATCTGCTTCTCTAGCAAGAATTGTTCCATCCTGCTCAGGAATAGTAAGAATAACTGTTGCAGAATTAACAGCAGTCTGAGACTCCAACATTTCCTCAAACTGATTTTCAAGATAAAGCTTATATTTCTTTTGTTTGTCAGCCTCGGTTGTAGAAAAGCTTCCGTCTACAACATCGTTGATAGAGTATCCTGAACTAGGAATATCATTAGATCCAAGTAAAACATTGGCATTAGCTTTATCCTTGTCCTCAATATAGAAAGTAAAGCCATCCTCACTTGTCTCGTATGCGATTCCTTCGTCGTCAAGGAGCTGTTTAACCGATGCTGCCTGCACTCCGTCCTCACACTGAATCAACTGAACCATAGTAGGACGAGAAATAATCACTCCTAATATTATAAATGACACAATAACAACAGCAGTAATTGATACTATCAACACCTGCTGTCTTCTAGTAAACTTTCTCCACCATTCAAGTATTCGATTAATGATAGCTTGAATTTGTTCTGGCATATTGTTCTCCCTTTAATAATACCTAATTAGACCTGCATCTGCATAATCTGCTGATAAGCCTCAAGCACTCTATCACGTACCGCAACTGTATACTGTAATGCAATGTTTGCCTTCTGCTCTGCAATCATCAAATCATGAGTGTTGTCTGTCTCACCAAGCTGAAACGCAACTTCTTCTTTATGAGCCTGTTGAATCTGTGAGTTTGTGTCCTCTAATAAGCTCATAACAGAATTAAGCATGCTTTGAAATCCTGTATCTGCGTTTACTTTTGTTTCGCTTGATGTAACTGGCGTTGCGCCATATAAACTCTGAATAGAACTAACGTCCATTTAATTCTCCTTTAATATCATCCCTGTCCAATTGAAATACCGCTTGTCGCCATTGACTTAATAGCCTGGAATGCAGTGGTATTTGCTTCGTATGCACGGCTGGCATCGATAAGGTTAGTCATCTCTGTAACAGTGTTTACATTTGGATATCTAACGTATCCATTTTCGTCAGCATCTGGATGAGATGGATCGTACTCCATGATGTAGTCTGTCTCTGTATCCTCAGATACCTTCGAAACCTTTACACCATTTCCATTATATGCAGCTGTACTCTCTTTGAGAATATTTCTAAAAGAAGGATTGCCCGCCTTTAACTGTTTTTCCTGAAATGTAACTATTTTACGTGTGTAAGGGCCACCATTCTCTGTACGAGTGGTGTTGACATTTGCAATATTTTCAGCGATAACATCCATTCTGAAACGCTGTGCTGTCATACCTGATGCAGCAATGTCAAAAGGTTGAAATAATCCCATAGCCTTTCCTCCGTTTATTTAACAATCATGCTTATGAAATAACTGACTTGAAACGTCCAACTTCGTTGTTGACACTAGTTGTAAGAGTTTGATATCTGATTTGTTCAGAAGCAAGCTCTACGTTTTCTGTGTCCATGTCAACATTGTTGCCATCAAGTCTGTAAGAATAATTCTCGTAATCTGTATATTCAATGCCATCAACATGATTTCCATCATCGTCTAAGACATTAACTGCTCTTTCCAAGGAACGCTCATGAGTATTGATAAGTTCTTTTCTAAGAACACTCTCAAACTCTATATCCTGTCTCTTATAACCAGGAGTTGTAGCGTTTGCAATGTTATTCATAATAAGTGTCTGGCGCTGCCAGCTCACATCTGCTGTATTATCAAGTAAGTTGATATATCCAAATGCATCTGAACTAATCATATATACAATCCTCCTAGACTAATTTAATTATAAATTATATGTAAAAAAACACAAGGCTTTTTTACATCATGTAGTATATTTTATAAAATCTAAACACAAGAAATAGTGTCCTTCATTCATTTACTCAATTGCCATTAATAGTGTTGTATTTCGCGAATATTATGGAAATATAGAATACAAATCTCCATCTTATTATCACTTTCATCATAAAATAATTTTGTGTTTAAGTTATGAAATATAACAAAAAAGGGACCTACAAATGTAAGTCCCTTTAAAATAAAATCCTAATTATTTATTTTTCTTAATCTCATTAAGCTCATCAAATACAACGTCGTTGAGAACCTTGATGTATGTACCCTTCATACCAGATGAACGAGATTCAATTACACCAGCTGACTCAAACTTACGAAGAGCATTTACGATAACTGATCTTGTAATACCAACTCTATCAGCAATCTTTGAAGCAACGAGAACGCCTTCGTTTCCATCAAGCTCATCAAAGATATGGATGATAGCTTCAAGCTCTGAGTATGAAAGTGTAGAAATAGCACTCTTAACAACCTGGAGCTTTCTGTTTTCCTCAGCAGACTCTTCATTTACTGAACGCATCATCTCAAGTCCTACTACTGTTGTACCGTACTCTGTAAGGATGATGTCATCGATATCGTACTGCTTATCGAATCTGTATACAAAAAGTGTTCCAAGTCTTTCACCAGCAATATCAATTGGTGCGATGATTGCTGAATACATATCAATATCAGACTTTTCAAAACCTAATGTCTTTAAGTTAACATTTTCCTTTGTTGAAAGAATTGAAAGTAATCTCTCGTTTAAAAGTGGATCAATAAATCCGCCAACCTCGTCAACGATTAACTCACCGATTTCTGTTGTGTTTGGTAAGTGTGAAAGTCCAAGGACCTTACCCTTCTTAGAAATAACAAGTACTGAAGAATCCAAAATCTCTGTAAGTACAGAGCAAATGTCGTTGAAAACAACCTTTGATGAATTATTATTGTGAAGAAGTTTTCCAATCTTTCTTGTCTTGTCTAATAACTGTACGCTCATTTAAAATGTATTCCTCCTGAATCTAAACACTGTATTGTGCCAAATCAATCTAACTGTCGTCCCCGAACTAATGTGAAATTTGTACCAATTATAGCACCGATTAGAACAAATCGCAATAAATTTCAGAAAATTTACTACTATTTATTCTGATTTTCTACAAATCTGCAATCATCATTTGCACAAACAAGTTTATTACCCTTTTCCACCATATAAGTTCCACACTTTGGACACTTCTCAGTGGTTGGCTTTGACCAGCTAATAAAGTCACACTCAGGATGATTTGCACATCCAAAGAATTTTCTTCCCTTTTGAGACTTTCTAATAACTACATCACCGCCACACTTAGGGCATGGCACTCCTATCTTTTCAAGGAATGGTTTTGTATTTCTACATTCTGGAAATCCTGGACAAGCTAAGAATTTTCCATGAGGCCCAAACTTAATTACCATGTTTCTTCCGCACTCTTCGCAGATAACATCAGTAACTTCATCATGAATCTCAACTTTTGCAAGTTCCTCTTCTGCCACTTCAACTGCCTTTTCAAGGTCTGGGTAGAAGTTTCTTACAACAGATTTCCATTCAACTGTTCCCTCTTCAACACCGTCAAGCAGTAATTCCAAGTTTGCAGTAAATTTATCATCAACAATTATAGGGAATGAAGCCTCCATAATTGAATTGACTACTTCGCCAAGCTCTGTAACAAAAAGGTTTTTTGCCTCTTTGGTAATATAATGACGCTTTAAAAGAGTTGTAATAGTAGGTGAATAGGTAGATGGTCTACCAATTCCAAGCTCTTCCAATGTCTTTACAAGAGATGCTTCTGTAAAATGAGGCGCTGGCTGTGTAAAATGCTGCTTTTCCTCAAAAGAATTAAATCCAAGCTTTGTATCTTCTGTAAGCTTTGATAATGGATGTGTCTTTGACTCTGCCTCATCATCTGCTGAAACATAAATCATCATAAATCCATCAAACTTAATTGAAGAATCAGATGCTGTAAATACATGATTCTTTGCTTGAACATTTAATGAAACTGTATCATAAACAGCATTAGCCATCTGGCTTGCCACAAATCTCTTCCATACAAGCTGATACAATCTAAACTGATCTCTAGTAAGACTTTCTTTAATCTCAGATGGAATCAATTCGATATTAGCAGGACGGATTGCTTCATGAGCATCCTGAACCTTGCCATTATTTTTCTTACCTGTATTTACAGGGGCTGATAAATATTCCTGACCGTAATTGCCAGTAATAAACTGTTCTGCTGCTGCTCTTGCTTCATCTGATACTCTTGTTGAATCAGTACGAAGATAAGTGATAAGACCGATTGTTCCGTGTCCCTTAACGCTAACACCTTCATAAAGCTGCTGAGCAACACTCATTGTCTTTTGAATTGAGAAATTCAAAGCCTTTGATGCCTCTTGCTGCATTGTAGATGTAGTAAAAGGTAATGGAGCTTTCTTTTCCCTTGTTCCACGCTTGATTGAAGCAATATTAAAATCAGCGCCCTTTAAATCAGACATGATTTTATCAAGACTTTCCTTGTCAGAAATATCCTTCTTGCCCGATGTATCACCATAATACTTAGCAACGATAGGCTTTTTTGCATCCTTTGCATCAAGCAATACATCAAGAGTGTAATATTCCTGTGGAATAAATTGTTCAATTTCCTTTTCTCTGTCGCAAATAATGCGAAGAGCAACAGACTG
The DNA here is from genome assembly GCF_900115355.1 of Pseudobutyrivibrio sp. JW11. Lineage (NCBI taxonomy): Bacteria > Bacillati > Bacillota > Clostridia > Lachnospirales > Lachnospiraceae > Pseudobutyrivibrio > Pseudobutyrivibrio sp. JW11. The sequence continues at coordinate 53,194 of NZ_FOWB01000006.1, read as the reverse complement.
TACACGACCTGCTGAAAGGCCACGTTTAACCTTTGCCCAAAGAAGTGGTGAAATCTTGTATCCAACCATTCTATCAAGCATACGTCTCGCCTGCTGTGCATCAACTAAATCCATATCAATTTCTCTAGGATTCTTAAGTGAATTCTTTACAGCAGTCTTTGTAATCTCATTAAAGGTAATTCGATATACCTTTTTATCTTGTAAGTTGAGTGCGTGAGTAAGATGCCATGAAATAGCCTCTCCCTCACGGTCGGGATCAGTTGCGAGATAAATCTTATCTGCTTTCTTCACTTCTTTACGAAGTGCAGCAAGAAGCTCGCCCTTTCCACGAATTGTTATATATTTAGGTTCAAAATCATTCTCAGGGTCAAAGCCAAGCTGGCTTTTAGGCATATCACGAACGTGGCCCTGGGATGCCATTACCTCGTAATTGCTACCTAAAAACTTTTTGATTGTATGCACCTTTGCTGGTGACTCCACAATGACTAGATTTTTTGCCATGTTTTTTGCTCCTATTCACAAAGAAATCGAAAATCACTATACAACATTATTTTTTTCTTTTCAAGGAAAATTTTACCTATTGACAAAACAATTTAATAATTTTCATATAAAATCCATCAACAAATCACGCTGTTTTTACGTAATTATTTTTGAACACTTCTGAAAGCAATTCAAGCCGCTCTAACGAAAGCACCACAGACAGTAAATTCAGATAATCCATGCCACTTTCCTCTATAACTGTGGAAATGCTTTTAGGATAATCATCAAACAATTTATATACCCTTTTCTGCTCCTCCGATAGAATAATTTTAGGCTTCTTTTTGGTGTTTATTGTCTTCGGATTTAGTCCATAAAAATTTGTTATATCAGCTATAAACTGATCTGTGTCGTATATGATTCCTGCCCCTTGGGCAATAAGTTTGTTGGTTCCAGCACTCAATGAATCCCCTATTCTTCCAGGAGTAACAAAAATATCTTTGCCTTGCTCTAATGCAAAATCTGCCGTAATTAAAGAACCAGATTTCTCTCTCGCTTCAATTACAACAACAATATCTGAAAGAGCTGATACTATCCTATTTCGTCTAGGAAAATTCATTGCTACCGGGCTTGTTCCCATCTGATATTCAGAAATAATTGCTCCACCAGATGAAACAATCTCTTCATATAATAATCTATTAGCAGTAGGATAAATCACATCACAGCCACTTCCTAAAACTGCTATAGTTTTACCCCCTGCATCTATACATCCTTTATGGCCATAAGCATCAATTCCTCTGGCCATTCCACTAATAACAGTGTATCCATTTTGTCCAAGCTTCTCTCCAATTTGGAGAGCAAGTCTTTTGCCGTAAGCGCTACATTGCCTAGCCCCTACAATGGAAATCGCCCTTTCAAAAGAAGGAATTTTTCCAACATAATAAAGGCCATAAGGCTTATCATAGATGTTTCTTAGCTTATCTGGATATGTCACATCCTCCATCGTTACAAAAGAAAAAGGTGAATGTGAAAATTCCTCATACTCCTTAGATAAGTCAAACTTTGCTCGATTGTTTATAAAAACATCAGCTGTTTTATTATCCACGAGTCCCGAATCCACCAAATCCTTTTTCGTTGCAAAATAGATATTATAACTATCGTAGAAATAATCAATAAGTTTATGCTTCTTTGAATATGTTATATCTTCGTTTCGCATAAACCAATACTGGTAAAGGTGTTTATCCATCAGATCCCCTCCTCCCAGTAATGCTTATCTAGCCCTCGATAGCAAATAGCCTCTTGAAGATGTAAAAGACTAATGTCCTCGCATCCATCCATATCCGCTATTGTTCTAGCCACTCTCAGTACCTTGTGATAGGTTCTGGCTGTAAGGGAGTACTTTTCATACATCTCTTCCATATATTTAGCTTCTTCAGCCTTCAGTGGACAAAACATATCTATATGGCTACTAGGGATCTGACTGTTAAACTTAAAGTCATAATTCTTGTATCGCTTACGTTGAATTTCGTGAACACGCTCAACTCTGACTCTTATATCAGCAGATGATTCGTTTTTCTGACGTAAGGCAATCTGTGCAAAATTCAAAGTAGGCGCTTCTACACAAATATCTATTCTATCAAGTAGCGGTTGAGATATCTTGGCCAAATATCTTTGAATTGACATCCTGCTACAATGACATCTGTTCAAATCCGGATAATATCCGCAAGAACAAGGATTCATTGCAGCCACCATTACAAAATCTGCCGGGAAGGTAAAGCTTCCTGATGCCCTAGAAATATTGACCTTTTTATCCTCAAGAGGCTGTCTAAGCATTTCTATGGTGGACTTTGTAAACTCAGTAAGCTCATCTAAGAACAGCACGCCTCCATGAGCCAAGGATATTTCCCCTGGTTTTGGATTCTGTCCTCCGCCAACTAATCCTTGTGGAGACACTGTATGATGTGGGCTTCTAAAAGGTCTTTTCTTCATAAGACCACCCCGTTCATCAAACATTCCACAAACAGAATAAATCTTTGATAATTCTAACTGCTCATCTGAATCCATAGCAGGTAATATAGAAGGAATACATTTCGCTATCATGGACTTCCCTGCTCCTGGTGGTCCAACCATAAGCATATTATGCATGCCTGAAATAGCTACCTCGCAAGCTCTTCTTAAAGCCTGCTGTCCATTAATCATGGAAAAATCGTACTCCATGTCTTCCTGAGATGTTTCTTCTATTTCAAGTGCTTCTTCTTTGACTTCGAAGACACCTTCATTTAGTAGCTCGATTACCTCTGAAATCTGGCTTACGCCAATTGTTGTCAAATCGTTTACCAACCTAGCTTCCACTAAGTTATCTTTAGGAACAATCATTATCTGCAAATTATTCCTTCTGGCCTCCATAGCCATGGATAATACGCCATTTACAGGCTGAATTTTGCCATCTAAGCCTATTTCACCACACAGACATATAGATGGAAGCTTCTCGCAATTAATTATTCCAATAGCAGATAAAATAGCCACAGCAATAGGCAAATCAAAGCCTGCTCCTGTTTTTCTAATACTTGCTGGTGATAAATTGACCGTGATTCGCTTTATAGGAAGTGCATAGCCTGCATTCTTTAATGCAGCTCTCACCCTTTCCTTCGCTTCCTTCACTTCTGATGAAAGATAACCCACCATCTCAAAAATGGGCATACCTTCAGATATATCTGCTTCCACAGATATAAGTTTAGAATCAATACCGAAAATAGTAGCGGTATTTACAATACTATACAATTAAACTCCTCTGGAATTAAAATTGAAAATAGAAAAAGACAGGAGCTATCATAGCACACTCCTGTCTTAAAAACAATATCATTATTATCTAATCATCTCTGTTAAACCAAGCTTCTTGTGAACCTTGCGAAGAGTTTTATTTGCAAAATAAGATGCCTTTTCAGCGTTCTCCTTTATGCAACCGTCGATATATGCCTTATCCTTCTCAAGCTCTGCACAACGAACATGGAATGGTTCAAGCATATCCGCTACTGCTTCACCAACAGCAAGCTTGAAATCACCATATCCTTTGCCCTCAAACTCCTTGGCAACTTCATCCATAGACTTGCCAGTAACAACGCCGTAGATTTCCATAAGATTTGATACGCCTGGCTTATTTTCAACATCATATCTTACTTCAGCATCTGAATCTGTAACTGCTTTCTTAAACTTACGGATAATAGTATCCTTGTCATCAATAAGATAGATTGTAGCATTAACATTCTCGTCTGACTTAGACATTTTCTTTGTTGGTTCAGCAAGAGACATAATTCTTGCACCTGCCTTAGGGAAGTATCCCTCAGGAATAGTAAATACATCACCATAGATGTTGTTGAAGCGCTCTGCCACGTCTCTACAGATTTCCAAATGCTGCTTCTGATCTGCCCCGATTGGAACTAAATCAGACTGATATAAAAGAATATCTGCAGCCATTAATGCAGGATATGTAAATAGACCAGCGTTGATATTATCTGCATGCTTTGCAGACTTATCCTTGAACTGAGTCATACGGTTAAGCTCGCCCATGTATGTGTAGCAGTCAAGAATCCAACCTAACTGAGCATGTGCTGGCACATGTGACTGAAAATAAATACAGTTTTTCTGAGGATCAAGTCCTGCAGCCACATACTGTGTATAGATTCTTCTTGCATTTTGTCTAAATTCTGTAGGATTCTGTCTAACTGTAAGGGAATGTAAATCCATAACACCAAAGAAGCAATCATAATCCTCATGAAGATTTACCCAGTTCTTTAATGCTCCTATATAATTGCCAATGGTAAGCTTTCCTGTTGCCTGCATACCTGAATATAATACTTTCTTCTCTTTTTCCATAATGTTATCTCCAAATTACTTTTTATTCTTTAGTATATTTTTACGAATGTATTCGTTTGTCGCACTCTCACCGTGTTCAGCAAGATATGTAAGCATATCTTCCAATAAAGCCGCTGTTTTAGGATGCATCATGTATCGGCCCTTGCCCCTATTGTAGTATTCCAGGGCACTGGCATCATTATACTTTTCCTTTTGATATGTCTTGCAGGCTGCAACTCTATCACAATACATTTCAACCACGTATTTAACAGGCATTTCCATACCAGTCATGTGATGATGCTCATCCAAACTATAATCTATCCAATATTCAAAGTGATGTTTGTTTCTACCCTTGTGATGAAGCCAGGCCATAGAAACTCCTGTCTCTAATCTTTCAGCATTATTAGGGCTTTGTGTCCCCTGATAGTACTTAGCTCCCACTCTGAATTCAACCCATGAATACTTAGATAAATCATGTAGAAGTCCTTGCATATATAAACCTACAGCAAAGCATCCTTTTCTAACTAAACGACGATGATGGGTGATTGTTTTAAAATGCTCCCAAGCCTTCATTAATTACCTCTTTCCTGGCTTTACCCCAACAAGCACGCTGATAGAATTGCCTGGAACATTGATTGACTGTTGGTCATGTATAGGCTTTGGTTCAAAATCATCAGTATATTTAGCCGTGTTAAAGCACAATCGCCATCGTTTTCCTGGAGCCAAAAGCGGAAGTGCCATATCTACAGCATCATAGTGGAAGTTATAGCAAACAAATACTTCCTCTTCTTCATCAACATAAGCGCCATTGTAAAGGACGCCCAACGCCTTTTGCTCCTCACCGATAGACATCATCCATGGCTCAGTACCATGAAATGACATATCTGGAAGACCTAAATGTCTGTAGTCGTTCATTAAAAATGGACTTTCAACTCTAAGACATTTATGGTTCTTTCTAAACTCAATTAAGTTTTTGACAAAGCTTGTAAGTGAATCCTTGCTCTTTGTCTTTGTAAAACAAGTGTATCCAACCTTATTATCCTGGCAATATGGATTGTTATTTCCAAGATGTGTAGCTGCAGCTTCATCTGCTGCCACAAACAATGGAACACTTTGAGAAAGCATCAACGCTGCAAAAGCATTTCGCATCTCTCTGAATCTATTAGCATTGATGGTCTTGTTTGTAGTCTTTCCTTCAACTCCATAGTTGAAAGAATAATTGTTGTTAGTACCATCTCTGTTATCTTCGCCATTATCCCAGTTGTGTTTTTCACCGTATGAATATGAATCCCACAATGAGAATCCGTTAACATTCGCCATGTAATTAACAAATCCATAGGCACTGTTTTGTCTGCGCATATGATTAGCAAACTGAACCATACTTCCGTTCATATGATTTTCTATCTGACGAGTCACATTCATAAATGAATCGTTGTATACAAACAAATGCTTTTTACCTTTTTCGTTACAAAGGATTTCCTCTGGAATAAATTCGTAGAATATCTTTGTATCTGCTAAATAAGGCTCAGATGCAATACGACCTATTGGAGCATTACATCCTACTATATGAAATCCATCTATGTGGAAATACTTAACATAATATTTTAAACATTCTAAGATAAGATCATCTGATGTTTCAGCAGCAAAAGCCATCTCCATAATGACTTCAAAACCACTGTTATGAAGATTGCTCACCATGTTGCGCAGGCCTTCGCATGCATTGGAAGCCCCACCAAAATAAGATGCCTTTGGTGCAAAATAATTAGCAATTCCGAATCCCCAATAGTTCTTCTTACCAGAGAATTCTTTTGTCTCGGTAATCATTCCCTTTGGGGATATCAGCATTTTATTATCTAAAAATAGCTCTTCGAAATCGTAAAGAGGCATAAGCTCAATACTGGTAACCCCCATACTTTTCAGATAGGATTTTTTTGAAAGGAGCCCATTGAAATTACCTACCTTGGATGCTGCCATATTAAATCCAGCAGTAAATCCGCGCATATGAAGCTTATAAAGAATCATATCCGAAGGTGCAACCTCCACCTTTGTATCCTTCCACTTCTTCTCCACATGAGAAATTCCAGAATATACCGCAAACTCTTTTGTCTGACGTTCTTTTACATCTCCCCACTTATCACGGCCTACAACTGCTGTGCAATATGGATCAAGCGCAGTTTTATCATCTTCTTTTATGAGATAACAAATCTTATCAATCTCTATACCAGTAACCTCAACAGAATATACTCTTCCAACGGCAAACTCTGGTAAAAGCTCTATTTCATGTAGCTGCTTTTTAGTCTTTATATCAAATAAAAGAATGGATGCTTTTTCCGTAGTAGATTTGATTGCTACTGTGAAAATAACACCATCCTTTGAACTTATCCTTGGACCATATTCCCTAAAATCGCCCCTCAATATCTTCATAACTATGCCTCGATTCCAAAAAGCTGTATATTAAACTCAATAAATAATTAATTTTGCTAGACAATATTCCTGATGAATTATATCATAAGGACATGCCTTAAACAAATAAAATAAACAAAAGGAGTATAGAATGGACGAAAATCAGGTATTTCCAGTTGACAATGAAGATGATGATGTTGTTGTCACTTTAAGTTTGGATGATGGCTCAGAAGTTACATGTGAAATTCTCACAATCTTCGACATAGGCGATCAGGACTATATTGTACTTCTTCCTCTCGATGAAAACGGCGAGGAAAATTCTGAGGGACAGGTTTACATCTATCGTTATTTTGAGGATGAAACAGGCGCTCCTTCTCTTGACAACATCGAGTCTGATGAAGAATACGATGCTGTAGCTAAAAAGTTCGATGAGCTTTACTGCGAATCATTAGAAGAAGAATAATTCAGCTCATCTAAGAATCGGGATTTATCCCGATTCTTTTTATTTGTATAAGTCAAATACAGATTCCTTTTTGTCCTTGTAATTCCAACATAGAACAATCGACGCTCTGCCTCCATCTCCTCCTTAGAATCAGCTTTATTACTAGGGATTATTCCATCATTTACGCCTATTATAAAGACATTTTCGAATTCCAATCCCTTGCTAGAATGCAACGTATAAAGTCCGATTTTATTCTTTTTATCTATCACCTTTGTCTTGTTTTCATAATCCACTTTAAGCCTCATAATATTTAGCTTATCAATCGCCTGCTTAATAGTCTTACAATCCTTTGTCATTTCAATGAAAAAATCCAAAACATCATAGTATTCGTTAACATCAGCATTCTGTTTTACTGCTTCTTCTCTTAAGAAGCTGTCATACCCCATCACATTCTTTATATAATTAGCAGCAGCGCATGGGGACATTTTACTTATCAAATTTACGTCCGCGATTAACGCTTCTGTAGCTCTCAGGCAACCCGGATTGTCTTTATAAAAAGCTTTCATCCCCTGTAAATTTCCTCTGTACTCTACACTTCTTCTGTGCAGGAAGCGATTAGGGCGATTAAGGATAGATAAAAGCCTGGCTCTCGTTTCATTTCCAATAGCAATTTGAAAATATGCTTCCAAATCTGAAATGATGAAATGAGAATAAATATTAGGCATTTTCTCTTTTAGATAAAATGGTATTTTTGACTCCAGTAGTTTATCAACTATATACCTTGCGTCAGAATGATTGCGATACAGAATTGATATTTCATCAAATGATATTCCCTCAGCAGAAAGCTCATTAATCTTTGAAATAATGTATTCTGCTTCATCGCCCTCGGATTTAAGTTCTTTAATACACAAATTCCCCTGATCAGCAGTAGCCATAATTTTCTTTGGAAAGCGCATTGTATTTTTTGATATTAAATTTTCTGCTTTTTCCACAATATTGGTAGGATTTCTGTAGTTATAATCAAGAACCACAACCTTAGAATCCGGATAATGATTTCTAAAATCCTCCATTAATTTAGGATTTGCTCCTCTGAAGCCATATATAGACTGGTCATCATCTCCAACGCAAAAAATATTATTAGTCCTAGCGGATAGCATCTCAATTAATTGAAACTGTAAGTCGTTCATATCCTGCATTTCATCTACAAGATAATATGAAAACCGATTCTGCCATTTTTTAAGAATTTCTGGCTTTTCCATAAAAAGCTCGTAAGCCTTCTTTAGCATGTCATCAAAATCTATGACATGATATTTAGCCTTAAGGTTTTCGTAGGCTAAAACAAAATCTCTAAGTTCTTTCTTATCAACAGCCTTAGGCAGATAATTATCCATTCCTCCCACTCGATTATTTATCACCGAAAGTTCCGACGAAAAGCTTTTTACAAGCAAACTATCATCATGGCCCAAGTTAACCTTTGCCATTGCCTCTCTGATAATTTTCGTTCTGGTATTTCCAAGGATAATATCTGTAGATTTAAAGCCAATTTCTTTTTGTAGAATTCCCCAAAATAAAGAATGGAACGTTCCAAAAGTCACAGGATGAATATCATCTGATAACCTTTCGAAACGTTCCTTCATTTCTAAAGCTGCAGCCTTGGTAAATGTAATCACCAGGATTTCTCGAGCCGGTACACCAGATTCTATAAGAGCACAAACGCGCCTTGTAAGCACAGCAGTCTTGCCACTGCCTGGCCCTGCCAAAACAAGACAAGGTCCATTCTTGTGTGAAACTGCTTTTTGCTGGCTATCATTAAGATTCATAATTTATTGATAACCGTGTTTCTATATAGAGGTTTCCCAACTCTATCTGCAAGTATTTAATTATTTAGACAGCTTCTCGATAGCTGCTTTAATTCGTTTAATTGACTCTTCTTTTCCAAGAATCTCCATGAGCTCAGTTGCACCACCAGGAGTCATCTGCTTACCTGAAACAGCTGTACGTACTGGCCAAAGCACATATCCATTCTTGTATTCATGCTCTGTAGCAAATCCAGAAAGAAGTGCATATAAAGCATCATTTGAGTAATCATCCTGTGCCTCAAGTACAGGAAGAAGCTCTTTCAAAACTGCAAGTGAAGACTCTTCGTTTGTCTTCATCTTTTTATGAGTATACATTGCACTATCATACTCAGGTACTGCATCGAAGAAATCAACATGATCCTTGATATCAGGGAAGATTTCAATTCTGGTCTGAACCATCTTTGCAATCTTCTTTAAATCATAATCACCCTTGATGTATTCCTTGAGATAAGGCTCAGCCATCTCATAGAACTTATCAAAGTCCATAGCTTTCATGTATTCGCCATTCATCCACTTAAGCTTTGTAATATCAAAGACTGCTGGTGACTTTGAAATACGGTGATAATCAAACTCTTTAACAAGCTCTTCTAATGAGAAGATTTCGTTATCATTTTCTGGAGACCAACCAAGTAGAGCAACAAAGTTGACAACTGCTTCTGTCAAGAATCCCTGCTCAATTAAATCTTCATAAGATGAGTGACCTGAACGCTTTGAAAGCTTCTGGTGCTCCTCATTTGTGATAAGTGGGCAGTGAATATACTTTGGAACTTCCCAACCAAAAGCTTCGTAAAGACGATTGTACTTTGGTGAAGAAGAAATGTATTCATTACCACGAACAACGTGTGTAATACCCATAAGGTGATCATCAACAACGTTTGCAAAATTGTAAGTAGGATATCCATCAGACTTGATAAGAATCATATCATCAAGCTCTGCGTTATCAACTGTAATCTCTCCGTACAACTCATCTACAAATGTAGTTGTACCTGTACGAGGATTGTTCTGACGAATAACATAAGGCTTTCCAGCAGCAAGATTTGCTTCTACCTCTTCCTTTGAAAGGTTTAAGCAATGCTTGTCATAAATGTGGATTTCCTTACCACCAATAACCTGCTTGCACTCTTCAAGGCGCTTATCATCACAGAAGCAATAATATGCCTCCCCTTTTTCAACAAGCTGCTTTGCATATTCAAGATAGATGCCCTGTGCCTGACGCTCAGACTGAACGTAAGGACCAAAGCCTTTATCCTTATCTGGTCCCTCATCATGGATAAGACCTGTAGCAGCAAGTGTTCTATAAATAATATCTACAGCACCTTCAACAAGACGCTCCTGGTCTGTATCTTCGATTCTAAGAAGAAAATCTCCTCCCTCGTGCTTTGCTACTAAGTAAGCATAAAGAGCTGTACGAAGATTACCTACATGCATTCTTCCTGTAGGCGATGGTGCGAAACGTGTTCTAACCTTACTCATTTTATACCTCGCATAAAATCAAATTAATTTAAGACTTACATAAAATTGCAGTCCTAAACTATTCTATACTAATTTTGTAAATTTTCAAGTATATACCGTTACGTTATATAATGTAACGTTGTGTATAATAATATCCTGTCGTATAATCAGATTTATGGTGACTCGTAAAATTAGAAAAGATGAATTGAATAATTTCTACCAATCCAAATTTGATTATTTCAGGGTTGTCAGTGGCTATTCCGCTATCTTAATTGGTCTTTTAGAGATGACCTATTTCATCTCCGATTGCATTTTATATGGAAGGTTTGCAACAGAAACCGTCATCCCTCGATTTTCAATTGTAATCCCTCTTATCTTATTTCTGATTTTGTATCCAAGGATAGTTGATTACAAATGGGGAACTCTCCTATATTATTTGATGCCACATGCAGCTATGTGGTGTACAATATGGGCCATTTATCATCTTGAAAACCGAGACTATGCTCGTGAAGGCTTCATCATTATGCACTTTGCTTTCCTGGCCATCGGCTTTGCTACACCTCTGAAGTACCACATAGTTTTGCACGCTCTTTTGATGGCCAACATCATCGTTTCAAATATGTGGAATCATTATGAGTATTACACCATCATGTTAGCACTTGCAATTCCACTTTATATCGGTGTTGTTATTATGCTTTGGATTTTGGAAAACTCCTACGCTGATCAATACCTTGTTAAAAAGCAGTTGGAAATAAGCTCTGTATCAGATGAGCTCACAGGCGTAAATAACCGTTACATTATCAATGAAATAATCGATAATAAAACAGACAGAATTATACTCAACAAAGACATAGTAATTCTTATGTTTGATATAGATTTCTTCAAAAATGTCAACGATACCTACGGTCATGAAGCTGGCGATGAGATATTAAAATATGTATCAGCAAAAATTAAAAATCAACTTTCAAAAGATGATTATATTATTCGTTGGGGCGGAGAAGAATTCATAATAATCCTTGTAGATTACTCAACGGATAAAGCCCTAGAGCTAGCTGAAAAACTTCGTTCTGATGTTGAACAATCAGATAATGGCATTTGCCCTGTAACAATCTCTATGGGCCTTTGCAAATACAATAAAAACGAAACATATCATCAATGTGTGGACAAAGCCGACAAGGCTTTATACTACGCAAAGAATCACGGTCGTAATCAAATTATTAACTATAATGACTTATAAAACTAAAGCCATCTAGCTTCTAACTAGATGGCTTAATTTATATCATTATAAAGTATTTACAAATCTCATAAATGCTTCCATTCCTTCTTCTGTGCACTTATATACTCCAGCACACTCAAGAACTTCACAGAAGACCTTACCAATCTCCTGCTGAAGGATTTCATTTACATTGCTTTCATCAATCTTATCGTAATTCTTTGAAAAGCTTTCAACCCAATCAGCATGTTTTTCAAGTGCTTCATCTGCTCTTAAATCCTTGCCATTAACAATATAATCAGCAAGCTGCTCCATTTCACCTTTAAGACGGCTAGGAAGAACTGCAAGTCCCATTACCTCGATTAGACCAATGTTTTCCTTCTTAATATGATGTAAGTGAGCATGTGGATGATAAACTCCAAGAGGATGTTCCTCTGTTGTAATATTGTTTCTAAGAGCTAAATCAAGCTCAAACAAATCTCCTCTTTTTCTTGCAATAGGAGTAATTGTATTGTGCTTTTCTCCATCCGTCTCAGCAAATATAAATGCTGATTCGTCTGTATATCCTCTCCATGCATTTAAGATATGTTCAGCTAAATCAATGATTCTCTTCTCATCCTTGCACTGAAGACGAATAACTGAAAGAGGCCACTTAACGATGCCTGCTTTTACATCCTCATATCCCTTTACAGAGAACTCCTTAATAATAGGAGCTTTTTCCATTGCAAATGTATAATGACCACCCTGGAAATGATCATGGCTAAGGATCGAACCACCTACGATAGGAAGGTCTGCATTACTTCCAAGGAAATAATGTGGGAAAAGCTTTACAAAATCAAAAAGCTTTACAAATGTAGCACGTTCGATTTTCATTGGTGTGTGCTCACCGTTGAATACGATGCAGTGCTCATTGTAGTAAACATAAGGACTGTACTGGAATCCCCACTTGCTATCATTAATAGTGATAGGAATTATACGATGATTCTCTCTAGCAGGATGATTTGTACGTCCTGCGTATCCCTCGTTTTCCATGCAAAGCTGACACTTAGGATATGCTGATTGCTTTGCATTCTTTGCAGCCGCAATAGCCTTTGGATCCTTTTCAGGCTTTGATAGGTTGATAGTGATATCAAGTGTTCCGTAATCGGTTTCTGTGGTCCACTTTAAATCCTTCTTTACTCTATATGTACGAATATAGTCAGAATTACGACTCATATTATAGAAGAAATCTGTAGCAGCCTCTGGCCCTTCGTTCTTATATATATCATTGAATTTATCAATAACCTGTGATGGTCTTGGGCAAAGCTGATTCATAAGCTTTGTATCAAACAAATCTCTGTATGTAATGGAATCTTCTATAATTCCTCTTTTGACCGCTTCATCAAGTAAATCCTTTAACACATCTTCTAATACTATATTAGATAAATCACAATCAGGATCCGTGTACTCATCTTCCTTCATGCACTCTAGCAAAAGATTTGTTGTGTAGATTCTTTCACTCTCTGGTGTAAGTCCTGTATCAATTCCATACTGAACTAATTTCTTTATACTTTCCTGCAACATATTTCCCCTCCGAATCTAATGAAATAATAACTATGAAGATTGTCCATCTGGAAACTATTTTACACCTTTTCGGTTTTCTACTTCAAGTATTCTTGCAGGGAAAAATTGCAAAAACGACCATTCAAAAAATCCACTCATCAACTCGCAGTTGAGCAACATAAACAAATTGGAGATAAAAAATTGTGCAAAAACACTATACATAGTTATAAAACCATGTTAATATTGCGACTCGTGTTTCAAGTATAACTTAAAACACTGATAGCAATAACATGTTCATTATTCACGGAGGAATAAAATGAAAAAAACAACAACACAGAAAACAAAACAACAGAGCGTAAGAACAAAACTTATCTCTGTTATGCTCTTAGTATCAATTGTTCCTTTGTTAGTTGCCGTAGCAATCAGCTATAACAGCTCAACTAACAGTGCAGAGGAAACAGCAAAGCAGAATTTGAACTGGCAGGCAAAATACATTGAGTCTGAAGTAGACAAGATGTTAATCAAAGCTGAGACTTCACTGGGAAGCTTCGCTTCTTCTCCAGAGACAATCGCTTTCTTAAAGGGTGAGCTTGAAGATTCATCAGTAGTAAAGGCTCAGATGGTACAGATTAATGAGTCATTCAACGACGACAATACTATCGTTATGTCAAATGCAAACGGTGATATGGTACTTCGTAGTGATGATGGCGAATTAAAGAACATCGGCGAAAGAGATTACTTCCAGGCTGCAATCAAGGGTGAAACTTACGTATCAAATGTATTCGTAAGCTCAGTTACAAACTCAAGAAACATTTGTGTAGCCGTACCTATCTATGATACAAACGGTACTACAGTTCTCGGTGTTGTACATAAAACATTAAACCCAGATGATATTCATACATTATTAGCAGAAGAAGCTGATGAAGCATTCGTTGTAGATAAAAACGCAGATATGGTTGCTCACTCAGATTTCGAAATCGCAGCAACAGACGAAGCACAGAACTTCTCTTCTTCACCATATATGACATCAGAAGATGAAACTGGCTTCTATATCAGTACAGCAAAGGGTTATCCTGTATATGTAAGCTATGTAAGAAATGCTTCATCAGGATACGTAATCTGCGCGGCTGAAGCTCAGAAGGACATTGTTGCCGAAGCTAGACAGGGCGCTATGATAATTATTATGACTGGTATTGCTATGGTTATAGCTGTATTAGTTCTTTCTATCATTATTGCAAACAACTTTACAAAGCCAATGCTCGAGGTAAACAAGTTATTATCAGCATTAGCTAACGGTGAGTTTAAGAAAACAGATAAATTTACAAAGCGTACAGACGAATTTGGTCAGATGATCAACAACGCAAACTCTCTTATTGATAAGCTTTCAGCTATCGTAGGTCATATTAAGGATTCTACAAACACTGTAGGCGAGTCTTCAGACGAGTTATCAGAGATGGCAAACCAGATTGCAGCTACAACAGAATCAGTTGCTGTTGCAGTTCAGCAGATTGCAAGTGGCGCTGTAGAGCAGGCTGAGGAAATCCAGTCAGCTGCAGATAGCACAAACCAGATTACAACAGCTGTAGACAACGTACAGTCTTCTACAAACGATATGTCTAACCTTGCAGATCGTATGAAGTCAGCATCAGAAGCATCAAGCAACTCTCTTGCTACACTTCAGGCTACAAGCTCTGAAATGACATCTAAGATTGAAGAGATTTCTTCTAAGATTTCTTCAACACAGAACGCTGTTGCAAACATCAACGAGCGTGTTGAGGGTATTTCTGGCATCGCTGCTCAGACTAACCTTCTTTCACTTAACGCTTCTATCGAGGCTGCTAGAGCTGGTGAGGCTGGTAAGGGCTTCGCAGTAGTTGCTGAGGAAATCAGAAAGCTTGCTGATGATTCAGAAAACCTTGCATCAGAAATTAGAATCCTTATGGATCAGCTTTTAGCTGAGGCTGAGCAGGCTGTTACAGCTGCTGCTCTTGTTATGAACGGAAATGAAGAACAACAGAAGGCCCTTGGCGAGACACTTTTCGCTGTAGAGGGAATGCTTCAGGATATCGAAGAAACTGTAGCTAGCGTTTCAAAGATTTCTGGCGAAGCAAATAATTGTGTAAACTCAAACACAGTAGTAGCAAACGCTATGTCATCACTCTCTGCTATTTCAGAGGAAAATGCTGCATCATCAGAAACTACTGGTGCTTCAGTTGAAGAGCTTTCAGCTACAGTTACAAACCTTGCAGAATCTGCAACTAATCTTAGAGACATCGCTGAGCAGTTAAATGAAGAGATGAAGTTCTTCAAGTAAGGTAATTATAGTCATTTGGAGGATTAGAAATGTCTAATTTAATTACTAAAACAGATAATAATGTTGACGAAAAGCAATATATTATTTTCACTTTAAATAACGAGTTTTACGGTATCGACATCATCAATATCAACACTATTATTATGATGCCAGAGATTACTGATGTACCTCTCGCTCCTGATTATATTAAGGGAATGATTAGCTTACGTGGACACGTAATTCCTGTAATTGATTTGCATAAACGTATGAATTACGGTGAAGAAATCATAACAAAGGATACACGTGTTATCGTATTCAACATCAACGAAAACGAGCAGGTTGGCATCGTAGTTGATTCCGTTAAGGAAGTAATGGTTATTTCTGGTGAAGAAATCGATTACCCATCTCCTTTTATTAAGTCTGATGAATCATTCATCTCAGGTGTAGGTAAAAAGACAGATATGCTTATATCTATTCTTGATATCAACTCACTTGTTGATGAAAAGGCTATTGAGGAATGTGTAGCATAATATAAGGAAAACGCCTAGAGCAAATGCTCTAGGCGTTTTTTATATTATGTTCATATTATTTACTATCATAGCAATTCCAGAGATAATCAAGAAAATAATTACAAGCTTCTTTATCAGCTTTTCATCCATGATATCTCCAGCCTTCATGCCCACCCATAAACCAATAATCATTACAGGAACAAGGCATATTGCCTTTATAAGGCTATCAAAAGTCATTACACCTAGAAATATGTATGTAATAAACCTAAAGGTGTTTTCTGCTATGAATACTAGGCTTAGATTAGCTTTAAACTCTGTGCTAGTCTTTGTAACTTTACTCACAAATGCTGCTAAAAGCACACCTACACCAAACATTCCACACATAGCACCTGCAAGAATTCCTATTACAATATCGAATACTTTATGACTCTTTCCCGCGGAGGGCTTGTACTCTCGATACAGCATATTTATACCTACAAGAGTAACCATAACACCAAATATCATTTTAACGATATTCGCATTTACGTATCTAAGCACTATGGCTCCAGGAATGCTTCCTAATATCACTACTATAATTAACGGAATTACGATATTTTTATTAATATGTTTTCTATTTTTATAAACTAATGTGATATTTGCAGGATACCCTAGAACAAGCTCCACTGGAGAAATATTTACATTGTTTACTCCAAATCCCAGGATTGTATCGAATACTAACGTATTTGCGAATCCACATAGTCCCTTAACAAAGAAAGCACAAAAGGCTGCTAAAATCCATAAAAACATTAAATTAACCACCTAATCTATATTAAATCAAAAATGCTCATCTGATTATCAATCCAAGACTTTTGATTAGCCTCATGAATTATATCTCCCTCTCGAAATCCTCCAATTAAAAATGGAGAATTAACGTCGTGGAGCTTTTCATTTATTCTTACCTGACTTAAGTCATTATTTGCATAACAGTATTTACAAAAATGTCTGCAAGTATCGTATGCTCCTATGTCCGCACCAAGGTAACAAGCACAAGTTGCTCTGGCAGGCTTAACATTTGATTTAGGCACATTCAAATGAGCCGAAATGGCCTTTTCATACATGTCTACCGTCATACAGCCACTGCAATCAGCTCCGTATTTAGCAAGGAAATCTCCTTCGGCGCATGGCTTTACAACCATATTGTTGGCTTTTGCGATACGAATAATCTCCTGTCCCAAACGTATCTTATCCTCTGCAGATACAGCCATTGCGTCAGGAAAGTTCTTCTTTACCTTTTCATAAATATCAATAAAGCTGATCACCACATGATTGGTGTATCCTTTAAGATTTTCTGCCATCTTTGTGAAGGCTTCAATATGAAAATCGACTGTATATTTTTCATTTACAAAGATTGGATCGTATCGCCAGCCAATACGATTAATCCCCACAGTTTTAGAGAGGAATTTAAAGGACTCCATTACCTCTTTTTTATCTGGAACACCTGGCTCAATATCCTTGCCATAGGGTGTGATTGTCACATACCAATACTGACCATAGTCTTTTACTAAATCCAAATACGAAAAAAAAGGTGCTGGATTCTTTGTGCAAAAGCCAATAGCATCCACCACCTGTGGGTTTAAAATATATTTATTTACTGAACTTTGATTGTAAGGATTGCGCACACATACATAGCCTTCTTTCAAGCGATTGGCAAACCATTCCGGAAAGAATGCAGGTATGTCAGTGCGCTGCCCTGTATTAATAATCATTTATTATCCTTTATAGATCGTCGATAGCGTCCTTTATTTTATCTGCAAAGCCCTTCTTCTTTTTCTCAGCCTTTACTGACTTTGGACCGCCAACTGTTGTGTTGCCTGTAAGCTCATCGAACTTGCGAAGTGCTTCCTTAGCTTCCTTAGAAAGTCCTGTAGGAACCTGTACAACAAGTGTAACATACTGGTCACCACGAACATTTCTATTTCTAAGTGAAGGAATACCCTTTCCACGAAGTCTGATTGTTGTATCAGTCTGTGTACCAGGCTTAACCTCGTATGATACCTTGCCGTCGAGAGTATCAATGATAACCTCTCCACCAAGAGTAGCCTGCGCAAATGAAATAGGTGCTGATGAGTATACATCCATATCTCTACGCTGGAAAATAGGATGATTTTTAACGATTACTTCTACAAGTAAATCGCCTCTTGGGCCACCATTTCTACCAGGCTCACCCTTCTCACGAATACGAACGCTCTGTCCGTTGTCGATACCAGCTGGAATAGAAACAGAAATCTTCTTCTTGCGAGCAACATATCCAGTACCATTACAATCAGGACATGGAGTATCAATAACCTCACCTGTTCCCTGACAATCAGGACATGTTGTAACATTCTGAACCATACCAAAGAGTGATTGCTGAGACATCATTACACGTCCCTTACCACCACACTTTGTACATGTACGCTTGCTTGTACCAGGCTTTGCGCCTGTGCCATGACAAGCTGCACATTCGTCCTTAAGAACGATTTCAAGCTCTTTCTCACAACCGAAAGCTGCTTCTTCAAAAGTGATATGCACTGCTGCTCTAAGGTTTGCACCACGCATTGGACCATTTGAAGCACGGCCACCGCCGCCTCCAAAGAAGCTTCCAAAGATGTCGCCAAAGATATCGCCGAAGTCCATACCAGAGAAATCAAAGCCACCAGCTCCGCCACCGCCGTTTTCGAATGCTGCGTGACCAAACTGATCATACTGACGTCTCTTGTCTGCATCAGAAAGAACAGCATATGCTTCAGAAGCTTCTTTGAATTTCTTCTCAGCTTCTGCATCACCTGGATTCATATCAGGGTGGTACTTCTTAGCAAGCTTTCTATATGCACTTTTGATCTCACTATCTGAGGCTGTCTTAGAAACTCCAAGCACCTCATAGTAATCACGTTTTTGTTCTGCCATTTTTATCAATCCTTTATTACACTATAAGCTCCCCCGAAGGGGAGCTATTATTTATTATTTAGACTTCTTTGAAATCAGCATCAACAACATCGTCGTTTGCTGGACCTGACTGTGCACCTGCACCAGCGCCTGCGCCTGTGAACTGGCTCATATCTGGGCCTGCACCAGCTGCTCCCTGAGCTGCCTGTGACTGCTCATACATCTTTGCAAATACCTTCTGAGCTGACTCTGTAAGCTTCTCCTGAGCTGCCTTAAGCTCACCAATCTGTGAATCGCTCATCTCCTCTGGAGTCTGGTACTGATCAAGAAGCTTCTGAGC
The DNA here is from genome assembly GCF_900115355.1 of Pseudobutyrivibrio sp. JW11. Taxonomy (NCBI): domain Bacteria; kingdom Bacillati; phylum Bacillota; class Clostridia; order Lachnospirales; family Lachnospiraceae; genus Pseudobutyrivibrio; species Pseudobutyrivibrio sp. JW11. The sequence goes on along the minus strand of NZ_FOWB01000006.1, from coordinate 33,908 downwards.
TGCTTCGATGTCAGCCTCAACTGCTGCCTTGTCAGCTGCATCAATCTTATCGCCTACTTCATCAAGAGCCTTCTTTGTCTGGAATACAAAGCTCTCAACATCGTTTCTTGTATCAACAGCTTCCTTACGCTTCTTATCCTGAGCCTCATACTCCTGAGCCTCTTTAACTGCCTTATCGATATCCTCATCAGACATGTTAGAACCAGCTGTAATTGTGATGTGCTGCTCCTTGCCTGTTCCAAGATCCTTAGCAGAAACGTTTACAATACCGTTTGCATCAATATCGAATGTAACCTCAATCTGTGGTACACCTCTCATTGCTGGTGGGATACCATCAAGTCTGAACTGTCCAAGTGACTTGTTATCCTTAGCGAACTGACGCTCACCCTGTACAACGTTGATATCAACTGCTGTCTGGTTATCAGCTGCTGTAGAGAAGATCTGGCTCTTCTTTGTAGGGATTGTTGTGTTTCTCTCGATAAGTCTTGTAGCAATACCACCCATTGTCTCGATTGAAAGTGAAAGTGGTGTTACATCAAGAAGAAGGATATCGCCTGCACCGGCATCACCAGCGAGCTTACCACCCTGGATTGAAGCACCGATAGCTACACACTCATCTGGGTTAAGAGTCTTACTTGGCTCGTGACCTGTAAGAGCCTTTACCTTATCCTGAACTGCTGGGATTCTTGTAGAACCACCAACAAGAAGTACCTTTGAAAGGTCTGAAGCGTTAAGACCAGCATCCTTAAGTGCCTGGTTAACAGGACCTGCTGTAGCTTCTACTAAATCATGTGTTAACTCATCAAACTTAGCACGTGTAAGGTTCATATCAAAGTGCTTTGGACCTTCTGCTGTAGCTGTGATGAATGGAAGGTTGATGTTTGTAGTTGTAGCAGATGAAAGCTCTTTCTTAGCCTTCTCAGCTGCTTCCTTAAGTCTCTGAAGTGCCATCTTATCTGTTGAAAGATCTACACCCTCAGCTGCCTTAAACTCTGCAAGCATCCAATCTGTAATCTTCTGATCGAAATCATCACCACCAAGTCTGTTGTTACCAGCTGTAGCAAGAACTTCGATAACGCCATCACCGATTTCAATGATAGATACATCAAATGTACCACCACCAAGATCGTATACCATAATCTTCTGCTCCTGCTCGTTATCAAGACCATAAGCAAGTGCAGCTGCTGTAGGCTCGTTGATGATACGCTTTACATCAAGACCTGCAATCTTACCAGCATCCTTTGTAGCCTGACGCTGAGCATCGTTGAAGTAAGCTGGAACTGTGATAACTGCCTCTGAAACTGTCTCACCAAGGTAGTTCTCAGCATCACTCTTAAGCTTCTGAAGAATCATAGCTGAAATCTGCTGTGGAGAGTACTTCTTATCGTCGATGATACGACCATTGTCTGTACCCATATCTCTCTTAATTGAAGAGATTGTCTTTTCTGCATTTGTAACAGCCTGACGCTTTGCTGGCTCACCAACAAGTCTCTCACCTGTCTTTGTAAATGCTACGATAGATGGTGTTGTTCTAGCACCTTCTGTATTTGCGATAACGGTAGGCTTTCCACCTTCCATAACAGCAACACAGCTGTTAGTTGTTCCTAAATCGATACCAATAATCTTTCCCATTTTTATTTCCTCCTATATATTACTTAGTTAGCAACCTTAACCATTGAATGACGAACTACTGAATCGTTGTACATGTAGCCCTTCTGGAATTCTTCTACGACGATGTTCTCGCCAACTTCCTCATCCTCAACATGCATTACTGCATTGTGGAAATCAGGATTGAATTCCTTTCCTACAGCCTCGATAGGCTTAACACCTGCTTCCTCGAGAGTTGTAAGTAACTGCTTGTATATCATGAGCATTCCATCAGCAAATGGATCCGCTCCCTCCTCAACTGTAGCAAGACCTCTTTCGAAGTTATCAACTACAGGAAGAACCTTTTCAATGATGGCCTTTGCGCCATTTCCAAACATCTGAGCCTTTTCCTGCTCTGTACGACGACGGAAGTTTTCGAATTCTGCCATCTGACGAGTAACTCTATCAGTAAGCTGCTCTATCTGCTCATCACGCTTATCTTTTTTCTTTTCTTTTTTCTTGAATGGCTTCTTGCCATCCTTTTCCTCTTTTGAAGATTCTTCTGAAGTTTTTTCCTCAGAAGCTTCTGTCACATCAGCTTCGGCTTCTTCAGCCATCGCTTCCGCATTTTCCATAGCTTCTTTAACTGCTTCTTCAGTAGAGAACTCTTCCATTTTTTCTTTATTCTCTGCCACGAATTTACATCTCCTTAATTTCTTTTATCCTTTATTTCTGTCAGCTTCCTGTTTCAGTAATTTATCTAGCTGACCTTTAAGACTTTTTATATTGTCAACAACATTTTCGTAGTCCATACGCTTTGGACCAACGATACCAATTGTACCTTTGACTCCATCGCCAAGCTCATATGTTGCTGTAACAATCGAACAATCCTTCATTGTTGATATTGGAGATTCGTCTCCGATATATACCTGAATTCCTGTGCTCTCATTTTCACTTGAGCTATCATTAAGAAGCTCTATAAGTGATTGTTTTTCTTCGAATGTATCTAATAATTCAGAAGCCTTCTTTGAATCTGCAAGCTCTGGATACTTGAAGATGTTGGTAGCACCTGAAGTATAAACCTGTAAATCATCGCCTTCAGTGATTGTCTCTGCTACGGTATCGAGTACCTGCTCTACAATCTCATCATGGATACCTGCCTGCTCCTTTAATCTGGATATAACTGCCAGATTAATCTGGTCAACTGTCAGGCCGTTAAGATTTGTGTTAAGAAGCATGTTAAGCTTTAACATTGTTTCATTATCAAGTGGCTTATCCACATTAATGATTTTGTTCTTAACGATGTTGCCATCCATGACAACTACTGAAAGTACCTGGTGTTCATCAACAGCTGAAAGCTGAACGAACTTTAATCTATTTGAAACAACTGAAGGAGCTGAAACTAATGTGGCATACTGGGTATTGTTTGCAAGTGTTTTTGCTACATTCTTGAGAAGGCTTTCCATCTTTTCTGTCTTCTCAATCATCCATTCCTGCATGTCAGCAACTTCTTTGTCCTTCTCAGCTATCAGGTTGTTTACGTAGAATCTGTAACCTTTATCTGAAGGAATACGACCTGCCGATGTATGCGGCTGAACTATATAGCCTAAATCCTCAAGATCTGACATCTCGTTTCGGATGGTAGCTGAACTAAGATTCAAATCAGTGTATTTTGATATTGTTCTTGAACCAACTGGCTCACCAGTTTCAAGGTAATTCTTAATGATTGCATTTAAGATTTTAACTTTTCTCTCATCTAGTTCGATATCAGCCATACATTCACCTCACTCCCACTCAGTTTTATGTTGTTAGCACTCATCTAATTGGAGTGCTAATCATTTTCTGATGTTAATTTACACCTAGGGTCCCCTTTTGTCAACCGCCTTAAGATATTTTTTATACTTTCTTTATTAATGTTATATAATTGTTATTTTTCCTAAGCTTTGGTAATATATGAGGGCAATCATTTTTGTAAATATCATCGTTTTTTGCAAAAATAATTACATTAATATAGAGGTGTTTTATGGATCAAAGTAAAATCAGAAATTTTTGCATTGTTGCACATATCGATCACGGCAAATCAACCCTTGCCGATCGTATCATACAGATGACTGGCACTCTTACTGAGCGTGAAATGCAAGCCCAGGTCCTTGATAACATGGATTTGGAGCGTGAGCGTGGAATCACAATCAAATCACAGGCTGTAAGAATCATTTATAAAGCCGATGATGGAAATGAATACATTTTCAATCTTATTGATACACCAGGTCACGTGGATTTTAATTACGAAGTTTCTCGTTCTCTCGCTGCTTGCGATGGCGCGATTCTCGTTGTTGATGCAGCTCAAGGTATCGAAGCGCAGACTCTTGCCAATGTTTACCTTGCACTTGATCACGATTTGGATGTTATTCCTGTCATCAACAAAATCGATTTGCCATCTGCAGATCCTGAACGAGTAATCGAAGAAATTGAAGATGTCATTGGTCTTGAGGCACAGGATGCTCCACAGATTTCTGCCAAGACTGGTCTTAATATACATGACGTTCTTGAAGCAATAGTTAATCAATTGCCACCACCATCAGGGGATGTTAACGCGCCTCTTCAGGCACTGATTTTCGATTCACTCTATGACCCTTACAAGGGCGTTATCGTATTTTGTCGAGTAAAAGAAGGCACATTAAAGGTTGGCGACAGCGTCAAAATGATGGCTACTGGTGCAGAATTTGATGTTGTAGAAGTAGGCTACTTCGGTGCCGGTCAGTTCATTCCTTGTGATGAACTCCCAGCTGGAATGGTAGGTTATATGACTGCTTCCATCAAAAACGTTCGCGACACTCGTGTTGGTGATACAATCACTCACGCTGATGCTCCTGCTACCGAGCCACTTCCAGGATACAAAAAAGTTAATCCTATGGTTTACTGTGGTCTTTATCCTGCAGATGGCGCTAAGTATCCAGATCTTCGTGATGCACTTGAAAAGCTTCAGCTTAATGATGCAGCTTTGCAGTTCGAGCCAGAGACATCAGTTGCACTTGGTTTTGGATTCCGTTGTGGTTTCCTTGGACTTCTTCATTTGGAAATCATCCAGGAGCGTCTCGAGCGAGAATATAATCTAGACCTTGTTACTACTGCTCCAGGCGTAGTTTACAGAGTTTACAAAACAGATGGCACAATGATAGAGCTTACAAACCCAAGTAATCTCCCTGATCCTAGTGAGATTGAATACATGGAAGAGCCAATCGTTGAGGCTGAAATCATGGTTACCAGCGAATACATTGGTGCAATCATGGACCTTTGCCAGGAGCGCCGAGGCCAGTATATTTCAATGGAATACATGGAAGAAACCAGAGCGCTTATCAAGTACACTCTTCCACTCAATGAAATTATCTATGATTTCTTTGATGCTCTAAAGAGTCGTTCTAGAGGATACGCTTCATTTGACTATGAAATGAAGGGATACATGAAGTCTGACTTGGTTAAGCTTGATATCCTTATTAATAAAGAAGAAGTTGATGCACTTTCATTCATCGTCTTCTCTGGTACTGCTTACGAGCGTGGACGTAAAATGTGCGAAAAGCTTAAAGAAGAGATTCCACGTCACCTTTTCGAAATTCCTATCCAGGCTGCAGTTGGTTCAAAGGTTATTGCCAGGGAAACTGTTAAGGCTATGCGTAAGGACGTTTTAGCAAAATGCTACGGTGGTGATATTTCACGTAAGAAAAAGCTTCTTGAAAAGCAAAAGGAAGGTAAAAAACGAATGCGTCAGGTTGGCAATGTAGAAATTCCGCAGGAAGCCTTCATGAGTGTTCTTAAATTGGACGAGGATTAAAATGACTCCTATCGAACTATATATTCATATACCATTCTGTGTAAAAAAATGTTTATATTGCGACTTCCTTTCAGGAGTGTTTGATGAAAAAATGCAGCGGCGTTATGTCGCTGCTTTGTGCACTGAAATAAAATATATGGCAAGCCAGGTCCACGGTGTTGAAGTGGCTACAATTTACGTTGGCGGTGGCACCCCATCTTGGCTATCTGAGGATTTGATGGATTTAATTATTACCACCGTCAAATCATCCTTTAGAGTCAATCCATTGGCCGAGATATCTGTTGAATGTAACCCGGGAACATTATCAGCTGAAAAGCTCAATGTATACCGTAGCGTCGGAATCAACAGACTCTCCATTGGTCTGCAGTCAGCAAATGACGATGAATTAAAGGAGCTTGGTCGAATCCACGACTACAATCGTTTCCTTCACACTTTTGATTTAGTTCGAAAGGCAGGCTTTGATAATGTAAATGTGGATATCATGACAGGATTACCTCATCAAACAGTGGAAAAGCTTGAACGCACCCTAAACGCAGTCACTATGCTTCGACCAGAACATATCTCTGCTTACTCTTTGATTATCGAGGAAGGCACTCCATTCTACGATAAATATAAGTTTGATGCTGTTAAGCAGCATGCAGGCATGGAAACCGAGGATTTACCTACCGACGAAGAGTCTTATCATTTGTATAAATACACAATGGACTATCTTGAAAAGAAAGGATATAAACGTTACGAAATCTCCAATTATGCCCGCGGTGGAAAGGTTTGCCACCACAATATTGGCTATTGGGACCGTGTTCCTTATTTAGGACTTGGCCTTGGCGCTGCTACCCTGTATCAAAACAGACGTGCAGACAACATTCGTGACATATACAAATACTGCGAAATTGCCGAGCAAATCGCTGAAGGCAGAGAAGTTCCTACCGAGCTTTCCTCTCCTTTCTATGACAACGAGGAAACCCTTTCTAAAAAAGAAGCCATGGAAGAATTCATGTTCCTTGGTCTTAGAAAAATCGATGGTGTCAATCGTTCTGACTTCTTTAATATGTTCGGAATTGATATCGAAGCAATATATGGTCCAATCATTACTGCCCTTAGGAACCAGGGATTTATGGACGCAAAAGAAGGTCGTTTGTTCCTTACCGACATAGGAATAGATGTAAGTAATCAGGTTCTTGCCCAGTTTTTATTAGATAAGTAGAAATATTTACATTATTTCAATAAAAATATTCTCAAACTATTGACAACTTAGGATTCATTAACTATTATATTTGAGTATGCGTTGAACTGTCCGTGTCCGGCTACAACGTATTTAATTTGAACATTTTATAATTATACAAATTGGAGGTGTAGCAACACATGGCAAATATTAAGTCTGCTAAGAAGCGTGTTCAGGTAACAGCTATCAGAACAGAGCGTAATAAGGCAATCAGATCAGAGGTTAAGACATACGTTAAGCGTGTTGAGGCTGCTGTAGAAGCTGGCGATAAGGCTGTTGCAGAGGCTGAGCTTAAGGCTGCTATCAAGGTTATCGAGATGGCTGGTTCTAAGGGCGTTTACCACGACAACACAGTTAGCCGTAAGGTATCTCGTCTTTCAAAGCTTGTAAACACACTTGCTTAATTTAAATACGAAATAATAAAAAGCATCGGTCCCGTCAGCCGATGCTTTTTTTGTGTTATTTTATTCTTGTTATTCATCTTCTTCAGATTTACTAATCTCTTCTGCTATATCTTCTTTCCAGAACTCTCCTGTTTTAACACGTTTTATACCTGACTGATTGCTCTTGCCTCTAATAGCCTCTATTTGCTTTGTTGCAATATATCTTTGTAGAAAAGCTGCATGGTCTGATGAAATAGTGCATCCACTAAAAACGCCACCATTCTCATCTTCCTTTTGATTGATAATCCTTCCAAAAAACTTTCCTACTTCTCTCTCTCCATCATCTGTATCCTCAAGAAGATGCAGTATGAACTCTCGATTCGGGTCAATTTGAGAACCTAAAGGCTCCACAAAGCCCACACCGCAATATGATAAATCTCGAACGATAACCGAATACATTATATCGTCCTGCTCAACGTCCATTACCTTATCAATATTGATGCGCACTCCACGACGTCGATTATATTTATTTCCCTCTTCTAATAATGGTAATACAACGTGGATTGCACGACCTGATGAAAATGTAAATTTATATATTTTAATATTTTCCCAAATAAAAACACCTTGATCATTCACTACTATCAAATCAAGTTTTGAAACGCTTCCTGTAAAATCAACTTCTCTAACTGAGTTTTGCCACATCTGAATAATGTTCTCTATTGGGATACCTTTATTGCCAAACTTAGTAGTAAACTCTTCTTGCTCCTTTTCGTTCAACACGGCATACTCTGTCGGCAACTCCAGTTTTTTATTCTCAAGAGTTGCTTGCACTGAGATGCGCGCCTTTTCTGTCACCTCTGAAATATGTAATTTCGTAATTGTTTTTTCTTTATTCATACTTTAATTTTAGCAAAGAAAAAAGTTCCTGACTACTATAGAATTACCGGCAATATATGGTTTCTTTCGTAACAAATACTTCACAAAATTTGCATGATTTATCGTACAGTATTATGTATATTTAAAGAGGGAGTATAAAAACGCAATGAGGGCGATAATTTGAAACAATATAATTTTGAACTAGAGAATATATCTCATCTAGAAAATGCACTCGATTCTTTACACAAAGACATCGACAATGATTCATATTCATCTATTCTATTCCATATATATACAAACGGTATCGACAAATCAGAAATAGACATTGTTAAATCTGAGATTCTTGATGCTTTTCCAACTGCGTCTATTGGTGGAACAAGTACAAATGGAGGCATTTGCGATGGCCATCTAGTTGATGAAGGAATGGTTATTTCTGTTTCAGTTTTTGAAAGCACATCAACTCAGGTCAAATTATTCAATTGCATTCCAGGAAATGAAGACATTGTAGGGAAAAGCATATCAGATTTTATAGATTCAACGGAAAATATCGTAGCAGCAGAATTGCTCATAACACTCAAATCAATTAACAGTCATATTATTTTAAATAATGTAGAAAAGTGTCATAATGATATTTTCGTATTCGGCGGAGGAAGTGCCGCCGTCACAATATCTGATGAAAATACCTGTGTAATAGATGAGAATGACATCTCTCCTAATGGTGTCCTTGTGATAACCTATTCCGGTCCAGATTTTCATATCGATGTGCACCATGCAATAGGCTGGAAGGCATTAGGCAAGGAATTAAAAGTCACCAAAATAAAGGGCAAACAGCTATTTGAAATCAATAATACCCCTGCCGGCAAAGTATATAGCAAGTACTTGGATATCCAGGCTGACGAAAACTTCTTTTCAAACATACTTGAATTTCCAATAATGTCTCATCAGCATGGCAATGAAGTATTACGATTACCATTTTCATGTAATCACGAAGATAACTCTATTATTCTTGCAGCAGATATCGACCCGGGAACTCCAATCAATCTTTCCTACGGAGACCCTGATGTAATCAAGGAAGACGTAATTGCTCTTATAAAAAAAGTAAAGGCCTTCGCACCACAGGCAATATTCTTGTACAGCTGTGGTGTACGACGACTCTATTGGAAATACCTTATAAACAAGGAAACAGCTCCATTTGCAGCCATCTCTCCAACCTCTGGATTCTACTCAAGCGGAGAGATTATGCGTATGGGAGACCACATCATCGAGCATCATGTCACACTAATAGCAATCGGAATGCGTGAAGGTGAAAAGGCTATTGTTCAGCCATCATTTAATGGCGACAAAGCTCTGCCTATACCAGAAGAGCAACAAATGCACAGTCAGGTTTCTATGGTACGTCGTTTGGCCAACTTTATTAACGTCACAGCTGCTGAGCTTCAGGAGGCCAACGAAAAGCTGCAAGAGATTGCAGATACTGACGAACTAACAGGATTATATAATCGCAGAATGCTCAACAAGCTTGTTTCAAACGCTATTGATAGAGCGAATAAAAACGGCTTTGATATGATTATCGGTATTGCGGATATTGATAATTTCAAAGAAATAAACGACACCTACGGCCATGTAATGGGTGATAAGGTACTGGTAGAGCTAGCTAAGCAGCTGGATAATGAAGTCGAAAAACTTCCTAGTGGAATTATCGGACGCTGGGGCGGCGAAGAATTCATGTTTATCGCCCCTACATTAAAGCTAGATGATGTTCTATCCAATATTGAAGAAGCCAGAAAACGAGTCTCCAGCATCAAATTTGATGGAATAGACTCTCCTACTATAAGTCTTGGCCTCACTGCTTTCGTTATGGGCGACACTGCTGAATCAGTATTTAAACGAGCTGATGCTGCCTTATACGAAGCCAAGGAAACAGGAAAAAACAAGACATGCGTAAAATAAAATAAGCCCTGTCCCACACATAGGGACAGGGCCATTTTTATTTACCTGCATATTTCATAATAATAAGTTCTACAGCCAGCTTTTCATCCAAGCGACCAGTCTTAAACTGCTCCTCAAAATCAGCCGCATCATTTAATAGATTCGTAATTTCCTTTGCAGAAAAATTGTTAGCCAGCTGCATTGTTCGTCTGACAGCAAAATCTGGCATTCCAACTTTGCTTGCTATCGTTCCTGCATTGTTGCCATATGCCGACAACTCCTTGATAACCTTCATCTGTCTGAACTGGCGAACTATCATAGTCAGAATTCGCATAGGAGGCTCCTTCGCAGAAAGCATATCCTGATACAAATCCAATGTCTTTTTCAAATCCTTGGCAGAAATAGCATTTAGCATATCGAAAATCTTTGTCTCTACTCGGGCAATACAAATAGCATTAACATCTTCAAGTGTTATTTGATTTCTATCCCCAACATAAGAAACAAGCTTATCAAGCTCTGTAGCCATGTTATCCATTGAGTCGTGAGTCATGTTCAAAAACTGAGACCAGGCATCTCTTTTCATCTGCTTGCCAGCAGCGTTTAGCTGACCACCAACCCATTTAGCCAAAACACTTTCATTAGGCATATTCATCTCTATGTCTCGACCTGCAGCTTTTGCTGCCTTATATAGCTTTCCTCTTTTATCTGCAGAAGGCTCTACAAATATAAAGATGTTAAAATCAGGGATGTTTGATAAATAGTTTCCTAAATCCTCAGGCATCTTTTTGCCAAACCCGCTATTCTCAATGAGTATAACTCTGTGCTCAGCAAAAAATGGCATTGTCTCAGCCTGGTCAATTACCTGGCCTACATTGATGCCATTGTCCTCGTATTTGGTGAAGTTCATATTATCCCCTTCATTCACAAGAGCTTTCAAAAGCTTATTCTTGTATTGAAGCTTTAAATAGTCTTCCTCGCCATAAAGCAAATATATATTTTGAAATTGTCCTGAACTAATATCTTCATCTATACGTCTCATAGGTAAAAGTATAGCCTAAATCCAGATTAACTACTAGTGAATATTAAAAAGAAATAATATTCTATAAACTAATCCCATTCGTTAGAAAACTCTGGAATAAAGCTCTCCTTCGCAACTTTTCTATCCTGTATAAAGGCGTTTTCTACACCCAAATCCAAAGCGTAATTAATAAGGCTATCGTATTCACGTTTAGTAACTCTTCTGTTTAATTCAGGGTATTTTGAAGCTATATGAGGCATCGGTGTATATTGACTCATCATGCTAATGAAAATACTATCCTGATATTTCTCATACAAGTATTTTATAATCGCTTTCCCATCCTTAACATGGCCTGGCAATAAAAGCTGTCTAACTATGACGCCGGATTTAACAAACCCCTGCTCATCAAACTCCACAGTCGGACACTGGCGAACCATCTCATCAATAGCCGCTTTTACTACCTCAGGATAATCTGATGCATGTGAATATTTTCCAGCCAACGCTTCATCCATATATTTAAAATCTGGCAGATATACATCTACTACTCCTTTTAGAAGCTTTAATGATTCCACCTTCTCATAACCACTGGTATTGTAAATTACAGGTATCTCAAGACGACTACCATCTTCCAAACCAGCTTTAGCCAGCTTCACCGCTTGAACAATCTGTGGGATATAGTGGGTACCTGTTACAAGATTTATATTGTTTGCACCTTGTTTTTGGAGCTTAACAAACTGACGTGTCAACTCTTCTACAGAGATTTCCTTGCCAACCTTTCCATGGCTTATCTCTTCATTCTGACAAAACACGCAGTGAAGATTACATCCTGAAAAAAACACAGCTCCGCTGCCGCTTTCCCCTGAAATACATGGTTCCTCCCAATAATGCAAGGCGATTCTGGCTATCTTAAGCTTATCAGATACCTGACATATCCCTCTTGAATTTACTCTATTAACTTTGCAATCTCTAGGACAAAGCCTACATTCATTCATAATTTCCATAATAAACAAAAAGTGCCTGGCATAATACCAGGCACCCTATCTTTTAATTATTTATTGCGACCCTTTGTCTTGATTTCATTAACAATAAGCTCTACAAACTCATCAAATGAAACTGTTGTAGTGCCCTGCTCTCCGTGAAGTCTGTATGAAACTGTTCCTTCAGCTTCCTCATTCTTACCAAGTACAGCAAGATAAGGAACCTTCTGGATCTGTGCTTCACGCATCTTGTATCCAAGCTTCTCTGAACGAGTATCAAACTCAACACGAACATCTGCATCATTGAGTGCATCAACAAGCTTCTGCGCGTATGCATTAAGCTCTTCATCATCATTCTTTACAGGAAGCACCTTAACCTGTGTAGGTGCAAGCCAAAGTGGAAGATTTCCCTTTGTCTCCTCAAGAATGTAAGCCATAAATCTATCAAGTGAACCCAGGATAGCTCTATGGATAACTACAGGTGTCTGCTTGTTAGACTCTGCATCTGTGTATGTAAGGTCAAACTTAGCTGGTAAGCAGAAGTCAAGCTGGCATGTAGAAAGTGTAATCTCGTTACCAATAGCTGGCTTAACGTTAACATCAAGCTTTGGTCCGTAGAATGCTGCCTCTCCGATTTCCTCTGTGAACTCAATACCGATTTCTGTAAGAGTCTCACGAAGAGCCTGCTCTGCTGTGTTCCACATCTCATCATCCTGGTGATATTTCTTTGTATCAGCTGGATCACGAAGTGAAAGGACACATCTGTAATCTGTGATACCGAAATCTTCGTATGTACTGAAGATAAGATCACAAACGTTCTTAACCTCGTCCTTAATCTGTTCCTGTGTACAGAAGATATGTGAATCGTTCTGGCAGAAGTGACGTCCTCTCTCAATACCCTTAAGTGTTCCTGAAGACTCGAAACGGAAATCGTGAGCGATTTCAGCAATACGAATTGGAAGCTCCTTGTATGAGTGTGGACGGTTAGCGAAGATTCTCATGTGGTGTGGGCAGTTCATTGGACGAAGAACAAAGTTCTCTCCCTCAACTTCCATAGCGGGGAACATATTCTCCTTGTAGTGATCCCAGTGACCAGATGTCTGGTAAAGCTGAACTGTACCAACACATGGTGTCATAACGTGAAGGTAACCAAGCTTACGCTCTTTATTACGGATGTAATTCTCAAGCTCTGTCCAGATTGTGTAACCATTTGGAAGGTACATTGGAAGTCCACGACCAATTAAATCGTCAGCCATGAAAAGCTGCATATCCTTGCCAATCTTTCTGTGATCACGCTCTTTTGCTTCCTCAAGAAGTGCAAGATGTTCATCAAGCTGCTCCTGTGTTGGGAAGCAAACACCATATACACGGTTAAGTACCTGATTCTCAGCATCGCCCTTCCAATATGCACCAGAGTGCTTGATAAGCTTGAAGTAACGGCAAAGCTTTACATTGTCAACGTGAGGTCCACGGCAAAGATCAGTGAAATCGCCCTGATCATAGCAAGAAATTACTGTTGAATCCTCATCCATATTATTGATAAGGTCTACCTTGTAAGGATCGTCCTTGAACTCCTCTAATGCCTCAGCCTTAGAAATCTCACGACGATAAATCTTAGCTCCTGTCTTAGCGACCTTCTTCATTTCTTTTTCGATTTTTGCGATATCCTCATCTGTAAGCATAACATCGCCAAGATCCATATCATAGTAGAATCCTTCCTCTACAACTGGACCAACCCAAAACTTAGCGTTTGGATAAAGATGCTTTACAGCCTGTGCCATCATATGAGCACATGAGTGATTGAGAGTGTTTAATGCCTCATCTTCTTTGAAATTAACCATTGCTTTTCTCCTTTTAAAATGTAATGAAATCTGTACATTACCAAGGGTGTAAAATAAAAAACACCCATAGGAAAGCTACTTCTAGCAATCCTAAGGGTGCATCATTCATTTTAATACACGGTTCCACCTTAGTGTTTCACTCATTTTGTCTTTAACGGAACTACCCGGAGGCGCTTCACCAAAAGGCTTCTACGCTCAGCTCGAGAATGGTGTTCATAAATGCTTCCGCTAGACGCTTCCAGCCTAGGCGTCCTCTCTCTTAGCTTTCACAAATACTACTGTTTCTGTCATCGCTTTTCGTGTCTTATCCTACCACAAAAATACTGTTAAATCAATAAAACAGTTTGGTTATCTTATATTCATTAAAGTCGCTCTATAACTCTTTTTGCCCAATCAAGCTCCCATTTGATTCTTACGTTTAGAATTTCTATCTGCTGATTTATGAGATTCTCAAGCGTATCCTCTTTTGATGTAATCCCCTTCATAGTTTCTATAGAATCAAACATGTTATCATACTGTGACACCTTGTTTCTATATTCATTTTTTAGCATTGATGGTACATTATCCATCTCAAATAAACTCTGGGCTTTGTCATGTACCTGTACCATTTTGCTGTGTAATTCTTCTAGTTTTGTCATATTTATTTTATGTCCTTCATAATTATTAATACTGCTATCATATAGCTAATAAGATTCATGTGGAATTTAAATTACTGTTATGCATCAAGGAATCAATTAATAAATTAAATATACTATTATTCATATATAGTTTGAATAAGATTATCATGACTGTCATACACCAATTTAATCGAGAAGAACTCACACTTACTCTCTTGGTCTTGGTTCATAAGAATCTTCAGGAAAGCCTTATCCCCCTCCCAAAGATTTAGGTCCATCACTTTATCAATATCAACCCAAGTCAGCTCACCTTCGCTACAAGATTCTGCCAAATTCCCAGAGAAATCATCGCTGGTGAAAAGTATAGCATGCTCAGTCTCATCTCCCATAACGAAAGTGATATAGCCTCGCATTTTTACAGAATTTAGTGTCAATCCAGTCTCTTCCATTACCTCTCGCTTAATGCAATCAGTAGGCGATTCTCCCTCTTCAACATGTCCACCAACACCAATATATTTTCCAGCATTGATATCATGCTCCTTCTTGGTGCGATGTAGCATCAAATATTTATTATCTTTTATTAAATAGCATAAAGTTGTAAGTGTCATATTATTCCTATTCTATATACTCCAGTAACTTTTTGCAGCGCTCCATTGTGGCACTGGCATAAGTATCATTATATGCAACAGACGCAAAACTACCACCATCATATTCGTCCGCTGACTCTTGTGCTTTAGCATCTCTGTCCTTTAACCATTGCCTCTGTTCTTCAAGAATCTTGTTAAATTCAACCTCATCTGTGTTGTACTTTATTACTCTCCAAATATTATTGAGGCAATCATCACTAATTCTTACCTGTGAAGAAGTTATTTCAACCATATCAGCAGTAGTTAACGCTTCAGAGAGCATATCGCTATAATACTCATAGCTGTTTTCTGTTGTATTATAGAAACCTTCGGCTTCTTTCTTTGCAGATATTCTCTCACTGCTGACAATACCTTGATTTTCTGCTACATTTACCAATGCCAAATTGTCTAATGTATCCTGCTGTTCTTGATAGTCTATGAATAACCATCTCTGTACTTGTTCATCAATTTCCGAAACAGGTTTACCTGGCATATAAATATCAACCTCATCGGCACCACTAAGGGCATATGGCGAAAGTGGCACATATTTCACTCCATCAGCAATATACTCCTTATCATCATTAAGAATTGTAATATCCTTCATCTGCATTTTATAAGTATATTCGTCCACCTTTTGAATATTCTCAAAATGTCCTTCGTAGTCACAATAATATCGAATGCCATCTGGATAATCTTCACCAGTATCCCCCATATCAGAGTCGTGATAACTGCCATGAAAATATCCATCTCTTTCTATATCAAAATCATCTTCCCAACCACCAGCTCCGCTGGAAAACGAATAGCTATACTTCGCTAAATCTGCAAATGTGATTGTAGAATCATCAATATCTTCGCTAGTTTCTGGAGCGTTGCCATTATCACCACTTGAATCCTTCGAGCTCTCTACCTGAATCTCGTTATTTCCATTTAGCTCTGTAGCTGTATCATCTGATTCTTTTCTATTTAATATTAAGAAAATGCAACCTCCAGCTAGTAATAATAAAACAAAGTCAATTATCAAAATAGTCCTAATTCTTTTTTTCTTTCTTTTCTTATGTTGTGTTTTCATCTAGCATTCTCCCTTTCTGTTTACAACATCACTAAAGACATTGTATTACAAACAATTTATTATTTCATCCAAGAACCACCGAACAATTACTTAATTTAGATTACACGCAATATGAACTACAACAAAAATAACTTAATTTTATGCTCAATCAAATTCACATCCAAATTTATTCCATAGGCTTCTGTAGATATTATTAGGTTTTCTCCGGAAATAATTCCAGATTTCTCATATCTTGCAAGCTTTTCTAGATTTTTATCTGAATATGTATTATCGGATGTTAAGCCAAAATGTTCCCAAAAATAAGTCTTCCTTTCTCGTAAGTTCAATAAAACAAAATCTGGATAGCACTTAATCCCATTATGTAGGATTATCTCAGGCTCATATTGATAAATAACACCATATTGATAAAACAAATCAGCAAGAATCTTTTCTGATTTAGACCTCACCTCCTCACCATTGTTTGTCGTATAAGATGATGACTTGTCATATTTATTTTGTGCTCCACAATACTTCTCATACCATTCTTTAATATAATCAGCATCTGATTTGATAATAGGATTTATTAATTGTTTTCTTCCCTCAGATAACTTTTCATACAAATTACTAACACTAGCACAATTATATTTTAATATAAACCTTTTTATGGCCATCTCCTGCCTATGAAGATTTGTTAGCATTTTCTCATAATAATCTTTCTGCGCTAAACGTTTTGCTATATCCTTATCCGCTGCAGAAATATACTCTAAATCATCATCTGCATCCCTATAATAGTATTGGTAAATGCCATTGCTTTTCTTCAATACAAGAGTTTCATCTAGAAGATCACTACAATTTGATAGTTCATTCAATACAAATTTTTTCTGTTCTGTAATTTGTGTTAGTTCCTCTTTTAATACTTCTATATTCATACTTTTAATTCCTTTCTTTTATCAAAATTACTATTTTTCCACAAAATAGTAAGCATTCACTCATGTCCTACTATCTAAATCTAGTTTTTCCCATTAGATAGTAAGAAATCTGTCATGGCTTACTATCTATAACTCTTTTTTCTTACTAGATAGTAAGAATCCGCCAGTTCATTACTATCTAAATAATGTTTTCACCATCAGATAGTAAGATTTCTGTCATGGCTTACTATCTATAACTCTTTTTTCTTACCAGATAGTAAGAATTCACCAGTTCCTTACTATCTAAATAATGTTTTCGCCATCAGATAGTAAGAACCAGCTCATTCCCTACTATCCAAGCGCAAACATCAACTATAGGTTTTTGTTTTTCATCAGAAAAACAAGAACCGGACATAGACCAATATTTTCCGAAAGAAAATATTGCTTGGCGAAGCCAAGTTCTTGTGGGCTTTTTCCTTAAGTAGCCCACAAGAAGTCATACAAATATGCGCTAGACCACGCCATACTTCTACTGTAAAACATTCAAGGCTACATAAATGCAGTAGCCAACTATCTAATATCACTGCGATTCCCGTATAAACACATCAACTCCCCCTGCCCTCGCTCTCACGCGGCCTGAGTCCATGGTGTAATAAATGCTTCCTGCCGCGGCCTCAATGCGTTCCACGGCTTCAGCGGCTGGGTGGCCGTAGCGATTTACCTTGGCGCAACTGATAACAGCAACATCAGGGGCCAGTAGGGACAAAAACTCTGAATCAGAGCTGAATCGGCTGCCATGGTGGCTAACTTTCAGCAGGTCAACATGTCCCACATTTCCCGACTGAGCAATAGCTATCTCTTGCTCTGCTCCTAAATCACCTCCAAAGAATCCTGAGTAATCAACAGTTCCGTCACCATCCTTGTCATACTCCATCAATAATGCCAATGACAGTGCATTAATGTCATCACTGACCACTCCATCAAAGGGATAGATGCAAGTAAATGTGAGATGTCTACTGCCACACTTATCTCCCTGGTTCATGTATAGAACATTGGTGCCATTAGCTTTACATAATTCCAGTAACTGGCTCAAAGTATCGTCGCTAGGTATCTCTGCTGAAAGCACAATATTATCGATTCTATACCCAGACTCAAGTAGTTCTAATACACCGGATACATGATCCATGTCCATATGAGACAGAAACCAATAATCAATATGGCTGGCTCCTTTATATTTAAGAAAAGGAAGCAACGTATATTTTCCAACAGCATCGGAGCTGGTGCTTCCTCCATCTATGAAAAATCTCACACCATCCTGAGAGGAAATATATATGCCATCCCCCTGTCCTACATCTAAAATATCTACCTCAAATGATTGTTTAGAAGGGATGAACCATGTGCAAATCACTACTATGAAAAGCCCCATTGTAACAAGCATTTTCCTTCGTATATACGATATTCTGGTTCTTGGATTAATTAGCTCAGCATCGATATGGCTATTAAACAATTCAGAAAGACGCCATGCCACAAATATTAATCCATAATAAATGACAATTCTTATAATTCCACGGTGCCCAACAATTGCATTAGCATTTGGTAGCTTCGAAAACATTGACGCTATCATCTCAAAAATGTAAATAACAAAATGACATGGCATCAGAATAAGCTTTCCCAGTGGTAAATAAATTAGTCCAAGAAATCCACCAAGCAAACCTAGCCCAAGCAGCACCGGCATAAGCGGCAAGATTAATAAATTAAGCATTGAAGAATAAACCGGAGTTTCATGATACATTTGAGTAACAATGGGAAGCATGACCCCGTATATACCAATAGAAAAAATAAAGCTAGATACGAAATATTCAACAATGACTCTATGGATTGGCTTTTTAATTGCTTTTCCAAAGCCGTCATCTGATTTCATAAGCTTCTTTCTTTCGTTACAATACTTTCCATATATCCCACTTAAAGGTAGCGCTACATACCAAATACCAAGAATTGCTCCAAAGGAAAAAATAAAACTTCCATTTCTGATAAGCAATGGATTTCCCAGAAGTAGAAAATCCGCCACAACTGCCAGCGCTGTCAAAGAATCATATGCCTCTCCTAAAATGTCCGCCAAAAGAAATATCAGAAACATGCAAATCGCTCTCACTGAAGATATACTTCCCCCTGTAAGTAATCCGTAAAAAACAGCCACTATTCCAGCAAGGATTCCAGCACAAATAAAGCTTTTTCCTCGTCGTCTCAGAAGTTTATAAAATGACATGCACACCACTGATACATGAAGTCCTGAAACAGCCAACACATGTGCCACCCCTACAGTTCGGAAAAGTTCGCGCAAATCGCCTAATAGGTCCCCCTTATTACCAATAGCAATGCTTGATAAAAAGCCAGCTTCTTCGCCTGGTAGCGCCCATTGATAAACTGCATCCAGTGCTTTGCTAAGCTTATATAAAATATCTTTTCCTGATAATAAGCCACAGCTGTATCCTAAAACTTCAGGATTAGACAGCTCAAAATACAGCCCCATTGATTGATAATAATTGTTCATATCAAAAGCGCCATCATTTCTGGCAGTCATAAAATGACTAACCTTACCTTTAATATTTAGTTTGCAATAATTTGGGATTTCATCTGAATTAAATTTGAAAATAAAAGATGTATTTGAAAGCCTACCTATTTCAGAGTCCACGGTGGCATTTCTTACATAATAGAGTACACTGTCGTTTTTGATTTCCTTATGATAAACCCTGCCAACAGCCTGCACCTGAGTGCCTTCTGGCATACAATCAGCTGCATTAGCTTTTGTATAGACCCCCAGAAAATCCCAGGGGCCATGTACACTAAAAGCAATCGTTATTATTATCAACAAGGAAATCTTACAAAGTCTTCGACCTCGTAACATATGTCCTCCTTGTTAAAAATTATTCTTCTGTTTCTGTATAGTCGAAATCGCTATCATCTTCTAGATATAACTCTTCGTCCTCTTCCTCTTGATCAGCAAGCTCATTGATAATATCCTCATTGCGAGAAATTGATGAAGATAAATCTACATCAACATTTGAGATGTGAGGGGTATCTCCATTAACAAGGATTTGCACTTGCTTGATATTATCCAGTTCTGTCAATGAGTTTACAATTGAGTACACAGTAACATTTTCAGTGACACCTGTTACTGTAGACTCAATAGCAGCGTCAAAGTTTACTATACACACTCCATTTTCTGAAACAGAAATTGAGTTTAATTTTGTTCCTGGTGGAATTGCTGAAAGAAGCTCATCGGAATCAGGCCCCTTCAGTAATTGTTCTATGACAAGTCTCTCAATTGTAACATTACGACTGTAGTACACTTCTCTCGTTTCTGCCACTGTAGACATACCATCTGCACTAGCAAAATATAATGTAAGATTTGTAGAAAGAAGCGAGTCTGTCTCCTGACCAAAATCCTCGATGAAAGTATCTGCAGTCATTGCACCAATGCTATCGCCATTTGAATCAGCAAGTGGCGCATCATTTACGTAGATAGAAACAGATTCTACACCATCGATTTGCACTAACGTTTTTACGATAGCTGCTCTAACAAGTATCTCTGTATAAGTATCTAACGAATCATAGCCGCCAACTAAATACAGACTAAGGTTTCCATCATTAATCT
The DNA here is from genome assembly GCF_900115355.1 of Pseudobutyrivibrio sp. JW11. NCBI lineage: Bacteria > Bacillati > Bacillota > Clostridia > Lachnospirales > Lachnospiraceae > Pseudobutyrivibrio > Pseudobutyrivibrio sp. JW11. The sequence continues at coordinate 13,392 of NZ_FOWB01000006.1, read as the reverse complement.
CCCAGCTTTTAGCTTCAACCTCTGATGGGATTGTATTGATGTAGTCTATGTCATCTGGCGATTCAGCCAACTCGTTGATAGCCTCTTCCACCATTTCTGCAGTGTCATCGGACTGGAATGTATAAGCAGTTGGAACGATTCCAGCTTTGTCAGATTTCAAGTAATAGATCTGATAGTCCGACTCTTCATTCTTTGAACCACATGAAACCATAGAGAGTGCTAATGTAATTGTAAGAATTAAGCTAAGTAGTCTTTTCATTAGTGCACCTCCTTTTCAATGTAGTTGAGAGGAATTCGCACATCAAATGTAGATCCTTCATTAAGCTTTGAACGGACCTTAATTTCACCATTGTGCATAGCAATGGCGCTCTTGGTAATTGCCAAACCAAGACCTGTTCCACCAATTTCTCTAGAATGAGATTTGTCTGCACGATAAAATCTTTCAAAAATATGTTCCACTGAATCCTCAGGGATTCCAAGACCATTGTCTTCTACCTTGATATAGAAGAATTGATGATCCGAGTTCAAAGAAATATGAACCCATCCACCTTCGTTATTATATTTAATAGCGTTTTCAACAAGATTTGTAACTACCAGTGTAAACTTAACTTCATCAACTTCAGCAACAACTGGTCTGAAGGATTCATATACAACCTCAATATCAGACTTCTCTGCAATAGGCTTAAGTCTCTTTAAGATATGCTCAATAAGCTCGTTGATATTTACGGCTGTAACATTAAGCTGTGCACCGCTCTTATCCATTCTAACAAGACTGAGAAGATCATTGATAATCTTAGTTTCTCTGTCAATTTCATCACCAATATCAAGCATGAATTCCTTGTACATTTCTATAGGTACATCTTCTGATCCATTTAAAGAATCCGCCAAAACCTTCATAGATGTAAGTGGTGTCTTAAGCTCATGGGATACGTTTGAAACAAACTCCTGACGAGACTCATCTATGGAATGTAGTTTACCAATTACTTCGTTGAACTTAGAAGAAATATCCTGTAGCTCTGTGAATGAATCTTCCTCCGGCATCTCACTTGTATATTCACGAACAATAGCATCCAACGACTTAGACATTCGCTTTATTGGCTTTGTAAAATGAATATGAGAAAATACCGCTACTATAAGTGTCAATGAAACAATAATGATCTCGCCTATCAACATGTAAGAAAGGAAAGTATCTTCATTTGTAAGGATGTAATCCATTGATTTGTTAATAACCAAAACACCTACAGTCTCCCCCTCTGAGCTGGTGAGAGGAACTGTAACTATAAGATAATTGGTCAACTTATCATAGTAATACAATGACTGTCCCTGCATTGAATAAATGATATTTTCCCAAATAACAGTCTTTCCCACATCTGCAGAAAAAGAATCTCTCACTATCTTTAATGTAGAGTTCACCACAAGAATTCGACCATTGTAACTCTCCGCTACAGCCTTAAGCTGGGTGTCAAGAAGTGAATTCTCATCACCTGTAAGATAACCACTTGTTACTATTTGATTATTGTAGGAAATGGCCTGTGCCATAAGATTTGTGGCATCAGTTCTGATTGAAACTGATTCATATGCACGCATAGAAATAGGCACGCAAACCACAAATGGAATGATGCCTACGCAAATGATAATAAATGCTATTTTAAAACCTATACTGCGAAAATAACCGTGACTAAATAACTTTTTCATTAACAACCCACTTTACATATAATAATAGCCAACGCCCCATTTTGTGCGAACGTATTTTGGCTCCTTTGGATTTGGCTCTATCTTTTCTCTAAGACGTCTAACATGAACATCTACTGTTCTTTCATCACCAGGATAGTCCTCTCCCCAGATAGTATGGAGCAAATCCTCTCTTGAAAATACTTTCTTAGGATTTGTGACAAGCAAAAGAAGCATGTCAAATTCCTTTGAAGTAAGATTATATTCAACACCAAGAATTGTAAGACGGCGATTACTCTTATCTAATACTAAATCGCCATTTTCTACGATATTTTCCTCAGCTTTATGATCAGTAGCAACAGGCTGTCCCAAAGCTGCTCTTCTCATAATGGCTTTGATACGTGCTTTTACTTCAAGGATGTTAAAAGGCTTAGTAATGTAGTCATCTGCACCATATTCGAGGCCAAGAATCTTATCCATATCGTCACCCTTAGCAGTAAGCATAACAATAGGAACATTAGAAAACTCTCTAATGCTTTGGCATACCTCAAATCCATCAAGCTTTGGAAGCATAACATCAAGAAGAATCATATCGTATGAATTGGCTGAAGCTAAATCAAGAGCCTCCTGCCCATCATATGCACAATCCACTTCCATGCCATCCTGCTCAAGTGAAAATCTAATTCCCTTTACGATTAGTTTTTCATCATCAACTACTAAAACTTTTTTAGCCATAACAATCCTCTATACTGTTCTTTATATTTTGATAAGTGAATTAATTTGGTTGAAAATACCATCGCCAATTCCTGAAACATTTTTAATATCCTCTACCGAAGAAAAATCTCCGTTAGCCTCTCTGTAGGATACTATCTGTTTTGCTTTAGCCTCCCCTATTCCAGGCAATGACTGAAGCTCAGCGGCGCTGGCTGTATTAATATTGACAAGTCCGTCGTCCTGCTGTGACGAAGCAATCATCTCTTGCTTTAACGCTTCGGATTCTTCTACCGTATATACGTATAGCTTCTGTCCGTCCTCAAGCACTGATGCCTGATTGATGTCGCTATCATCTGCTGAATCTAACAGACCTCCTGCAGCTTCTATTGCTGCATAGACTCTGGAGCCAACTGGTAATTCATATACATCTGGATTTTCAACAGCACCTGCAACCTGAACAAAAATAGTTTCCGGCAATAATTCCTCAACCATCTCGTCCTCTTTAGGTGTCTCTTCTGTGGAATCCACAAGCTCCGTTGATTGAAAATATGATGCTTGACCGCATCCTGTAAATAAAAAAATGCTACAACAAGCAATAAATAAAAATCTCTTCATGTAATCTCCTATAATTCTCTGTAGGAGACTCCAATATCGTCCTGCTTATTGTAGCTAATTTTTCCATATATTACAATAGTTTTACAAAATATCGAAATATTAAAATATTTTTGACATAATTTGACTATCACCAGTAGCATAGTCGATTGTTATCCCCGGTTGCACATTGTAACAATATACGTTAAACATGACACCGGCTCCCTGGTCTTCCACTGAGTAGGCTTCCATCTGAACACCGGAAGCCACCAAGTTATCGCCTTCGAATACAGGTGTGACTCTATACAAAACATGATTACCTGTCTCTTCTACATATTCAGCCACCTCATTTTCAAAAGGAAGCATCCCCTCCACATTTAGATATCTAGTCCCTGTAATAAGATTCTTCTCATTGGCATTTTCTCCACTTAGCTGATATCCAATGAGATGGCATCTATTATATAGGTAATTTCCATCTACATATTCATGATAGTTTACAGTATGCCATCCACTAGGTTTTACACTTCCTATTTCGCCTCTCTCTTCTGTAGGCATAAGTTCCTGACAAATATTTGCATATGCCACTCCGCATCTGCCTAAAGAATCCAGTTCACTATATGTTTCAAAAGCATCAGTACGAGTCAAATCTTCCTCTGAAAAATATGGGACATTATCATTTACAACTGAATAAGGACTATCAGTATAATCTTCATCAAGTTGAACTTTATCATTTGTATCATTACCTGCATTGCTAGTTCCATAGTACAAATAATCTGCTATGCATAACACTGATACAATCAAAAACATATATAGTTTTTTCTTTTTCATTCTTGTCGCTCCTTGTTGTCTTGTCTTATATCTAATCATAACATATGATACAATTCCAATATCAGACTTGACATGAAAATCAAAGGATATACAACGTTGAAGGATTTTGAAACATTAAAAGAAAAGTGCATAGATGAAGTTACTCATCTTGGAATCAAATTAGGAAACATTTCTTCTTGGAAAATTAACACTAGAGCCAAAACTCGTTGGGGACTTTGTAAATTGAATCCAGATGGTAGCTACTCCATAGAAATAGCTGCCAGACTTTTAGAAGATGATAGAATATCCGAAACTGCCTGCAAGGAAACTATAATTCATGAATTACTTCATACCTGCAAAGGCTGTATGCGTCATACTGGAAAATGGAAATATTATGCAGAGGTTGTAAACCAAGTGTATGGATACAACATAAAACGCGTTACTGAAGGCAGTGAGAAAGGCATTGAAAACTACGAAAGTAAAGAAATGAATGTAAAATATGTCTTCACCTGCGGCAACTGTGGTGCCACAATCTACCGCAAGCGAGACTCTAAATTCACTAGATATTACAGATACTATGGATGTGCCAGATGTGGCGCTACAGCTTGGTCTAGAAAAACTGTAGGCTAGTACATTTTCATCTCTTCTCTAAATATAGACAAACAGCATACATATCATCAGGAATCCTATATTCTAATGCACCATTTTTTAGAGAAATCTGCTCATCCTGATATGAATAGTAATCCGCAATGTAATAATGACTATTAACATCAAGTTGGACTTTTTTACCTTTTGCCTGATTAAAGCCATGTATTACAATATAAGCATTCTTCTCGTCGAGACTCTCTCTAAGTATTGCCTGCCAGCCTTTTGGATGACGATAGCTACTTATCTTATCTCCATAAAAATAAGTCTTTCCATCTTTGATTATTGGAGAGATTTTCTTATAAAAAGAAATACCTTCATCTATCACCTTCCACTGTAATTCGTCCAATGAACACACGTCACCTGATAGGCACATTCTTCCTAAAAACGTATTTGCGATAGAATAGGCTATTCGCTTCAATGAATCTTCCTGTCTTATAACTGCCCAGATTTGGCTTTGTCTTGGCAGAATCACTCTGTGAAGATTTGCCGCAATAATAGGAATTTCCGAGCACTCATGGGCATCTGAAAATGAGGCCATGCTACAAAGCGACATCATCAATGGTTCAAGTTTATGTCCGCCAGAAGCACAGTTTTCTAATATTATTCCAGGTATTTCTTCTTTTACTTTTTGGATGAACTTAATAGAGTACTCTTGATTTTGGCGAAGACCTTCTCCCAAGGATTCAGCCCCATCACATCCGATTCCAACAGTATCATTGCAATCCATTTTCATGTATTCAAACCCATACTGTTTTAATGTACCAATTACTTTTTCTCTTAGGTATTCCTGCACATATTCCTGACGCAAATCCCAAAACCTTCTCATAGTAGTTGTTAATGGATATCCGTCCCGCTTTAGCAAATGTTCTGTATCATTATAGGCTTTTGATTTTTCTCCCACATTGTCTATTTCGAACCATATGCCCGGCTTCATTCCAGCATCTTTAATAACCTGAACAGTCTTATCTAAGCCATCCTTAAAGAGTTCCTTTGATACCTCATAATCTCCCATAGACACATCCCATGGAATCCCCTCTTGCTTATACCAACCGCAATCAATTACAAAATATTCGAAGCCCATGTCTTTAATTTTATTAACTATCTCGCATATGTTTTCATGACTTGGATTTCCCCATGTGGTGCAATATTCGTTAAACATCACAGGCAAGCTCTGCTCTGACTTCGGTCCTTCATTCACTACACTGTTTAATGACGAAGTAAGACGACGATATACTTCTTCCTCCTCATCCTGACATACAGAAATAATTGCTTCAGGAGTATAAAACTCTTCTTGTGGCCTTATATTTTTAGACCAATGTCCATACTCACGATCTGCTATACCGCCTGAAATTTGAACGTAATCCCCTCTTCTATAAACCTCCATTTGCCATGAAGCATTGTGCATAAGTTGAGCACCCCAAAAGATTTGGTTCTTAGAATCTTCCAACACCATAATAGGGAAGAACTTATTAACTGGAAGTGATCCGATAGACCCGAATCTTTCACATCTGACAGCGTGACCTCCCCATGAAGGCTCCAGTTGAAGATCTTCGAGAGAAAGTGTCTCCTTTCTTCCTTCCATGCTCCAAACACTGCGAATCCTATGAAGCTTTAAAGTATCAGCACCATCTTTATCCATCAACGGAGAAAGTTTGCCTAATGAAAAACTTGAGATTGATTCCAAGGATACTTCTTTGTCACTATTATTCTTGAAGCTAGAATATGTTCTAATAACCTTTTCACCTTCTGTATATTTAAGATGATGACATAATAAGTAACCTCTTTCATCTTCCAACAGAGTTTTAATCTCCGTTGTATCATCTACAATTTTTACGCTTTGCTCTTTATATTCAAATCCAGTTACTGAAGGACTTTGACGCATCGTAACACCAGGAGCGTAACCGCCATTATATGTATCCCCCATAATCTTAATTTGAACCAGAGAATCAATATATGGTTTTTCTTTTTGGGAATCCATGTCCTTATATTCGATTCCAGCTGGCAGTAAAACAAGTTCTACATTAGCTGTATCTTCATCAATAAGATATGTTGCCTTCATATCCCCCAAAACATAAATGTTTAAAATATTTTGCATAGTTATTCCCCCAATTTAAACAAGCATATAAAAAGCACCGCTTTCATTATATCTGAAAACGATGCCTTCTGTTTACACAAATTGCTCAAATACTTTTTCAATCTTCTCTTTGAACAAATCGATGTCCTGTTCATTTATCACAAGTGGTGGAAGCAAACGTAGTACATCAGCACCTGCTGAAAGTACAACCAAATGCTGCTCTAACAATGCTTTACTAACAACTTCCTTCACTGGAATTGTAAGCACAAGTCCCTGCATCAAGCCCATACCTCTTCGTTCTGTAATAAAATCGTATTTATTAACAAGATTATCAAGAACCTGCTCCAAATAAGGTGTAATCTCCTTTACATGGTCGATTAGTTTATAATCCTCAAACATATCAAACACTTGAGAAACTGCTGCAGTACAAAGTGGATTGCCACCATAGGTTGTGCCATGATCTCCCGGCTCCAGAGAGCTCTGGGCCACCTTGTCTGTAACGGCAAATGCTCCAATTGGAACACCGTTACCAAGTGCCTTTGCAGTGGTGAGAACATCAGGCTTAATACCATACTGTTGGAACGCATACATGCTTCCTGTTCGTCCCATACCGCACTGGACTTCATCGAGAATCAAAAGAATATCTTCCTCATCGCAAAGCTCACGCACTTTCTTCAAGAAAGTCTCCTCCGCTGGATATAGACCGCCCTCTCCCTGAACAGTCTCCATTATAATGGCGCATGTCTTATCACTAAGATTTGCAAGGACACTACCGAAGTCATTAAATGTTGCAAATTTAACTCCAGCCATCAAAGGGTAAAAAGGCTCTCTATAGTGGTCAGTTCCAGTTACTGAAAGTGAACCAACTGTTCTACCATGGAATGAATTCTCCATGGCAATGATTTCATAATCTCCTGGCCCCTTCTTCGTATATGCGTATTTCTTTGCAGTCTTAAGTGCACCTTCTATTGCTTCTGCACCTGAATTAGTAAAAAATACTTTGTCCATTCCAGATGCCTTTGTCAGTTTTTGGGCTGCCTCTATCATAGGTACATGATAATAAAGGTTTGATGTATGAGTAATACGTTTTAATTGAGTTGTAAGTGCAGCCTCATAATCCTCATTACCATATCCAAAAGCCATAACCCCTATTCCAGATGCGAAATCCAAATATTTCTCGTCTAACTCATCATATAAATACACACCTTTTCCATAGTCAAATATAACTGGAAATCTATTATATACGTGTAATAAACAGTTATCCGCTGCCTCTATATATTCCTTTTTATTCATTGTAGTACCTCGTGTCCTTATCTCCGATAATTGCTGTTCCAATTCCCTTGTTAGTAAAGATTTCAAGAAGAAGGCAATGAGCTATTCTTCCATCCAAAATATGCACACGGCTAACTCCCTGTTCGATGGCTTCGATGCAATTGTTAAGCTTTGGAAGCATTCCGCCACCAATGTATCCGTCCCCAATTAAATCCTTTGCTTCCTCAACTGTAAGCTCGGAAATAAGTGAATCTGGATCATCTTTATCCTTATAAACTCCCTCGATATCTGTAAGAAATGCAAGCTTCTCTGCGTTTACCGCTTTTGCGATAGCACATGCAGCATCATCTGCATTAATATTATATGTAACAAAGTTCTCATCCATTCCAATAGGGCAAACGATTGGAAGGAAATCATTTTCAAGCAAATCCATAATAATCTTTGGATTTACTTCTGTAATTTCTCCTACAAAGCCAATATCCTGGCCATCGGAAAGCTTCTTTTGAACCTTTAATAGTCCGCCATCTTTTCCAGATACGCCAACTGCATTAACACCAAGAGACTGAACATTCTGAACAAGAGATTTATTAACCTTGTTTAAAACCATCTCTGCTATTTCCATTGTGGCTTCATCGGTTTTACGAAGTCCGTTAATAAATTCAGGCTCCATTCCTGTCTTCTCAACCCAACGGCTGATTTCCTTGCCACCACCGTGAACGATGATTGGCTTGAAGCCTACAAGCTTAAGCAAAGTCACATCCTGAATAACCTGCTTTTTAAGCTCCTCATCAATCATGGCACTTCCACCATATTTAACAACAATAATCTTACGATTAAAACGCTGAATATATGGCAACGCCTCTATTAAAACTTCCGCTTTGTCCATAACCGCTAACATGCTCTTGTCCATTGTGTTTTCCTCCCAGTTTTATTATGAGCGATAATCTGCATTAATCTTTACGTAATCATAGGTCAAATCACAGCCCCATGCTGTAGCCTCTGCTTCACCTTCATGCATATCTACAAATACTGTAACAGCATCAGCTTTCATGATTTTAAGGGCCTCTTCCTCGTCGAATACAATAGGTGTTCCCTTATCAAAAACCTTTAACTCTCCATTTGCACTTTTGAAGAAAAGCTCCACGTCATTCTGGTCAAAATCTGCTCCAGAATATCCCATTGCACAAAGGAAACGACCAAAGTTTGCATCGCATCCAAAGATTGCAGCTTTTGAAAGATTGGAACCAACTATCGCACGTGCCAATGTCTTTGCATCTTCTTTCGACTTGGCATTTACGATAGTAGCCTCGAAAAGCTTGCTTGCTCCCTCTCCATCAGCAGCCATTGTTTTAGCAAGACTAGTACATACATAAGAAAGTGCTTCTTTAAAAGCTTCATAGCTTTCATCTTTAGATGTAATTTTCTTGTTGCCAGCTAAACCATTTGCCATGCAGATAAGTGTGTCATTTGTTGATGTGTCTCCATCAACTGTGATCATGTTAAAGCTATCTGCAACCACATCGCTGACTGCTTCCTGCAGAAGCTCCTTTTCAATATCAAGATCTGTGCCAAGGAAAGCAAGCATTGTACACATATTAGGATGAATCATTCCTGAGCCTTTGCTCATTCCGCCTAGCTTTACTTCCACACCATCTATCTCAAATGAAACAGCAATCTCCTTATTTACAGTATCAGTAGTCATGATTGCCTTTGATGCTTCTGTTCCTGCATTTACACTTCCATCAAGCTTTGGTGCCATAGCTTTCACACCAGCCACAAGCTTATCAACAGGAAGCTGCATTCCGATTACACCAGTAGATGCCACTGCTACAGTATCGTAAGGTACACCAAGAACCTCCTGAACACCTCTTGCTGTAGCTTCACAAGCATTAAAGCCTTCCTGACCTGTACAGGCATTTGCAATACCTGAATTTATAACAACTGCCTGAACTGGCTTGTCAGATTTTACAATTTTCATATCCCACTGAACACATGCCGCCTTTACCACATTAGTTGTGAATGTTCCAGCAGATACACATGGCACCTTCGAATAAACCATTGCCATGTCAGTACGTCCCTGATATTTAATCCCTGCTACTGTGCTTGCTGCCTCAAAACCTTGTGCCGCTGTTATGCCACCATCTATAATCTTCATTATATGTACTCCTTAACTATTGAATTTGATTATATTCTCGTCATTTAAAACGAAATCGTATGTGTTGTAATCTTCGCGCTCTCTCCATCCCTCTGCATGCCAGAAATGATTTCCAATTTCATTTCCAGAAAAGGCAACCAACTGAACCTTATTGATTCCTTCGTTTTTCAGACGAACCATCGCAGATGTAACCATAGCTTTACCTATACCGTGTTTACGATAATCCTCGTGAACACAAACATGATAAAAGCTTCCATGACGACCATCATGTCCAGCAAGAATAGAACCAACTATTTTGCCATCAACAACCGCAACTACAGATGTGTTTGGATTCCTTTTTATGAACTTTAAGATTCCCTCTTTTGAATCATCAAGGCTTCGCATTGCAAATCCATGAATTGTTGTCCAAAGTTCATAAACCTCTTCATAATCAGACTCTTCCATGGTGCGAATTTGATACTCTGTATATACACCTAAATCCATTGAAATCTTAAAATTTTCCTGTACAACCATACTTACTACCCCTATTACCTATGGGAACATTGGTGCAAAATCAAGTCCCATCTTTTCATCTAAACCAAAAATAATATTCATGTTCTGAACAGCCTGCCCTGCAGCGCCCTTAACAAGATTATCAAGAGCACCCATCATAACGATTCGGCCTGTTCTTTCGTCAATCTTGCAGCTAACATCTACAAAATTACTTCCTTCAACCCACTTTGTTTCAGGACACTCACCATACTCAAGAACTCTCACAAAGAATTCATCATCATACATGTCGTGGTAGGCCTTCATTACCTGCTCTTTTGTAGGAAGCTTTCCATCCTTTTTAACAAGTGTTGCATACTCTGTAGCAAGAATGCCTCTATTCATAGGAACCAGATGTGGAGTGAAATTAATCATAATCTCCTGCCCACATGCATAACCAAGCTGCTCTTCGATTTCAGGTGTGTGGCGATGTGATGTAACTCCATATGCCTTGATGCTTTCATTTACTTCGCAATAAAGATTAGGAAGCTTTGCTCCACGTCCTGCACCACTGGTTCCTGACTTTGCATCAACAATCAAAGTAGAAGGATCAACAAGTCCAGCCTTAACAAGTGGATATGCTGTAAGGATTGAGCATGTTGTGTAGCAACCAGGATTTGCAATAAGTCTTGCTCCTACTTCCTTATCTCTATTGATTTCACAAAGACCATACACTGCTTCATCAATAAACTGAGGACTCTTATGCTCAATGCCATACCACTTTTCATATGTAGCAACATCCTTAATACGATAATCAGCAGATAAATCGATTACTTTACAATTGCTAAGAATTTCTTCTGTAAGAACACCTGCTAAATATCCCTGAGGGGTTGCTGTAAAAATAACATCTACTTGCTTTGAAAGCTCAAGTATATTGTCATCTAAGCATTTATCATCTACCAATGTGAACATGTTCTTATATATAGAAGCAAATCTCTCATCCACATATGAACGTGAGCCATACCATACTATTTCAGCCTCTGGATGACTATATAGAATTCTTACTATTTCTGCTCCAGCGTATCCTGTAGCACCGATAATACCTACCTTAATCATAATTATGCATTTCCTTCTCTTTTATTTTTGTACAACTGCATCCATTGTATAACTTTACTTTCATGAAGTAAAGTGGTGCAGCGTAAAAATATGAATTAATATTGCATAAATATACATTGTATATTTCGGTATTTCAACGTTAAAATTAACTAAATTTATTTTTATGCTATTTTCATGTATAAATAACCCTTGAATTTATTACTTTATTGTAGTACAGTATTTTCAGACTATAGAACAATAAATTCAAAAGGAGATATACATTATGGCACAGGAAAAAGTTGTACTTGCATATTCAGGTGGTCTTGATACCACAGCTATCATTCCATGGCTTAAAGAAAACTATGGATACGAAGTAATCTGCTGCTGTATCGATTGCGGACAGGGCGAGGAATTGGATGGCCTTTCAGAAAGAGCAAAAGCATCTGGCGCTTCTAAATTATATATAGAAGATATTGTTGACGATTTCTGCGACAACTACATCGTACCTTGTGTACAGGCAGGCGCTATTTACGAAAACAAATACTTACTTGGAACCGCTATGGCTCGTCCAGGTATTGCTGCAAAGCTTGTTGAAATCGCCAGAAAAGAAGGTGCTGTTGCAATCTGCCATGGTGCTACAGGAAAAGGTAACGATCAGATTCGTTTCGAGCTTGGAATCAAAGCCCTTGCTCCAGACATCAAGGTAATTGCTCCATGGAGAAGTGACAAATGGAAGCTTCAGTCTCGTCAGGACGAAATCGACTACTGTAAAGCTCACGGCATTAATCTTCCATTCTCAACAGATCAGTCTTACAGCCGTGACAGAAACCTCTGGCACATCAGCCACGAAGGACTTGAGCTTGAAGATCCATCTCAGGAGCCAAACTACGAGCACTTACTCATGCTCACTACTCCACCTGAGAAGGCTCCAGACAAGCCAGAATATGTCACAATGACATTTGAAAAGGGTGTTCCAACATCAGTTAATGGAAAGAAAATGAAGGTATCAGATATCATCAAGGAATTAAATGAAATTGGTGGTAGAAACGGGGTTGGTATTGTAGATATAGTAGAAAACCGTGTTGTAGGTATGAAGTCTCGTGGCGTTTACGAGACACCAGGCGGCACTATCCTCATGGAGGCACACGCTCAGCTTGAAGAGCTTTGTCTCGACCGCGCGACAATGGAAATGAAAAAAGAAATGGGTGCCAAGCTTGCACAGGTTTGCTACGAAGGCAAATGGTTCACACCACTTTGCGACGCCATCCAGGCATTCGTAAAGTCTACACAGGAATACGTTACAGGCGAAGTTAAGTTCAAGCTCTACAAAGGAAACATCATCAAGGCCGGCTCAACTTCACCATACTCACTCTACTCAGAGTCACTTGCATCCTTCACAACTGGCGACCTTTACGATCACCACGACGCCGAAGGCTTCATCACACTTTGGGGCCTCCCACTCAAGGTCCGCGCCATGAAGCTTGCCGAAAACCAAAAGACTAAGTAAAACATAGGTACCCCAGGCCACCCCAACGGGGCCCAGAGCCCCAGGGAGCCAGGGTACGTCGCAGATTTATGATTATCTAAATGTGTAGTCGCCCATATTTATTAGTAGGTGTTCTTACAAAGTTTTACAATTCTATCGGTAAGGTATGGGTGGAGACGGACAAACACTACACTTAGTAATCATCAGTCTTAAACTAGCTTTGTATTTATTACTATTTGCTTTGGAGTGAACTTAGAAAAATAAAAAGAGATATTTGATATGAATTGGCAGCTGCCGCTAGGACGGCGGCAGCAGTGGTCACTTGAAACACGATGTTGAATGTGCCACGGTGCCAATACATACAAATATCTCTTTTTTAATTTTTCTTAGTAAACGGAGTAGCAAAAGTAA
>NZ_FOWB01000009.1:0-120173 GCF_900115355.1 Pseudobutyrivibrio sp. JW11 | reverse complement strand
TTCACTGCCTATATCGCATCCAAGTATAAGCATATCCTCTGTAATAAATGAAAGTTTTTCATTCTTACGAAACTTACCTTTAGTCTCTAGTTCTCTCCAAGTATGAGCCTTAAACCCTTTTCTAAGAACTTCTGCTTTTTCAATTACTTCCTGCTTTTCAAAAATGTTTACAACCTTCGCTTGATTTTTCTTGTTTCTGCCTTTAATATTCATTGTATGTACCTCATGTATGTTTAGATTTTTTACCAACGGTCAGGTCAGTAATAATCTAAATTTACTTGAGGTATTTTCTTTAGTCAATTCTTAGGTGCGTTTAAAGTATACAGGAAGCTATTTACTGAAAATGGTCACGTTGCTGTTGTGGGAGCTGGTGCAGATATAAGGTTTTCTTACAAAACTACTACTGGAATGATTTTAGATCATTTAAATGAAAAATGGGATAAACAGAAGCTAATATTAATAACTTTCAAGGATCTAAAAGCAGTAGGCCTAAAAGGCTGCACCAATGTATTGGAGTGTCGAAATGGAATTGAAAATTATATTGGCGAATATCTAAGTAAGCAAGGTGTCCCTATATTAAATTACTATCAACACTGGAATTATAAAAAAGAAATATGGAAAAAATGGGAAGAAAACAACTATAAATTATAAAAACGTTAAATGTATTGTCGCAAGCTATTCTTTACAAAAATTATATCCGTGTTATTATTATAGTTACAACTTCAAGGTTTTTGGAGGTAGAAGAATTCGTCCACGTCTACACGCCGATGGTTTGATAGGAGGTAACTCCGAGAGATGCGGGAGCTATTGGACGCCCGCCCAAAATCCTTGTTGCTTGTTATAAATAATCACGCCCAAGAGGTTTCTCTTGGGCGTTTTCATGTCTAATTGTTCCTTATAAATTTACACTTTGGATAATTGGAGCATCCGTAAAACTGATTGCCTGCATAGATTCCTTTTTTAGCTTGTCTTAATACCAACGTTCCTCCACAACGTGGACACTTTTCGCCTTGTTGTTTTTCATAAATCTTTTGAACATGAGCTCTTTTCGCTTCAGTAGTAGCACCCGTCAATGGCAAAAGCCTATTGTAGTACCTTTCTACTTCTTCCCTAGTATATCTTGTAGGTGTTGCATTCCAAATACTCTTTATTAATTTCTTAAGGTCATTCTCGTAACAGATATATACATTATTCGCATTTACATTTATATTTTTTAATTCACAGTTACCACCAAATACAATAATAGATACCGCAGAAATATCTCCTAAATAATGTTTTAAAGCTTTAATATGAGTATTATTTTGCCAAACAGGATTATAAAACTTATATTTATTAACCTTACTACGGCCAAACCAAGCTCTTCCACCATAAAGCGTACTGGTCCACTCCTTCCTTCGATCGTTACCAAAAATATATCCGCTATAATTCTTACTTTCAATAACAAAGAAACCTTTGCATGTTATATATAACAAATCTATTTCCGAAGTAGAGCCATCTTCTCTAGGAACATAAATATTCTTTAGGCAATAACCCTCGTATCCCCCAAAATTTATGCTATAAAGGTCCTTTGCGATTTCATTTTCGCCTCTTTTTCCAATAGCTTCAGGTGTACTGTTTATTGCTCTAAGTACAAATATTGAAATTAGTCCTATAATAATAATTAATACTCCCATAAAAATTCTCCATGGTTTCTATACGCAAAAAGACCACCTATTGGTAGTCTTTAACATTTAAAATCATTTCCTGCGCAATTTCCCTAGCTTTCTTTGGAAGCATTCGTTCCTTATATGCCAGATATTCTTCCACATCAGTGGTTTCAATCTTGCCTTCTCTCAGCGCAGCTCGCAGTGACATATATACTTCAAAGTATTCATTTGCAGCTTCTTGATCATCTTTTACTGGTACAATTGCATCCATAGCTCACCCCTCCATGGATGTATAATAGCACCAGCCTGTGATTAAAACGTTAAATGTTTCATCCTCCAATCAAAATCATATTTCTTAATTATCTTTCAAATAGCTCTAGCAATCTCATCTTGCCCTCGGCTCCCTTTGAATAAGGATGCTCTCGCAGTGATAAGTTGCCTTTTGTTTTTCCGTATAAAACGGTGGATGAATGAGTGAACTCTCTAAATCCAGCATCGCCGTGGTACGCTCCCATTCCCGAATGGCCCACGCCATTAAATGGTACACCCTTTACCATCAAGTGAACACATACTTCGTTTAGACATCCACCGCCATATTGCATGGTCGCAAACATGCGCTTAGCCCATCTTTTATTTCGTGTGAAAATGTATAGTGAAAGTCCATGCTCTCTTCTTGAGATTTCTTCAATCAACTCATCAATCTTGTCATCCTCGTATGGGACGATTGGAAGCAGTGGATTGAATAATTCGTGATTAACAATCTTTTCGTTGGTGGCCACTGGGTAGATGATGGTTGGCTCAAATTTTTGGGTCTCGCGATTACCCTTTCCACCAAAAAGAATTCTATCTTCATATTCTTTTGCTTCTGCTTCGCATTTATCATAAGCTCTTGCTGTAATCAGCTTTGGATACTCTGGATTTGTTAAAGGGTCATTCCCCAAGCTTTTATTAAAGGCTGCTCTCAGCTCTTTTATAAAATCATCAGCAATTTCTTTTGCAACGGCAACCTGATTGATGTTGATGCAAATCTGGCCGCTGTCAATAACTGTAATGTAGTTAGATGGGAAGGTAATCCTTTTCAAGGGCCTCTTCCATTTCCTTTTCATGAGAAATAACCATCGCCTTTAGCTTTTTAAGAGCATCAATGCGATAGCTTAAATCTAAAGTTGTATTGGTTTTAAAGAAAGCACGTTGTGATTCAACAATTGCTTTGATTTCTTCTCTGGAATTCATAGGCCCTCCTCTACATAATTAACTATAGTGAGTATAACATAGACTGATATGATAAAATTTTATATTTGCCTTAAAGAACGTTAAATGTCTCGTCGCAAGCTATTCTAAAAAAGGACTCTGATTACTCAGAGTCCTCTGCACTTCCATCGTCTTCAACTAACTTACATCTCTACTTCTATATGAACAATACTACATGCTGGAATCGTAAATACGATATCATTATTATCAATCTTAATACAATTGAATTCCTTTATGGTAACTACCTCAGCGTTGTCAAAATCGTTATAAGCATCCATAGGGCCATGGATTATTTCAGCCTTAACATTCTTAGGCGCAGCATCTATCATGATTCCGTTAATATCATAGTCAACATTTAAAGCTGTGTTTGCGATTGTTATGTGTAGCTTGCCATCTTTTCCAATAGATACGGATTCAGAAAGGTTTGGAATTTGATTCTCATCTTCTACTCCAACTTCAGAAGTCTCCACAAAGCTTTCCACAAGCTGCCCATCCTGATGATGGCTAAACATTTTAAATACCTGATAGGTAGGCGTTTTTACCATCTTATCACCCTCAGTAAGGATCACAGACTGCAATACATTTACCAGCTGAGCTATGTTTGCCATCTTCACTCTGTCGCAGTGTTTGTTGAAAATATTAAGATTGAGAGCAGCCACCATGGCATCGCGCATTGTGTTTTGCTGATATAAAAATCCCGGATTAGTGCCTGGCTCTACATCAAACCATGTGCCCCACTCGTCTACTATGAGGGCTACGTCATGATTTTTATCGTATTTATCCATGATAGCTAAGTGGCGCTCTATCAGCTCGTTCATGTATAAGGTCTTTTTTAAGGTCTCATAGTACTCTTTTTCGGTGAATTTTGTAGCAGCGCCCTTGTGCTCCCATTCTCCAGGTACCGTGTAGTAATGCAATGATAAGCCATCCATGAAGCCATGATTTGGGCCACAGTTTTCAAAGCATTTCTTCATTACTGTGTCAGTCCATTCATAATCATCTCCATTAGGACCACAGGCTACCTTAAAAATCTTGTGGTCTGGATTATAGTTTCTGACATAAGTCTGATATCTGCGATACTCATTAGCATAGTATTCAGGAAGCATATTTCCGCCGCATCCCCAGTTTTCATTACCTACGCCAAAATAATCTACTACCCAGGCTTTCTCATCGCCATTTGCCTTACGTAAATCCGCCATTGGAGATACTCCATCAAAGGTCATGTACTCAACCCACTCGCTCATCTCCTGAACTGTGCCGCTGCCAACATTTCCATTAACATATGGCTTGCATCCTAGCTGTCTACACAGTTCCATGAATTCATGTGTGCCAAAGCTATTATCTTCAACTACTCCGCCCCAGTGAGTGTTTATCATCTTTTTTCGCTTTGCCTTGTCGCCGATACCATCCTTCCAATGATATTCGTCTGCAAAGCATCCACCTGGCCAACGTAGCACAGGAATCTTCATTTCTTTTAATGCTTCCACAACATCGGTTCGCATTCCATTTACATTTGGAATATCCGAACCTTCACCAACATACAATCCCTCATAGATACATCTTCCTAAATGCTCCGAAAAATGTCCTTGTAATTCTGGATTGATATGTCCCATTTTGCGGTTTGGATTTATATATAGTTTTGCCATTCTAATCAATTTCCTTTATTTTATTAGCCTTTAACTCCGCCTAGAGTGATACCTTTTACAAAATACTTTTGTACAAATGGATACATTACGATAATTGGTAAAATACCAACTGTAGCCATTGCCATTCTAACTGAAGCTAAAGGTATAGCGGACAAGCCCGAATTTGCATTTTGTACATTGGAGCTGGATTGTGATAAAAACTGTATATTCTGCATCATTCTGTTTAACAGGTTCTGCACAGAATAAAGCTCCGTTCTTTTTGTTATATAGATGTAGCCATTCATCCAGTCATTCCAGTAACCAATGCCAGCAAACAACGCAACTGTTGCCATGATAGGCTTTGATAGTGGAATAACTATTTTGAAAAATGTCATTGTCTCAGATGCACCATCAATGTAAGCCGCATCTAAGATTTCACTTGGAATGCTAGAAACAAAATATGATTTCATAAGCATAATGTTAAAAGCATTCATCAAAAGTCCTGGCAATAGCAATGCCAAAAAAGTGTTTTTCAGATTAAAAATATTCGTATATACCATATATGTTGGAACTAAGCCACCATTGAACAGCATAGAAAACACTATTGCAAATGTTATCCATTTCCTACCTGGCAAATCCTTGATTGAAATTGCGTATGCAAGCATAGTAGTAATAGCCAGCGACAAAGCTGTTCCAACTGCTGTAAGAACCACTGAAACCCCATATGCTCTGATTACAGAATTACCTGTATTGAAAATATACTCATAGGCATAGGCTGAAAATTTGCTTGGAATGAATTTGTATCCCTCAGCTATCAGCACGTCGTTATCAGTAAAAGAGCTCATTACCATCAAAATCATTGGAAGAATTGCCAATAAGGATAAAATGATTAATACTATGTGAGCAAAAATTTGAAATCTTTTTTCGTCCTTCACTTTTCATTCCTCCTTAGAATAATGCGCTATCAGGATCAATTCGTCTGACTGAGTAGTTAGCTAAAATAATCAGAATAAATCCTACTATGGACTGATATAAACCAGCTGCTGCAGACATTGACATGTCCCCTAGCTCAAGCAGTCCTCGATATACATAAGTGTCAATTGTATTAGTTACAGAAAACAATGCGCCCTGATTCTGTGGAACCTGATAGAAAAGTCCAAAGTCTGAATAGAATATTCTTCCTACTGCAAGCAATGTCATCATAATAACCGTAGGTTTTAATAGCGGAATTGTGATCTTTTTTATCTGCACCCACTTGCTGGCACCATCGATAGCTGCCGATTCGTATATTCCTTTATCAATTCCTAGAATTGTTGAAATATAGATGATTGAATTATAACCAATGACTTTCCATGCATTAACAAAGGTTAGCAAAAACGGCCAGTATTTCTTTTCCATATACCACTGTATAGGTTCTTTCCCAAACAATGGAAGTATTGTGTTGTTGACAAATCCATTGTCATTTGACAAAAAGCCATATACCAGGTAGCTAACAATTACCATTGATACCATATAAGGCAAAAGTATCAGACACTGATATATCTTTTTCATCCTGGATGTCATTTCTGCGATCAATATGGCCACAAAAATGGCAAGTATCGTATTTACGATAATAAACGCCAGATTATAAAGTATAGTATTTCTGGTAATAACAAATGCATCTCTTGTGGCAAAAAGATATTTAAAATTCTTAAATCCCACAAAATCGGATCCGAATATTCCCTTTCTAGCGTTGTACTTTTTAAACGCCAATACCAGGCCTGGTAGTGGCATATAATTGTTTATGAATAGATAAATCAGGCCTGGTAAAGCCATGATGTATATGGGGAAATACCTTTTAAGACGTTTTTTTAGTTTCTTTTTTTCAGCTGGATTCTTATTCTCTTTGCTCATATATTCACCATCTTTTATTAGTAGAGCCGGCTAAATGTCAGCCGGCTCTTTTCAAACCAATTATTTAATACCGTTCTCTGAAGCCCACTCATCAAGTGCAGCCTGCTTTGCATCCATGTATTCCTGTAAACCTGCTGCATATAATGCATCATTGAGTTCCTTCAAACCTTTTTCAGGCTCAACGAAACCGTACATTACCTGTGCATAGAATTCTTCGTATGCGTTTTTAAGAGCTGTAAACTCTGTTGTGTAATCTGTGTTATCCCAAGTAAATCCAAGAGCCTTTGACTTAACTGCACAATTGTCGTTAAAGTCTGCTGTCTGCTGACCTACATCAAGAGGATCACCTTCCCAAACATGAGCTGCATACTGGTTTGGCATCATCCAAAGTACGTTTGGATAGTACTCTGAGTTGTCAGCATTTACACCGTCAGCCCAGTTAATTGATGTATCAGAATTTACCTTGTACTCTACGCCTTCCTGGCCCCAGCAAACTAAGTTTGCAAGCTCTGGGTCAGTGTAAAGTGCTGTAAGTACCTGCATTGCTGCGATTGGGTCCTCTGTAGACTGATTAATGCACCATGGGAATGATGAAACAGCTGATGAAGACATAAATGCTTCGCCAACATCAAAGATTGTCATATCTCTGCCACACTCACCATTAATCTGATTCTGATAAGCTGGCTTGCTTTGTGACATCATTGCCATAAATGAGCCAGACTTAATTCTTGCAGATGCACCTGTTTTGTCGCTCATAGCATCGCCAGAAATGTATCCAGCCTGATTCCATCTATAAGCTCTATCTGCCCACTCTTTAAACAAATCTGATTCGTAAACATTTTCAATCTTAAGGCTGTTAGCAGGATCAAGAAGTGTTCCGAAATAATCACCTCCAACATTATCAACGCAGCTACCCTGTGTAAGGAGATTGTCCTGTGTTGAGAAAACAGTCTTGTCTGGATAAGCCTTATGGATTGCTGCAAAAATCTCATCTACATCATCCCAAGTTGCCTTGTAATATCCCAAGTCATCTGTTTCAAACTTTGAAACGTCATAGCCTGCGCCTTCAAGATATTCTGTACCAACAAGGATTGTAGCTGTCTGGATTGCATAATCCTTAATAGGTGGAACACCATATAAAACGCCGCCAACTCTACATGCATCCAAATAGTCATCTCTAATTAAAGAATTAAGCTCTGCACCATATGTTGCAAGTAAATCGTTTTCTTCAAGATCTAAAGTGTATCCATTGTTTACACATGTCATATATCCAGGGCCACATGTTGAAAACAAATCAACCTGCTCGCCAGATGAAAGCATCAGCTTAATGTCATCACTATAAGCAGCCGAATCAATAATAAGAAGTTCAACATCAAGACCTAATGTCTCTCTAGTGTGCTGGCTGATTGCTTCATTAATTCTGTCGATTCCTGCTGGAGCACCTGTCCAGTCAAAGAAAGAAACAACTACCTTCTGGTACTCACCAGTTTCAGCAGCCTTGGCTTTTCTTGCCTCAATAACAGCAGCAGCGGCATCTTCTCCATTTGCCTTTGCTTCCTCGGCTACCTGAGCGCTCTCTGAGGCACTTGCACTGTCAGTATTGCTGCCACAGCCAACCATGGTTGCCATCATTGAAGCAGCAAGAGCCAATGATAATAACCGTTTTTTTAATCCCATTGTATTCTCCTCCCAAAAAAATAAATAGTTTTTATACACCCCAAATCGGTGTAACGTTTTACCTTATGTTTTTTATTATATTTTCATCAATAATAATAGTCAATTGTATAATATTCCGTTATATTGACCAACATTTTGTTATTTTTCACCAAATTTTCACATTTAAAACTAAAACGTTACACGTTCTAACTAAAAAAAGGCTATCCATACTTTCGTATGGATAGCCCAAATCAACTTTGCTATTATCCTATTCTTTGAACAGATTCTCTTTCTATAAGTTTTCCTGCAATGTTAAACTGTAGCTTTTTATTATCAGCTTCTTCGCCACGTTTCTCGCATTTATCTATAATCCATGTAGCGGCTGATGAGCCTAATTCTTCAAGAGCCAAGGTGATTGTTGTTAATGTTGGATATAGGAGCATTGATGCTTCATGGTTATCATAGCCAATAATGGACAGGTCCTTGCCTGGTTTTAAATCGTGCTCTAGCAAATACTGATATACACCAGTGGCAATCAAATCTGACAAGCATAAAACAGCGGTGATATCTTTGTCAGCCAACTGCTTCATTCCCTCGTAGCCGCCCTTTTTATTCCAGGTCTTATATACCACTAAAGAAGGATCAAAGAGCATTCCAGCCTCAAACATAGCCCGCTGAATTCCTCTAATTCTATTTACAGTATGGTAGTTTGAATCCTCGCCAGTAATAATACCTATTTTCCTGTGGCCCATATCATGAAGATACTTGTAGGAGGTGTAGCCACCTGCCTCGTCATCAAGCCTAAAACTAGGAATGCTTGAATCTGTAGCACTTGCATAGACCATGACAAAAGGGATATTTTCAGGCTTTTTTTGAATATCAACCATGTGCTCGTACCCTGCAATGTAGATTATGCCATCCACATTGAGAGCTTCCATTTTGTTCATCACAGTACCAAAGGCAGATTGAAACTTGCCATTGTCGTTCATCCAGCCATCATTCCATCTGCCAAAAAGACGCATATTTTCTATAACAACGTCATAGCCTTTTTCCTCGGCCTTTTTCATAAGACCTTCGATAATAGGCGCGGTAGAAAACAGTATCAAATCCTCAACAATAACACCGATTGTTTTAGTAGAACTAGCTCTAAGCTTTTTAGCAAGATAGTTTGGCTTATAGCCTGTCTCTTTTACCACGTCCATTATTCTTTGATAGACTTCTGAACTCACTTTGTTTGTTCGTCCATTAAGAACATTGGAGACTGTAGATATAGAAACCCCACATTTCGCCGCTATATCCTTTATGGTAATCGAGTTTTCCATATCTTTTCGAACCATTTATGCCTCTCCCCAATAATTATTTTTAAATTAGATATTTTCATTCTATCATAAAGAATCAAAAAGTAAAACGTTTTTCCAAATTAGTTCTGCTCTGATTTTGCGTTGAAAATATAAGACAAATGTTAATTGATGATTACGGCTGTACCCCTGAAGAAATCGAAATAATACATACTGATTAATTATAAATAAAAAAATTGAACTCTATATTAGTGATTAATCTGAAATAAATAAACCATTATAGGCATGGTAAGAATACATAACAAAGTAGACAAAATATTTATTGCGCTTGCGTATTCAGCATTTTTTGAATACAAAATGGCAAATTGATTTATTGTTGCAGCACATGGAGCACATGCTGCCAAAAAAGAGACAAGCATAACTGTATCTCCTCCTGAAACAAAAGATTCAACTGGTAATAAGCTCATTATTAAAAGAATAACAAGAGGACATATAATCAAACGCATGCATATTACGCCCCAGATTCTATTGTTAGAAAAGATGTTTTGTACTTTCATGCCCCCTAAAACCATTCCAACTATAATCATTGATACCGGACCAACCATATCTGCTAGGGAGGCTATCACTGAAGATGCAAGTCCTGTAAATTTATAGTCGAAAGCTAACATAAATAATCCTACTCCTATAGAGATAATATTTACATTAAGTAATATTTTCTTCCATGGAATGCCATCTTCTTTAGCAAACATTCCTCTTCCATGGGACCATACGAATATATTAAAGACAGCAACAAATGCTGCAGAATAAACAACCCATTCATCACCGAGAACTGATCCGACTATAGGTACTATTAGATTTCCACCATTAGAATATATAATAGATGCTCTTTCTACTTCGGTTGCGTTTGTAAGTCTTCCATATAATTTGGCTATTATAATGCAGACAATATGAATAATGACAGCATTAAATACTGCTAATAATAATCCTTTTATAACATTACCGGTAGCGTCTATTTGAAAGGCATTAATAATTATTGCAGGAGTCATAAGATAGATGCAAAGTTTTGTAACTACCTCTGAGTCTGTCGATTTCAAAATATTGCATCTAACAATTAAAAATCCCAAAATGATAAAAATAAAAAATTCTGCTATTTTCTTCGCAAGTAAGATACTTATCACCGAATAATCCTCCCGTGAGTTCAATATATATTAGTTTATAATATAGTGTTCAAAGAAAAAAGAGGCGACATATCTAAAAAAAGGACTCTGATTACTCAGAGTCCTCTGCTACATCAAGCACTTTTCTTGTTTTTATCTCAACACCATTTTCAACCCTGGTTGTTTCCAAATACCTGATACCATTAATCACTACAACTTCTACTGTAGTTTCGTCCTCAGAACTAGAGGAACCAGATGAACCAGAAGCTCTGTTTTCTGTAGAGGCTCCCTGATTCTCTTCAACTGCCGCTGTTTCAGTAGCAGATACTTCGCTTACCCCTCTAGCTTTCTGAACCAGATTTGCCACAACATCACTCATATTTTCCACAGTAGGAACACCAAGCGCAACAGCACCATCATTCATAGCTGTAGCAAGAGTGCTCATATTTTCCTCATCAGATAAATCTTCCAATGACAAGCCTAACCTATCCATAGTCATTTGGATACTATCCGCATTTGCTCTAAAAGCCTGGCTTAGATCTACCATCCTTCCATCTGCTCCATAATTTGAACTAGGAATAGCAGCCTCAGCATTATTTACACTAGGGATATAGGAATCCTTATCAGATACACTTGTGTCCGTATTAAGATTTTGGGTTACATCTGATTGCGTTGGAAGTTGAACCATTCCAAGCGATGAAATTCTGTCTAGATACGTTTGAAGATTAATTGCCATAGTATTGCCTTTCTGGATTTACCTCAAGCCTTCCGTGGCAACTCAACTGTTGAATCCTTCAACAATCACCTTATTAAATTATAAAACCTCAGATTTCAGTTTGCAATATCGCCTGATTGCCATCCTCAGAATCCAGCCTATACCTCGTATACAAAACCAGCCCCGCTGCAATCAACACCATGCACATCTCTCCCGTGTAACCACCAGATATCAGCTCCATCAAGTCTTTAAAAGAAACGTTAACTGGCGTAATAAAAAGCCATTGTATATAAGGAGCAGCATATAGTACTGGGGCAAGGAAAATATTAAATTTCATAAATGCATTCGATTTTTTCTTTACAAAAATATACTGGATAAATAAACCAGCTATTAAAATCGAGCAAATCAATTCAAAGTATACATGCGATTTAACGATTGCATAGCTTTCACTATAAGCTTCGGATTCAACCAGTTGATTAGGAATAAAAACAAAAGCTTTGTATACTAAATCAATTACCAGAAACAGCAATCCAAGCTTTGATAATATCTGCCTTTTTGTAAAATCAAGAAAGATGAATAGCAAAACAATAGTTAAAGTGAAGCTAAACTCTGTCACAGCATATACTGGAAGATCACTCCATTTCAATCCATAATTGGAAAATAATGCTACAGCCTCCCAATTTATTAAACACATCAAAACAATTCCAAATATGGATAGTACAGTATTCAAAATTCTTTTTAATTTCATCACTTTTCTCCCTTTATGCCACGTATTATTTTGCCATTTAACTAACAGCCCTTTTTGCCTGCTTTATGATCCTCGATAGAACAAGATGATGTACCATCATATTCAACAAGTCCGGCATCTGCTGGATCAAGGCTGATTCTTCCATCCTCAAATACAAAGCATGGAATTCCTATATCTCCTATTTCCTTTGAATGGTCAAATTCAGGTCTGTTATCTCTCATATCCATAAACTCATGCATATTTTGAACATGCTGACCTATATCTATATATTTATACTGATCTTCCTTTCCCTGAATCTGTGGCTGCAAATAGTCACAGTAAGGGCATGTGTGCATTCCGTATATCTTAATCATAGTATGTCCTCCTATTAAAAAATTTATAAATGCATTATACACTTAATTGGGTAAAATAAAAAACTTCTGCAGCTACACCACAACCACAAAATGGACCAGATAAAATATTTCAAAAAATCATTGACCCTAACGCTACGTCATAGTTTATTGTATAATTACCACGGAGGGAAAAGCAATGATGACAGTAAATGAAGTAAGCAAATTAGCAGGCGTGAGTATACGCACACTGCAATACTATGATTCAATTGGACTACTAAAGCCGGCAGAGTACACTGAATCAGGGTATCGGCTGTATGACGATGCAGCAATGGAACGTTTGCAACAGATTTTATTATTCAGAGAGCTGGAGTTCCCGTTAAAAGAAATTAAGGAAATCGTTACGCGGCCTGATTTTGACAAACAGAAGGCCTTGGGGCAACAGATTGAACTTCTTACGATGAAAAAAGAACATCTGGAAAACCTTATACAATTCGCCCGTGGAATACAAAACGGAGGAAATAATATTATGGATTTTACAGCATTTGATACTAGTAAGTTAGAAGAATACACAAGAAAAGCAAAAGAGCAATGGGGAGACAGCAAGGCTTTTTCAGAATATGAACAGAAGTCAGCTTCCCGTTCTAAGGATGATGAGAAAAAGCTTTGGAGCGATTTCATGAAATTATTTGAGAAATGTGGCAAGATTAAGGATTCTGACCCTAAATCTGCCGAAGCTCAAGCTATGGTAAAGGACATCCAAAACTACATCACAAAAAACTTCTATGAATGCACTAATGAAATTCTTGCAGGTCTTGGTAAGATGTACGCCGCAGAAGGCGAATTCAAAACAAACATCGATAAAGCCGGTGGAAAAGGTACTGCTGAATTTGTCAGCCGTGCCATTGCAGAATATGTAAAGTAACCAGGCAGGAGGCACCGAAGTGCCTCCTGTTCTTGATATAAATATTCTATTCTTCTCCACCTCTATTATCTTCAATACAATGTCTCATCACCCACTATAAGGTATAACCTCATATAAATTTCCACTCTAGTTATACCTTTTTGACTTCATATTAGTCCCTCATAAATAATAAAAGGGTATAGCTACCTCCCATATCAGCCCAAGATTATACCTTCACAGAGACAAAAGTGCCGACACCAAAATGATATGGCCGCGGCACTTAAATCAACTGATTTTTCTAGCCCTATGGGGTACACTAATTTTGCAACACCCTGTTGCAAAATTTTCACTTTATAGTTCTTTATCCTTTAAGGCTTTTACTTATTTCACCAGATTGTGGGGGCAATGTCCCCACAATCTGGGCATAATAATAGACCAGTACGAATCATCTGGGCGTCCCCAGCGGTACTGGTCTATGTAAGGTTCTTATTCTGCTACCAATTCTCTTTTCTGTCTTCCAAACACAACTACTTTATTCGTTTACAATCAACAATGGATAAAGACTCACAATCTAAAAACAACTCATAAAAATCCCACACACAAAACTCTTCACATGTTATTCGAAGAAGATTCCCCTCACACTTATCAAACTCAAGAGAATCACAATGCATTGGTAATTCAATCTGGCTCATTTGATTTGTGTGATTTCCAGTTAATATCTCTAAACCATAACCATCCGTAATTAAAACTGTTCCATTTGGAATTACATAAAGGCTTCTATATAACCCATTCTCAGCATGATCAATCACTTCATGACTTATTAAATCGACATAATATAGATGGCATGATGTTAATACAGCAACAAAATTGTAATCCTTTACGATTGCACAAGAAAGGTACTTTCCTCTGAACTCCCCACACCATGTTTCTCTATTATCCTCTTCAAATTGAATCCAACACCAGTCCGCTGTATTCCATGCACTCTCAATGTCATAGATTCGCTCATTATATGTTCCCGAAATCGGCATTTCTATATGCTCTGCCTTGATAATCATCTATGTTCTTTCTAATCCTCCATAAATAAAGAAAATGTCGTCCATTCATGAGTTAATCCCCTTTATCGCTTCTGTAATAATCTTTTTTGCTTCGTCATATACTTCTAAATTCTTATATCCTTTTGTAAGTGGAATATTTATTCCATAAGTATCTGACTTGAGCTGATATTCAGTTTTCGTGCGATTGCGATATTCAACCTTTGCTATTTCCTTTTCGCCTAAAAAGATATTGCAAGGAACTATAGGACCAAATCCATAATCGCAAAGGCATCCTACATAAGCATTACATTTTGGACATAGATAAATGTCATTTCCAGTAGTAGGCCCTAAATAAGAGTGTCCACATTGTTTACATTCTAATTGCTGCATTTTGCCTCCACCAAGTATAATCATCTACTCTATAATCCATCTCCGGTTGAAGTATGATAGTTCCATATTCCTTTGATAAAACAGGATATTTCCCACTTGGAACATAGTTCACACTCATATAGCCAACTTTATCGCTTTCATCATAACAATATTTTTCATATACGATTTGACTATCTACTACACTATATTCCTCAGCAACTAAACCATTCTCATATTTTGTGACATAAGCGTATGTTGGATAAAATCCTCCACGCTCAGAAAATGGATATAACATCACCTTATCATCCTCATAATGTGCAATAAAAATTACATCAATCCTTCCATTAGAATAAGAATCGATACGAACTAATCGATTATCCTTTTTGTAAAACTTAAGGTACTTCTTACTTCCTTTTCTAATACTAGGCTTCTCATTAAGCTTATACTTCTTTCTCTCATATACTGCATGGAGTCCATTAAGAATGCTAATTCTGATATCATTCTTTTGCGCTATATAAGAAATCTCAAAATCACTATCAGTTACATCTAAAAATGATACTTTATCTTTAATGACACCATACTCAGCAATAAGCTTTTTGAGATATTCGTAATCTATTTCTGTTTCCATAAAAAGCCTCCTTAAATATCTCTCCTCACTGCATTCCATTATACATGAAGTGCAGCGAGAAGAAATGCAATTTCTAAACTTTTACCACATCAAAAACTTCTCCAGATCTGACAAAGCCATCTATATTTCCTTCTAATCTCATTCCACTTATATGCTCAATCTAAATCCCCACAGTAAAGTAATTATCACAACCCAACGAAAGTTAGCGGGCTGACAGACTTGCTGCGATAAAAAAATGAAGATTTGCACTAGATTTTATCACATGAAGACTCGGAAGCCGCATGCTGTCGTTGGTTTGTGATAAAAATATGAGGATTTCGGCTGATTTTTATCACAAGAAGTCTCAGCAGCCTCTTGTCTTCGTTCACTTGTGATAAATCCTAAGTCATATCAGCCAAAATTTATCACAGCCCAACGTAAGTTAGCCGGCTGACAAGCTTCTTGTGATAAAACAAATGTGCCGACGCCAAAAAAGGCAGCGGCACTTAATTCAATTCAATCTTTATTTCTCGCTAATCTTATTCCACTCATATGGTGTATTCTGGTACACGTAATAACAATAGCATCCTTTTTTCAAAACCGTGCTCCATTGCGCTCCATTTCTTCATCCTTCTTTTGTAAATAATAGAATTCCTTCTGAGTTTCAATCTCAGCTCGTAATTCTTCTTCTGTTGGTAAATATAATTTATATTTCGATGCAAACAGCTGCTCATTTTCATGAAGCACAGAATACTTTGCAATATCCTCGTCTGTTTCTGAACATAATACTATTCCCAATGTTGGATTATCATCTTGAGATTTCTTTAATTCATCATACATGCGAATATACATATCCATCTGCCCAACATCCTGATGAGTAATCTTTGTTGTTTTTAAATCAATTAACACAAAACACTTTAGAATGTAATTGTAGAAAACAAGATCTATATAATAATCTTCCTTCTCTGTATGAATATGTTGCTGCCTTGCAACAAAAGCATATCCCCTTCCAAGTTCCATAAGAAATTTCTGTAAGTTATCAATAATACATTGTTCTAAATCAGACTCATAATAAGAGGTGTTTTCTTGCATACCAAGAAACTCTGCGATAACAGGATTCTTTATAAATTCAAGCTTTTTTTGGTATTTAGACGTTAACTCTTTCATCTCGTTTTCTACACCAATTTTATCCTGTGTTTTAAGAATTCTATAATAATACTGTGAATATATATTCCTTTGAAGAGTTTTCACGCTCCAGACTTGGTTATAAGCCTCCTTCTCATACCATAATCGTGCTTCATCATCTTCAACTTGCAATAAAGTTCTGTAATGCGTCCATGAAAGCAATTCAGTTTGTGTACTCAGCAAGTACACATTTTCATCAGCACCAAATTGTGTACCCTGCGAGTACACAATTTGAGGAAACTTGCGATAAAAACTTATATATTGATAGATAGCTCGTCGTGTAAAACCTTTTCCATATTTTTCCGTGAGAATTTTAGCTAAGCTATCAACCAATTCTGTACCATATTCAGCTCTTGAACTCCCCTTTAATTCTTCCTCAGCAATTCGTTTACCAATATACCAATTTCTAATAACAAGAATTGCATTAACTGATTTGTATGCATAACTTTGTGAACTGTCAATTATAGTGCAAACATCTTCCAAATAATCGTCTGTATTAACATATTTGATAATATTATTCATCTCCATCCACCTCTCTTCTACTATCTAAATCTCTCTCACCCAATTTTGCATGCATCTCTACATAATATGCTAGCAATCGAAGAACATATGGAGGAGCATTTCTGTGGCCCAATTCCCACTCTGTCATCGTTCTGTAAGGAATTTCAAATTTTTCACAAAACTCCTTACGGTTTAATCCTGTAGATTCTCTTAATTCTTTTATTTTTTCGCTAAATACATTATCTTCCATGCATTATGTCTTCCTTTTCAATTTACTCACTGAGTAAATAATATCATTATATATGAATATACACAATGAGTAATAAAAAAACTTCTATGGTCGACCACAGAAGTTTCCTTTTTATTTCTCACTAATCTTATTCCACTCATAAGCTCAATCCAAATCCTCACAGCAAAGTAATTATCACAACCCAACGTAAGATAGCGGGCTGACAGGCTTCTTGTGATAAAACAAAAGTGCCGACACCGTCGGCACAATCTCATTAAAGTAAAAACTTCTGCCGTCTCCGGCAGAAGTCTCCTTCTTTCCTTTATTTCTCGCTAATCTTATTCCACTCATAAGGTGTGTTCTGGTACACGTAATAATTGAGCCAATTCGAATACAAAATATTCCCGTGGCTTCGCCACTGAAGCAGCGGCTTCTGCTCTGGGTCGTCGTCTGGGTAGTAGTTTTCTGGCATGGCGATTTCAAGGCCTTTGCCTAAATCGCGCTTGTATTCGCTGTCTAGTGTGTAGCGGTCGTACTCTGGGTGGCCCATCACGAAGATGTTGCTGCCGTCCTTGGACATACACAGGAATACCCCGGCTTCCTCGCCCTTTGCGCACACTACCAAATCCTCGCAGGCTTCGATATCCTCAGTGCGCACGCCTGTGTGGCGGCTGTGTGGTGCATAGAAAACATCGTCAAATCCACGCACAAGTGGAATCTTGCGGTTCAAAACCTGGTGTGGGAACACGCCAAATTTCTTTTCATCCAAATCGTATTTATCGATACCGTATCTGTAGTAAAGCCCCGCCTGGCATCCCCAGCACAGATGCAGTGTGGAAGTCACATGCGTCTTTGTCCACTCAAAGATTTTGCACATCTCATCCCAGTATTCCACCTCTTCAAAAGGCATCTGCTCAAGTGGCGCCCCTGTGATGATAAGTCCATCGAAATATCTGTCATACACATCTTCTATCTTTTCGTAGAAGTTGTTCAGATGAGTCTTGCTTGTGTTCTTGCTTTCGTGGCTTCCCACAGTCAGGAAAGTCACATCCACCTGCAAAGGTGTATTTGAAAGAGAACGTAACAACTGAAGCTCTGTGGCTTCTTTTAATGGCATCAGATTAAGAATCCCAATACTGATAGGTCTGATGTCCTGGTGTGTAGAACGATTTTCGTCCATGACGAAAATATTCTCATGCTCAAGTATTGCCTTTGCAGGTAGATCGTTTTGTGTTCTGATTGGCATACCTATTATTCTCCTCTGTTATTATTAAAAAATCCTTCTCAATTTATAATTTCTAATAATAACACAACCTACCTTCTTGTGCCATGCATCAATTGTTTATTCTTGTACATTCTTTCATCTGCCAGCAGATATACCGCATTTGCATCCTTGCCCTCGCATTCGTGGCGATACGCATATCCGATAGCTGCACTTCGATTGATGATTGGGTCCTTTTCGTTGAGAGTCGCAAGTGCATGCTTCATTCTATCTATCAGATAATCCACCTGTGACATGCTTTCTCCGGTAAGAATGACTACAAACTCATCGCCACCTATTCTGGCGATGAAGCCTTCTTTGCCAAAGCAATTTCCCAGCTCGCCGGCAAATTCAAAGAGATATTTATCTCCCATCAAATGTCCCTGATTGTCATTTACTTCCTTCAATCCATTTAAATCAATGCTGACGATACAATAATCATCCTCTTTTTCTGATAATGATTTAATGTATTTCTCATACTTTGATCTATTTGCTATGCCTGTAAGCTCATCTGCATATGCCAAATGCGCCAGAGATTCGTACTCTTTTTTTCTAGCGATTGACTCTGAAATGAAGATATTGTAGTTCACCAGAGTTGCAAATACCATGCTGATTGCCCCAAGAGGCACAGCCTTTTTCGAAAGCATTATCTGCTTTGAATATCCCAGCACTTCCATGTAATAGAAGAAAACATTAAAGATAAAGGATATGGCCAGCATAGCCTGTCCCATAATCTGTATGTACTGTGTCTGTGTTATCAGATTTGAACCTGCATCCCTAACTAGAATCATTACAAACATGAATACAATCAGGACCATAGCGTCTATCTGATAAATAAACAGATAATGATTAATATGAGCAATACCTGCAAAATGCAAGCCTATCAAAACAAGAGGTATGATTGCTCCGATTGTTAGGAAGAACTGGAACAAAGTCTTATGAAGATAATTTCTCATAGACCCCATTACCAAATACATCAGCGGTACAATCATGTACAAAGAAATGTATTCTATCTCTGTCTGATGACCATTTGTCTCCACAAACAAATCTAAAAGTCTGAACTGAGTCAAAAGCCATATTCCCAGGGCAATAAACACAAGTGATGAATACATCTGCATGTTTATCTCAGGCATATCACTTCTGAATCCCAAACCTACAGCAAAAAACATAAGTCCAAATATGACAAGAAATGCCGCCGACATAAAAATAAACATATTATTATGAATGCTATATAAAAGCAATGTATAATAACCAGCCAACGCTGGCGCTTCAAAGTAATTGTAGGCACCATCCTCTGTCACAATAAGTGAAATAGAAATATTCACTGGCCTATCTGTGTTTGGAAGATTTACGAAATTATTCTCACATCCTATAAACTTTCCAGCCTTATATGAATCCAGAAATCCCCGGTCTATTTCTATAGTGCTGCTGTACAAAATCCAAGCGCTGAATCTGGACTCAAACATAATGGTAGGTGACACAAACTTGTTCACTTCTACATCAGGATGCACCATATGTATAACATCCCCTTTGTGAGTGCCATTACCAAGTATTTTTCTTAAATCTGACAATGCCACATTTTCATATACGGTGTCATTGTAGTAAACTCTCCACCCCTCATCTAACACAACAACGCTGTCGTAATTATGAGGCTTCAAGAAGAAATGGCCCACCGTCATCAACATCAAAAATGTTGCCATGGCTATGCTTAGACATAAAATCTTTTTACCCATGGTGAGCCTCCTTCATCTTATACATGCGTTGGTCAGCAAGATAAAATACATCCTGATATCTGCCGCCCTTAACTTCATGATTAAAAGCAAAACCTACTGATGCTGAAAGCGTGAATTCGTCATTCATTTCGTTATACTTGGCAATCTCCTGAGACATAGCATCAACGCATTTCTTGCAAAGCAACTCATTTGAATTCTGGAAAACTACGATGAATTCATCTCCACCTGTTCTTGCAATAATATCAGCCGGTCCAAATGCCTTTTTCAAAATATGAGCAAATATGATAAGCATCCTATCGCCAGCCATATGGCCCATATTATCATTAACGTACTTTAGTCGGTCCAAATCGATACTAACAATTCCAAAGTTTCCTCTTAGTGACCCAAAGAACTGGCTGAGAGCCGCTCTGTTTTTAAGCTCTGTCAAAGCATCTGTATAGGCCAAACCTTCCAATTGTTCCTTAATGCGATTTGCACTGATGTGATTAACGCTGTTCATGAAGTAGTAGATAAAATGACACATGATGAAAAACAGCATGCCAAGCTCAAGGAAATTAATAGTAGTAAATAGTCCTGTATGGGAAATATACACACTTTCATTAACCTTAACGCTAGGCTTGGTTCCAATTTCTAGAAGTGACATTACCATCATTATTATGAAACCGATAAACAGATATATTTCAGCGTCCATTCCTACGATTACGTCACTATCAGCATGTTCTCTTCTGTAAACTACCAGGTTTTTAATAAGAGATGGCAGAATTATAAACATTTCGATAATATCAAGTACACCCACAGCATTTAAAAAATGGTTTACATGTACAATGTTAAAAATGTGCAAAATCCATATAACAATAGGGAAAATTATATTAACAGCCGCAATTACACGTATCTTATTTTGAATATTATTACTATGAATAGAATAGATTAGCATACTGAATCCCAATGGAATCAAGTAGAAAGAAGTATACTCTACCATTGAGAAGAACATCTCTCGATTGCCTATAAAACAAAAGATGTCATTTCTGGCAAATATATATACTCCTAGCAGATTTGCAAAAATTGCTCCCACCAAAATTTCGATATCATTATATCTTGTGAGCAACAAATAAACCCACAATGCAAAAATAATGCAGGAATACATCACAAGAAAGGCCCCAATGAAAATAGATATTCTGTGGTGACTGTAAAATGTTTTTATTAAATCGCTCTTTTGGCCGTAAAAAACAGGCATAAACCTTCTTATAGAATTGTTCTCTGTAAAGGTATACACCATAATAAGCTTATGAACTCCTGGCCTTGTATTAAGAGTCACAATATTATATTTCTTTGGCACAAAGCTTCCTGTTTTCAAATACTCTCTGCCGTATGTATAAATCAGTTCATCATCCAAATACACATCTACTGTGTTGAGCTTGCTGAGAAACATAAGGGTTGCCCCTGTGTTTTCAACTGTAATTTCATTTACTGTAATTATTGTTTCACCTTGTTTACTATCACCTATGAAGTAATCGCCTAAGTTTATATCACGCTGAACATCAACCCCACGAAAAACAGACCAGCCTTCATCGATAGGACTGATCTTGGATTCTGAATTCACTGTGAATCTAGAGCTTCCAAATACTAAAAGCACTACTGTTACGAATGCTATTAGCAGTGGAAGCACCAGGTATTTTTTCAAATCATTAATACGGGATAAATCAAACATACACACATTATAATATCCATATGTGTTTAATTTATAGAAAAATGGTTACCATTTAACTATTTAACATGGAAAGTAATTCTTCCTCACTTATAACATTTACCCCCAAAGCATTGGCTTTATCAAGCTTGCTGCCTGCAGCCTCGCCTGCCAATACATAATTAGTCTTTTTAGAAACAGAACCGGAGCACTTACCGCCGTTGAGCTCGATAAGCTCCTGAGCTTCTTTTCTACCCATAGTAGGCAAAGTACCGGTGATAACAAATGTAAGTCCTGCAAACTTATCACTTGCACCTTCCTTTTCCTCTTCTACCATGTTTACGCCAGCTGCCTTCAGACGATTGATAATATCGATATTCACCTCGTCGTGAAGATAATCATAGATTGAATTGGCGCTAATTTCGCCGATATCGTTGACCTGGATAAGCTCCTCTACAGTAAGGCTCATAATCTTTTCAATGTCCTTAAACTGGGAAAGAAGAGCCTTTGCAGCTGCCTTTCCAACATTAGGAATACCAAAGCCTGTAAACAATCTGTAGGCATCATTTTGCTTTGCAGCCTCAATCGCTCCAAGAAGCTTGTCTGTGTTCTTTTCCTTGCCGATGATTCCCTTTTCAATAAGCTCATCTCTCTTGTCCTTGAGAGCAAATACATCCGCAATATCCTTTATATATTCCTGGCTCACAAGGTCCTCAATATAAACCTCGCCGAAGCCCTTAATATCCATTGCATCCCTTGATACGAAATTGATAATGTGACGAACCAACTGAGCTGGACAGCTTGGGTTCAGGCACTTCATATCTGCTGTGTCCGCGTCTCTGGAAACTGGGCCACCGCATACAGGGCAAACATTAGGAATCTTGTAAGTAACTGTGCCATCTGGACGCTTAGAATGAACCACTTCTTTAATCTTTGGAATGATGTCACCAGATTTGTAAACTACTATCGTATCTCCGATACCAATATCCAAATCATCGATAAAATCCTGATTGTGAAGTGTAGCACGGCTAACTGTAGTACCGCATAAACGAATTGGCTCAAAGATAGCTGTAGGATTAACACGGCCTGTTCTACCAACAGAAAGCTCCACATCAAGAAGCTTTGTTTCCTTTTCCTCTGGTGGGTACTTGTAGGCGATGTGGCCGTTAGTGTATTTAGCGCTGGTAGAGAAATCGTTGCGGTATGAAACCTGATCAATCTTTACAACTGCGCCATCAATATCGAATGGGAACTGTCCTCTCAAATCACCGATTTCATCGATAACTGCAAGAACCTCCTCAGCTGTTTCGCACTTCTTGTGGAATACAGTGGCAACCCCAGCCTTTTCAAGCATATCCATGCCGTCGCAGTGACTCTTTGTAAGCTCCTCTGGGCCCTGCTGTACGTTAAATACAAACATCTTTAATCCACGTTCCTTGGTGATGTTTGCATCCAGCTGACGAAGTGTACCGGCAGCCAGGTTACGTGGGTTGGCTGCAAGCTTGCCGCCGTTAAGCTCCTGAGTCTCATTGTATCTGTCGAAATCCTCGTGTGACATATACACCTCACCGCGAAGCTGAAGGCTATCGTATGGCAAATCAAGGTACTGATTTACATCTGGAATAACTAACGCATTTGCGGTAACATCCTCGCCGATAAGTCCATCACCACGAGTCTCTCCCATCTTAAGCTTTAGCTTGCCCTTTGAATCCTTTTCATAGCGAAGAGTCATGCTAAGACCATCGATTTTGGCCTCAACACTAAACTTAGCATCAGGATGAACAGCCTTTACCTTTGCTATCCAGGCAGTAACATCAGCCTTGTCAAACACATCTTCGATAGAAAGCATTGGCACATCGTGAGTAACCTTTACGCCTGCCTCACGCATGGCAACGCCACCAATCTTCTGAGAAGGTGAATCAGGTGTCACCCATTCAGGATGCTCTGCTTCTGCCGCCTTCAGCTTTTGCATCAGCTGATCGTACTCATAGTCGCTGATTTCCGGCTCATTTTGATTGTAGTATCTATCCATGTGATAATCGATTTCGTCGATTAGCTTCTTGTATTCATTTAATTCCATTATTCTACCCCTTTTACCTAGTTTCTTGAGCCCTCAAGCATTTTGTTGAGCGCTTTTAGCTCAGCTTCTGTAACATCCCTGTAGGTATCCTCCTGCAGGTCCTTAAGCTCAATATTCATAATGCGCACTCGTTTCAGGCTGTGAACCCTGTAGCCAAGCATCTGACACATTCGACGAATCTGTCGATTCAACCCCTGAGTCAGAATGATTTTAAATGTCCTTTTGGAAAGCTTTTCAACCTGACACTTTCTTGTGGTTACTTCCAGCTCATCCAAATATACGCCAGCAGACATTTTCTTAATAAAATCGCTGTCTATATCTTTATCAACAGTGACAATATATTCCTTTTCGTGAGCATTTGCAGCACGCATGATTTTGTTAACCAAATCACCCTGATTTGTAAGAAGAATCAGGCCATTGCTATCCTTATCCAAACGACCAATAGGATAAATGCGCTCTGGATAATTGATATGGTCGATGATATTGTTCTTTTCGCGCTTTTCCGCCGTGCAAACAATCCCAACAGGCTTGTTGTATGCGATAAGCACCGGCTTTTTATCTGCATTTGAAACAGGCTTGCCATCGAAAAGAACCTCATCCGCTGAGCTTATTCGCATGCCCATTTCTGCTGGCTTGCCATTTACCAGAACTCGGCCTTCCTCTATAGCCTTGTCTGCCGCTCGCCTGCTACAAACTCCGGCATCGCTTAAATATTTATTTAATCTAATACTCTCTTCCAAGTATGCCTCCATAATACAATGGAGACCAATAAAACTTGGTCTCCATTAAAATTAATCATTAATCGTTAATCTAAATTACTCCTGTAAAAGGTCTGTTCTGATGTAGCCTTCTTTCTTGCCGTACTTAACCTTTGTCCAGCCCTCGGCATAGCTCATAACTACCTCTACCTCTTCGCCTGCATAAGCAACTGCAACCTTTGATGCAGATGAATCCATTGCTGAACGAATATTTACTGTAGATGTAAGTGTAATCTTATCACCAGCTGTAAGTGCTGCAGCTGTTGTAGTTGTCTCTTCCTCTTCTGTGTCTTCTGTAGTCTCTTCCTCAGTGTCACCTACATTAACTGCATCCTTTGTAATGTATGCCTTTGTTCCGTTGTAATCAAACTTGTAGAAGTCTCCCTCTTCACCGTAGATAGTGATTTCAGTGCCACTTTCAAGAGAACCAAGCTTGTCGCTGCTAGCATCTGCTGCTGAGCGAACATTTGCCTTTGCATTTGTAGTGCCTGTGTAAGAATTTGCTTCCTCCTCGGCATCTGCTGCTGCCTGTGCCTCAGCCTCTGCAGCTGCTGCCGCTTCTTCCTCAGCCTTTGCAGCTTCCTCAGCTGCTGCCTCTACCTGAGCAGTGTAATCTGTGTTCCACTGGATGATAGCTGCTGGCAATGTGTCTGACATAAGTGCTGAAAGGTTTGCATCACTTTCAAGTGCTGACTCGTATGCCTCGTCAACCTCTGCCTTTAAATCAAGCAAATCCTGCTGACGAATGTAAACTGCGATAAGATCAGAGATTTCTGTATCCATCTCGTAGATGTTGTTGTTCTGGTTGAATGAACCGTAAATGTTGTTGATGTAAAGCTTTCCGTCTTCGTTTGTTTCAACATAGAAGAAATCGAGCCCAGGAGCTGCTGTATCGATATCGTTGTACTTGAGCTCAACCTGTGTAGTAACAAGATAAGAATTATCTGTGAGGCCTGGCTTTGTAAGTATCTGAACATCATTGAAGCTCTCGATGTACTGGCTGTAGAAAGCAATGTAGCTGATTTCCTGATCACTAATAGGTGTTGCAAGAGTGGCGATTGTGTCTGTGTCTCCCTCTGCATAAGCTGTGTAGTAGTTATTGATAAGAGTAGTCAGCTCTGAATTGTTATTCTTTTTGAAGCTCTTGTAAACTCCTGATGTGGACTTACTATCGCCACCGCTGTTGCTTGTTCCAAGGAAAAGAACCAGCGCCATCACGATGAAAATTCCACCTGCTAAAAAGTATCTTTTATAATTAATAATAAAATCCTTTGAAATCTCGATTATATTTTTAAGTTTTGTTTTTAAATCTTGTAAGTTCATGTGCCCTCCATGCTGCAAATAGTTTGCCGAACAACTGTAGACGGCCGGATTCGAACCGGCGGTCTTCGGAGTCGGAGTCCGATGCGTTATCCAGCTACGCTACGCCTACGTATTTACTTGCCGATTTATTTTAACACAACTTACAAACTAAATACACCTTTCGTCAAAAATTTATGTACTTTAGTTAATAAAAGTGATAAAGTATATGAAAAATCTTACACAAGGAGGTAACTGTATATGAATCCTACAGGTTCAACTAATTTAATTTGTTTACTCGGCAGTCCAGTTTCACACAGCATCTCACCGGCGATGCATAATACAGCCTTTGATGCTTTAGGGCTTGATTTTTCATATATGGCCTTTGATGTAAGTAAGGAAGATTTGCCTACAGCTGTTGAGGGTTTGAAAAAAATCAACTGCTGTAACTTCAATCTGACAATGCCTTTAAAAACCGCTATCATCCCACTTCTGGATGAAATCGATGAAGCAGCCGAGCTTGCTCAATCAGTAAACACCTGCGTTTGTCAGGATGGCAAATTGGTGGGCTACACTACAGACGGCATAGGCTTTCTTCAATCTATGAAAGAC
Organism: Pseudobutyrivibrio sp. JW11; assembly: GCF_900115355.1. Classification (NCBI taxonomy): domain Bacteria; kingdom Bacillati; phylum Bacillota; class Clostridia; order Lachnospirales; family Lachnospiraceae; genus Pseudobutyrivibrio; species Pseudobutyrivibrio sp. JW11. Next base: position 93,599 of record NZ_FOWB01000009.1, on the reverse strand, counting down.
TGCGGAATCAAATACACTGGTACTACTATCACTATTCTCGGTGCTGGTGGCGCCGCATCTTCTATCATCACACAGGCTGCCATTGAAGGCGTTGAAAAAATTAATATCTTCAAAAGAAGGAACGGATCCTTCCAGAAGGTTGTAGATTTTGCAGACCGACTTACAAAATCTACCAACTGCGATCTTTTTGTTTACGACATGGAAGACATGGATATTCTGAATTTTTCTCTTCAAGAAAGTGATATCCTTATTAATAGTACAAATGTTGGTATGGGCGATGACGACCGTTCCCTTGTTCCAAAGGAGTTTTTACATCCTGGTCTTACAGTTTGCGATGTTATTTATCATCCTGCTGAAACCAGACTTTTAAAGGATGCAAAAGCCTGCGGCTGCAAGACAATGAACGGCAAATACATGCTTCTATATCAAGGGGCTGCTGCCTTTAAGCTTTGGACTGGCAAGGATATGCCAATCGACTTAATTAAAGAGACATGTTTTGACTAAAATCAATAGAAGTGAGGGAATATAATGAGTTTCAATTATCTTAAGAAAATGCCTACTCCAGAGGAAATCAAGGAGATGCTTCCTGTTCCACCAAAGGTTCAGGAAATCAAGAAGCAGCGTGACAAAGAAGTGGCCGACATCATCACTGGAAAAGACGACCGTTTTCTTTGCATAATTGGTCCATGCTCTGCTGATAACGAGGACGCAGTTTGCGAATACATCGAAAAGCTTGCACGAGTTGCTGAGAATATAAAAGACAGAGTTTTGGTAGTTCCTAGAATCTACACCAACAAGCCACGTACCACCGGCAGTGGCTACAAGGGAATCGCTTCCCAGCCAGATCCAAACGAAGCTCCTGATATGGTGGCCGGCCTTATCGCCATGAGAAAGATGCACATCCGTGCCATGACAGAATCAGAGCTTACTCCCGCAGATGAGATGCTCTACCCTGAAAACTGGGGATACGTTGATGATCTTCTTTCCTACGTAGCAATCGGCGCCCGCTCAGTTGAGGACCAACATCATCGTCTCACTGTTTCAGGCTTCGACGTAGCATCAGGTATGAAGAATCCTACATCTGGCGATTTCTCTGTAATGCTCAATTCCGTATATGCGGCTCAGCATCCACATCACTTCACATTCTCAGGATACGAAGTGACCACCACAGGAAATCCACTAGCTCACACCATCCTCCGCGGTGCCGTATCAAAGCACGGCAACAGCGTGCAGAACTACCACTACGAAGACCTAATCAGACTTCACAACATGTACGAGAAAATGGATCTTGTTAATCCTGCTTGCATCATCGATGCCAACCACTCAAACTCAAACAAGCAGTACAAAGAGCAGATTCGTATCGTGAAGGAAGTAATGCACAATCGAAATCATTCAGAAGATATCAAGAATCTTGTTAAAGGTGTCATGATAGAAAGCTACCTTATCGAAGGATGCCAGCCTATCTCCGACCATCAGACCTACGGCCAGTCCATCACAGACCCATGCCTTGGTTGGGAAGACACACGTCATCTTCTTTATACAATCGCAGAACGAAACTAAAATAAAAAATCTCAAGTCAGATTAAATCCGACTTGAGTTTTCTTTATTGAATCTCTTGTTTATCCAGTCTGTTGTATATATAACTGATTCCGAAGCAAAGGAATCCGCAAATCAAAAATCCCACTGCTCTAAGCAGCAAATCCTCATAGTTCACATCAATCAACACAAGCTTCACAATGCTTGCAATTGAAAGCACCAGACCGTACAGTCTCATGGACTTGTACTTCATCCTGAATCCCAGGATAATCGATGCCAGCGCTATCACAAGGAATGCCACGCTTAGCATGATGCCGTATGATTCATATGCAAGCAAGAACATCAGGCATACATAGGTATACTTGAAAGCAACGTATGCTCCTGCCCATGAATATTTTTCCAGCAAATTCTTTACATTGATTGATATGAGCGCAGCAATCAATAGTCCGTAAAGAATTGCAAATGGCGATTTTGTAAATATCATCATTTCGGTTGTATATAATAAAACCAGGAAGACATTAACAATATAGAACATGATATTGCAAGTCTTTTCATATGACACTTTAATAGCAGCAAATTTCTTTTTGTAAGCAAATATCTGCAGTGCTGCCATGATAATACAGAACAATTCAAATGATCCAGAAATTCTATGGATTTCATTAATTAAATGAACTGTATATGCAATCATTCCTATAATCCACAAGTAAAACACATTGTCATAGACCACATTGACATGCTCTTCTTTCTCGGTAATTCTCTCTGCTACTGCAAACGCAAGCATTGTAACAACCAATATCAGTCCAAATATCGAATTATCAAAATCAGCTGTAATAATCAATATAATCATTGTTAGGCTGTAGAATCTGGCAACCAAATTGCGCTTGAATCTTGAATATACACATGCTCCTATCTCTATCAATACTGCAAGAATTCCACCTGCAATTGCTAAGTATTTCTGGTCGGCAACCACGATATTAAAGTTTGCAATAAAGATGAATAATGCAAAAATAATTTCCGCTGTGTATGCAGCAATCTTTGCAGCTTCAAGCTTAACGAATCTTTCAACAACAAAGAAATCGATAAGTGCAATTGTAAGTATTAGCAAATCTCCTATTCTCTCTGATTCCAGATTTCCAATATATCCATTTAATGAATAAATCAGCAAAAATTCCATTGGGAATAGTGTTAGGATTGTTTGAATTACAAAGGTAATGGTATGCTTTTCGTTTTCCAAAAATAAAATCTGCACCAGTGATGAATACATGATTACCACAAGTGTGAAGACTAATATTATTATGTCCACTGGATTTACTTCATTGCCACCAAATCCATAGACACCTGCCAGGTATTTGATTGTAACTAACGTAAATGCGATAATCGTTCCACACCATGTAGAGAATGAACTCCAGTAATTCTTTACCAATAGGTCATTTATAAAGAATGACACTTCCGCAAGAACAAGCATCACTAGAACTACCAGGCATTCATCCAAGGTATGCATTTGAATAGCACTAAATACAGCAGCTACAAATATTCCTGTCTGGCCGATTATGGTAAATACGAATGACTTCTTTCTGCCTAGAAAACACAACGCTGCCGCCCATAATACAAGTAGCACATATAGTGCAATGATGTTGATTGCTTCAAAGTAACCATAGGTCACAAACAGCGAAACGAAAACAGCACCTGTTCCACATCCTGTCAGTGATGTATTCCACTTATTTATGCCCTTCTTTTTAGCATTCAGCTCTCCCGCCACTATAAAGGCTCCGCTGAAAATAAACATTGCCGCGATTTTTACAGCATCTCCCAGCACTGGAATAATCCAAACAGCAAACATAACTATGGCTATGAAAATAAGCAGCGATGCGCCAATGGCCATGCCATATTTTCCAATAAATGACTCCATGCTCTGCTTGCTGACCTGTGTCCTTGCCTGCTGTGGCTGATAGTACTGCTGTGCTGGCTGTGGGGCCGGCTGTGGCTGATAGTACTGCTGTGTTGGCTGTGGCGCTGGCTGCACTGGTGGAATGTACTGATTGTAGTACTGGCCCGGGTGGCTGTCCCGCATGATTGGCTGAGGCTGGGGCTGCGGCCTAACTATGGCTTCTACTGCAGGCTTTACAGTTACAGCACTCTTCAGCTCCTTCACTTCAGCTTCAAGCTTCTGGACTCTGTCCTCCAGCTCCTGAATTCTTTGTAAATCTTCCATTTTGCTCCCTCTTTATATATTTAAATTGTTTTTTGGTTTTTATTCATTTTGCATCTTAATCTCAATCGGTTCACCCTCTGCACCATATCCTGACCTGAAATATGTCAAACCTTTTCCCTTGGTCCATTCATATTCAGAATAAAATCCGCTTTCGGTTAATGTATTACTTAATAAGCACGTACATGTATCACCATCATTTGTAATTCTTGTTAACTGACCATCTACGTTTTGTTCCATATCTTGTGAACAGATAATATATCCACTTTCAATAAAATCCTCTTCAGTTGGCGTATCTGTTCTATCAAACAACACATAGATACTCTCTTCTGTTACATAAAAAGTACCAATATTAAATCTATCGCTTGTTCCCCAATAATATCTGCCTGGACAGTCATCATACTCAATATTTACTGCGTATACATTTCCATTGTCATATTCATCTAATTTCTTAACTTCAACTGAAACCTCGGAAACATCCTCATCTAAGAATTCTATAACTTTATATGTGTACTCATTATCCTCATCTGCATAAAAATAATCCTTAAATGACTTTGTAGCATTATCCTCTACAACTTCTTCCTGAACGTCTTCTTGCTGATTATTTTCTGTTACTACGTTCTCTTTAAAATTATTATCTTCTGCCTCTTTATGAACACTCTCTGGTTTTCCACAGGAGGTTAACATTATTATGCTTATCAAAGATACTATTATTGTTTTATTTCTCATCATTTTACAAACTCCACAGTCTATTTGTGCCCCAATTACAACACTTTATTGCCATACTAAACAATTATAGTAGATACTTAAAATTATTTCACCATTTTTTAACCTATATTCAAGATGTCATCCATACAAAGTGTATAGGCATTTTATTCTTGCATTTAATTATCTGATATAGTAATATTTTTTCAGACAATGGTGTCAGAATAGAGTCCCTAAGCGGGGATTCTATTTTGGCACCATTTTTTCATATTCTGATTTGCTTGCCCACTTCAGAAATGAAAATGGCGTATACCTATTTGCTTGCCCACTTAGGTATGCGCCAGTTTTTTATATAAGCATCTCCCCTAAGAAGCTATCCTACTGCTTTCACATATGCTTTATAATAAAGCTTTCTTACACTTACAGGCATGGCTTTGCTGTTAATTGGCAGCAGCTCTACCAAGCTATCAAACTCATAGCCACCCATCATGCCCATCACCTTGTCATTAATATTTTCTGAATCGATAACTTGTCTAAACTTATCGCTGTATTCACCTATAGCTGCATAAACTGCAAATGAATTTATAAGCTTACCAACGACAGAATGAGCAAGTACGCCTTCAATTGACGCAGCCTCTTCAATTCTGATCCACTTCAATCTAAAGACATAAAGCTTATCCTTATAGCTAACAATGTAACTAGTCTTTAGACGAGCCAGCGTTCCTATTGCGCCAAAGAACATAAGAAGCCCTGTCCAAAAGAATACAACCATCAAAAACAGCATAAAGTAGAACATGCCATTGTATGTTGAGCCAGCAAAGCTAGTGTATTTAACTCCAAACACCACTGTTCCAACCATCAACGTTAATCCAGCAATAATCCTAAGATAATACCAAAGATACATTTTACTTGTAGAAATCAGCTCCATCTTATCGCTGTAGTGACGAGCCACATAATTTGTAAACTCCGGCTTCTTGCCACGCTCAGCATTCTTCTTTTCGTTTTCTACTTCCTTGCGAAGATTTTCCTGATACTTAGCAGCTCGCTCCTGGGCAAGAATTGCTCTTTTCTCACGATTCTTAGCATCGATTTCTGCTTGCTTTTCCGCTGCTTTTTTCTCCCTGGCTTCTCTAATATCTGCAATCTTTTCTGATTTTTCAAGATTTCTTTCAATATCAATTTCATTAGGAAGTAGCTTATGACGAAGCTTGACTGCACTCCATATTGTAATCAATCCAATAATGGATATGATGCCATAAATGCCTATCGTAAATGCGAAGTAATTGTTATTCCAAAGCCCCCATTTTAGATATAAATAAGTCAGCACAGTATTGTAAGCTCCGAATAAAAAAATTCCCACGCCAAGCAATCCTACTAAAAATATAAAAACTCGGTGAACTCCAGCTTTATTCTCATCTCTTTCATACATATTGTTTCTCCCATATTAAAACTTAAGGAAGCAAAAGCGCTTCCTTAAAGAAGATATCTAGTTCATTTTTGCTGCGTAGGCCATGATAGCAGCAACAGTCTTGGCATCCTGGAGCTTACCTGAATAGCACATAACAAGAAGGTCTTCCAAGTCATAAAGCTCGATATCAATATCTTCTGCTTCATCCAAATGTTGCTCTCCGATTTCTTTCAAATCTGTAGCCAAATAAACATCAATAAATTCGTCGCAGAATGCTACTGTAGATTTAAGTGATAAGAGCTTTTCAAGCTTTCCCGCTCTGAATCCTGTCTCCTCCTCAAGCTCTCTGGCTGCGCAAATGCTGGTATCTTCATTTACTGAATCACGCTTTCCAGCTGGCACCTCAAGTGTAAATCTATCAAGTGCGTTTCTGTACTGGCGCACCATGATGATTTTGCCGCTAGGATGAACAGCCAATACGCAAGCTGCCCCCATTCTGTGGCTGACAAAATCCCACTTTTCTTCCTTTCCATTAGGAAGCCTAACAGTATCCTCGTAAATATCAAGGATTGCTCCCTTATGTACTAGCTCTCTCTTTACTCTTTCAATTTTCTCCATAATCATTCTCCTTATATTCTAATATTAATCATATTCTTCAAACATTGTATGTGGCTCACCATCTTCTGATTCAACATAGCCACAAATAAAGCCATTTAAACGTATTGAAATAAAATCTGCTGTTCCAAATTCCTCTATCATACTCATGTAAATATCGGAATTACTATAATTCCCATATTCTACAAATCCATCGGCAGGATAAATCGTAATATCCTTTGTACCGTCATATATGTTTTGAGGCAACAATGTGCAGCTTACTTCGTATTGGATGTCAGCGTTCAATCCGCCACATTCTTGCAGGCAAGCCTTTACTGTATCCTCATCAGAATTAGGCCCCTGCTCAGGTATTTGCAATAAGATTGTGCAGAAATCATCCATATTAATGGCATAATCCGCAAAAGGGCTATAGACTACATGGCAATCTTCAAAATAATTATCTGCCACCGCCTGCACTTCCTTTGCCAATTCCTTGCCGCTTGCATAAGTTTTGTAATTATCACTAGTTACAATACCAATCCAGTTTTCTTTATAAGATATTAGATTTCCATCATCCAAACGTAAATATTCTTTTCTGCGATTTTGTCCTGCATCTTCTGTATGCTCACCATATCTGATTTGAAAATATGCTCTTGCACACAACACCCTGTATGGTGGTGCCACTTTTAATATAATAAATTGGATTGCTACGATGCATATACAGACACATACTACTATTAATAATATATTCTTTAATCTATTTGCTATTTTCATTTATTATTCAACCAAAAATCCTTTGTACATATAAATGTCATCATCGTATCCCATTATTCCTTGGACTGTTATCTCCTGTCCCAGCAGTGAATATAGGGAATCGTCGCTTCCGCTGTATCGGTTACCTTGGACAGTCACATACACACCTGGGGATTGCTTAAAGCTATCCAAATCCGGATATACTCTATATTCCTCTTCCACCAAAAGCAAAATTCCTGTGGTCTTGTATACAGGCCGATTAACAGGCTGCCCTATCATCTCTTGTAACTCTTTTACAGATTTATAACCATACTTAGAAGGATATTGGTCATCTTTACCTTTCTTAGCTCTATATGAACTAGATGTCACCCATACATCTGTATAATGATTTTCTAAATCATATGAATACTCAACTGTTCCAATTCCATGAACATAATCACCAACTTCTAATTCGTCGTAAAGTTCATCGTCTATCCTGACTACAATCTCATTTGAAGAATCCATATTTGAATCACTTATGACTATATAGTAACGAGGAAAATATTCCTCTTGCTCATCATATTTATCTTTGACGCATCCCTGATAACAGATGTCATCAGTAGGACTTGCGCCATTAGCATAATAATAAATTGACCCTACAGATGCCTCAACTACTTTTCCTCTATTGGCTTCCACATCAAAATCCATATCGTAATCAGGCGGCATCAAATCCTTTACATAGCCCGACGTGCCATGCTGAGGATTAGTGTATTTCATACTAAAATAATATGCTCCCGAAGTCATCAAGACACATAATAAAAGCAAAATCGCACATTTCAATCTAGTACTCATTCATATTCTCCCTGTTGCTTTTCATTATGGTAGTATTCTAATACTTTGTATTGATTAAATCAACCCCTAATTTAATATTTTCCTAAAAATGGGTTCAAAAAAAGCGGGTGGATATCCACCCGCTAAGTTTTTACTTTGCGTAGTCTGTAACTCGTGATTCACGAATTACGTTAACCTTAATCTGTCCAGGATATTCGAGCTGTGATTCAATCTGCTTTGAAATATCCCTCGCCATGATGACCATATCGGCATCTGTAACCTGTTCAGGAACCACCATGATACGAATCTCTCTACCTGCTTGAATAGCAAAAGACTTTTCAACACCCTTAAAGCTGTTAGAAATTTCTTCAAGTTCTTTTAATCTGTTTGTGTATGTCTCCATAGCCTCGCGTCTTGCACCTGGACGAGCTGCACTAATTGTATCAGCTGCCTGTACAATACAAGCTATAAGAGTTTCTGGCTCTACATCGCCATGATGTGCCTCAACAGCATTGATAACTGTCTGAGACTCTTTGTACTTGCGGCAAAGATCTGCGCCGAGCTGTACGTGAGTACCCTCCTGCTCTCTATCTACTGCCTTTCCAATATCATGCAACAAACCTGCACGCTTTGCTACTCTAACATCAAGACCAAGCTCTGCAGCAAGTAATCCTGATAACTGAGCAACCTCAATTGAATGCTTTAATACATTCTGACCGTAGCTGGTTCTAAATTTCATCTTTCCAAGAAGTCTAAGAAGCTCTGGGTGAATACCCTGAACACCAACCTCAAGTGCAGCTGCATCGCCTTCCTCGCGGATTTGCTGTTCTACTTCTTTCTTAGCCTTTTCTACTGTCTCCTCAATTCTAGCTGGATGAATACGTCCGTCTACAATGAGCTTCTCCAAAGCAATACGTGCAATCTCACGTCTTACTGGATCAAATGCAGATAAGATAACTGCTTCTGGTGTATCATCAATAATTAATTCTACGCCAGTCATAGTTTCAAGAGTACGAATGTTACGACCCTCTCTACCAATGATTCTTCCCTTCATCTCATCATTAGGAAGCTGTACTACTGAAATAGTAGTCTCTGCAACATGATCTGCTGAGCACTTCTGAATAGCACTAACTACTATCTCACGTGCCTTTTTATCAGCCTCATCCTTTGCCTGAGCTAAGCTTTCCTTAATAAGTTTTGCTGCGTCTAATTTGACATCTTCTTCTACAGATTTTAAAAGTTGTTCTTTTGCTTGTTCGGAGGTAAGTCCTGAGATTCTCTCTAGTTCCTGCACACGCTGCTGATTAAGCTTTGCAACTTCCTCACGCTGCTTGTTAAGCTGTTGTTCCTGACGAGCGAATTCAGCCTCACGTTTTTCAACTGCATCGAGCTTTTTATCAAGGTTATCTTCTTTCTGAGATAATCTGTGCTCACTTCTCTGAATTTCTGCTCGGCGCTCACGGATTTCTTTGTCGAGATCGTTCTTCTGTCTCATGGCATCTTCCTTCGCCTCGAGCATAGCCTCTCTCTTTTTAGCCTCCGCATTCTTAACTGCCTCATCAATGATTTCACGAGCCTTCTCCTCTGCAGAACCAATCTTGTTTCTGCCCTGTGTCTCATGAATCTTGTTTGAAACAGCAAGAGTGATAACAACTGCAACAACGGCAACGACAAGTGCAACAATAATCATCGTTACTGCGTTCACAGGAGCACCTCCTTATTTAATTTTCTAATTGGAATATAAAATAAAAGCTATAATGCCCTCATTTATAAACATCAACACATTTAGTTTAACTGTATAAATGGTCTATGTCAAGCATGTGTATACCATATATAGTGGAGCCTAAGGTCTATTTTAGTACCCTGTTGATAGCATCTGACGAGAAACCTCTGCCCATTAAAAAGCGATAGATTTTGGCTCTGTCTTCGTAGGTGGCATTTTCCTTATCGTAATGCTTTTTCTCAAGGATACGCTCTATAAGAGCTGACTCATCCCCGGTGTACTCCTCTTCCAAAACTCTGTCGATAACATCGCTAGAAATGCCCTTGCCAATTAAGTCCTGCTTGAGCCTTTGTTTGCTACGGGAATCCTGATAGAAACGAATGTGGCTAGCTGCCATCCTGGCGTCGTCCAAATAGCCGTATTCATTGATGTAGTCGATAGCGATGTCAATTACATCCGAAGAGTATCCACCTTCACGAAGCTTATCCCTAAGATTTTTCTCGGAACGGTCCTGCTTTTCCAGCAGGTGAAGGGCACGCTTCTTGCAACGAGGAATGATGATTTCGGTAATGATTTCCTGGTATTTATCCTCCGGTAAATCCGCCCCTTCTTCGATACCGTAGCTTTCGTATTCTTTTTTATATAGAACAAAATCTGCCCCGCCAGCGAGACAGATTTTTGCTCTTCCCTTTGTTAATTTAACAAGAGATAATACTTCCATGATTATTCAATAACCTCTGTAGGAATATCAGATTCTTTTTCACCACCAACAAGGCCAACTTCGCTCTCGTCAGTTTCTGCATAGTGCTCGCGGATTGCCTCTGCAATCTCCTCGCGAACCTCTGGATTCTGCTTTAAGTACATCTTGGCATTCTCACGGCCCTGGCCAATCTTTTCGCCAAGGTATGCATACCAAGCACCAGACTTCTGAATGATGTCGAGGTTTGTACCAACATCAAGGATATCACCCTCGCGAGAGATTCCCTCGCCAAACATGATATCGAACTCTGCCTCACGGAATGGAGGTGCTACCTTGTTCTTAACGATTTTGGCACGTGTTCTGTTTCCGATTACCTCGCCGTTCTGCTTTAATGCTTCGATACGACGTACATCAATACGAACTGATGCATAGAACTTAAGAGCACGACCACCAGTAGTAGTCTCTGGGTTACCGAACATAACACCAACCTTTTCACGAAGCTGGTTGATAAAGATAACTACACAGTTTGTCTTTGCAACAATACCTGTGAGCTTTCTCATAGCCTGTGACATAAGACGTGCGTGAAGACCTACGTGAGAATCACCCATATCTCCGTCGATTTCTGCCTTTGGTACAAGGGCTGCAACTGAATCCACAACGATAATGTCCATAGCTCCTGAACGAACCATAGTCTCTGTGATTTCAAGTGCCTGCTCACCGTTATCAGGCTGTGAAATATATAAATCATCGATGTTTACACCGATTGCTTTTGCGTATTTAGGATCGAGAGCATGCTCTGCATCGATGAAGCCTGCGATACCACCCTGCTTCTGAACCTCAGCAACTGCGTGAAGTGCAAGTGTAGTCTTACCAGATGATTCTGGACCGTAGATTTCGATGATACGTCCCTTAGGGAAACCACCCTGTCCAAGTGCAATATCAAGGCTGACTGAGCCAGTAGGAACTGTTTCTACCTGGATGTTAGCTCCCTCACCCAGCTTCATAACTGAGCCCTTTCCATATTGCTTTTCTATCTGCGAAATCGCAGCATCTAATGCTTTAAGCTTATCTTCGTTTGCCATTTTATAAAACCTCCGTTCGGAACAACTGTTCGTTTCTTTAATATAATAATAGTGAACCTGTTTATAAATGTCAACAAAAAATGGGATAAAAAAATTCGAAAAAAATAAAAGACAGTGACATAAGTCACTGCCCAATAATATACACGGTATGAAAAACATCGTCAAGCTTTATTTTAGCCTCAAACAAGGCTTTTCGATGCAATGCCAGCTTATCCAAGCCAGCGGTATAACGATTAGTAATGTGTACAACATATTTAAATAAGGATCCATAGACATGGTGTGGTAAATTTCTGTAGGTGTGCCGATGCACTCCACTAATGTCTGCTGGATTGGGAACGCCATAATGTATATTCCGTAGGACAAATCTCCTACTTTATCGTACCATGTGGCCACAAAACGCTTTTGGAATGCAAGATAAAAAATAATGTAAGATCCAAAAATGCAAAATGTGATAATGAAATCTGCAAATAAAATTCCAAGAACAAGCCCTGCAATAGCAACCAGTGCTATCTTCCAGGAAATCTTGATATAATCCCCGAACAGGTAATAGCACATTCCCATTGCAAAGAACATACCAAGCTTAGAAAAATTCAGCATGAAGCTTGCTGTAAGTGGACCGATGTCCCCAGGGCTGTTGTATGTGTAAAGAATATAGATGCCACCTAAAGCCACAACCATAAGTATTCCAGATGCCTTGAATCGCTTCCATAGAGGCGAAATGACGGCCACAATGACATACCACATTACTTCGTACATCAAAGTCCATAAAGAGCCGTTTAAGCTGTGATTATAGTGGTAATTGTACACGCCTGGCAAAGTGGTGGTGTCATGAATAAAGAAAATATTCTTTAGGAAACCAAGAATATCACCCTGCATATACTGCTCAAAGCTATATTCCGATAGAATTGGGCCCAGCACAAACGCCATAATCATCACAACCACAAAAAGCAGTGGCCAAATACGAAGAAAACGAGCCTTGAAATACTTCACTACGCTCTTCGTTCTGTCGAAACTTCTGCAAATTAAAAAGCCACTAATGATGAAAAAAATGTACACCGCAATTCCACCAGCCAAAGCCTTGTGGTTGGTAAGTGTGTAAAACACATCCTTTGACTGATCAGCAATGCAAATCGCAAAGGCATGCATATACACAACCATAAGACTGGCAATAAGTCGAATTATGTTAAGGTTATTTTTTCTATCAATAGCAGCTTCGTTTATAGTCATTAATTTGTACCGAATTCAGATAAAACTAATCCTTCGTTTCTATCCTGAACCATTCCAACAGACCAAGAATTTACAAATAAAAGAAGTGGTCTATCCTTTAAGTCCTTGATTTTCTTCATATCAGATGTACCAGAAATCTTATCTAAATCGTAGTCTCCTTCAATCCATCTTATATGCTCATAAGGTAAGTTTTCAAGAGCAATCTCAACGTTGTATTCGTTGTTCAATCTATATTTTAATACATCAAACTGAAGAACACCAACAACACCTACGATGATTTCCTCCATACCTGTATTAAACTCCTGGAAAATCTGGATTGCACCTTCCTGGGCAATCTGTGTGATTCCCTTCATGAACTGCTTACGCTTCATTGTATCAATCTGACGTACGCGGGCAAAATGCTCTGGAGCGAATGTTGGGATACCCTCGAACTTAAATGGCTTTTTAGCAGATGTGAATGTATCACCAATGCTGTAAAGACCTGGATCGAATACACCAATAATATCGCCAGCATAAGCCTTATCTACGATTTTACGCTCATCAGCCATCATCTGCTGAGGTGCTGAAAGCTTAGCCTTTCTACCACCCTGAACATGTAAATATTCCTTTGTGGCGTCGAATGTACCTGAGCAAACACGAAGGAATGCTACTCTATCACGATGAGCCTTATTCATATTAGCCTGAATCTTAAATACGAAAGCTGAGAAATCCTCAGAGAATGGGCTAATCTCGCCAGCATCACTCTTTCTAGGAAGTGGGCTGTATGTCATCTTAAGGAAGTGCTCAAGGAAAGTCTCAACACCAAAGTTTGTAAGAGCAGATCCAAAGAATACTGGTGAAAGCTCACCCTTTGTAACAAGCTCCTGATCAAACTCAGCACCAGCTCCATCGATAAGCTCAAGCTCTTCCATAAGCTGATCGTATTTTTCCTGTCCGATTTCATCCTTGAGAGCAGGATCATCGATAGAAAGAATACGCTCCTCACCCTGCTTTGTACCCTTTTGTGTGTCAGAGAACATACGCACAGTGCGCTCATTTCTATCATATACACCCTTGAATCCCTTACCTGAGCCGATTGGCCAGTTAACAGGAACTGTGGCGATTCCAAGCTCATTTTCGATATCGTCAAGAAGCTCGAAAGTATCGTTTGCATCACGGTCCATCTTGTTGATGAACGTGAAAATAGGGATATGTCTCATAACACAAACCTTGAAAAGCTTTCTAGTCTGTGCCTCAACACCCTTTGATGCATCGATAACCATGACTGCAGAATCAGCAGCCATAAGTGTTCTATATGTATCCTCGGAGAAATCCTGGTGTCCAGGTGTATCGAGGATATTTATGCAATAGCCATCGTACTCGAACTGCAAAACAGAAGAAGTAACGGAAATACCTCTCTCCTTCTCGATTTCCATCCAGTCAGATACTGCATGTCTTGCTGTAGCTTTTCCCTTTACTGAACCAGCTAAATTGATTTGTCCTCCATATAGAAGGAATTTTTCTGTAAGGGTAGTCTTACCTGCATCGGGATGGGAAATAATTGCAAAAGTACGACGTCTCTTAATCTCTTCTTCAACTGAACGTGCCATATAACCTCCAAAATAATATACTTTACGTAAACCGAAAAATAGCCTGTACCCAAAACTGGTACAGGCCATGATTTCATAAATTCTTAAACATAAATTTTAATTAAAATTTACGCTTTCTAGCAGCCTCAGACTTCTTCTTACGCTTTACTGAAGGCTTCTCATAGTGCTCACGCTTACGAATCTCCTGCTGGATACCAGCCTTAGCACAGTTTCTCTTAAATCTACGAAGAGCGCTGTCTAATGATTCGTTTTCTTTAACTGTAACATATGACATAGTCTATTCCTAACCTCCCTCCATCTGGGGACTTGTACTTAATACTCTAAAGCACTAACAAGCATTTTAGCATAAATCAAGTATTTGTCAACTATATTTTTATATTATTGCGTCTACCTACTCTTACATGCTCCCGGAGGCCACCTTCCATATTTCGCTAGGCAACCTCCCCCTTCGGGGTTCCTTCCTATCTCATATGGAGCCTTCCTCCTCGCGCTTGCCTAGATTTTGAAGACGCAATTTATACAACTCTTAGACCATACTTGCTAATACGGTTTTGGCTTCGGCAAGGGCATCTGGGATGCCTGCTGGATTCTTTCCACCAGCCTGAGCCATGTTTGGACGACCACCGCCGCCACCGCCAACCTTAGGTGCAATGGCCTTTACAAGGTTACCAGCGTGTGCACCCTTTGACTGAGCTTCATCTGTAGCCATAACAACAAGGTTTACCTTGCCATCGCAATCAGATGCAAGAACGATAACGCCCTCGCCAAGCTTTGTCTTAAGGTCGTCGCCAAGGTCACGAAGTCCGTTCATATCTACTCCAGCAACTGAAGTAGCAAGAAGCTTAACTCCATTAACCTCTTCAACTGAATCCATAACATCACCAACAGCAGCCTGTGCAGCCTTTGCCTTCATAGACTCAAGCTCTGAGTTTGCCTCCTTGAGCTGCTTCTGAAGATGTGCAATCTTTTCCTCAACATCTGCTGGCTGACACTTGAGAGCAGCAGCTGCAGCATTAAGCTTAGCTTCGATATCTGCATAGTATTCGAATACAGCAGCACCTGTGATAGCCTCGATACGACGTGTACCTGAAGCAACACCTGACTCTGAAAGAATCTTGAATGCTGAGATTTCTGATGTATTTGCAACGTGTGTACCACCGCAAAGCTCTGTAGAGAAATCTCCCATCTTTACTACGCGTACTTCGTCGCCATATTTCTCACCAAAGAGAGCCATAGCACCGCTCTTCTTAGCTTCGTCAATTGACATGATAGCTGTTGTAACCTCAAGGCCTTCAGCAATCTTGTCATTTACCATCTTTTCAACCTTTGCAATTTCCTCATCTGTCATTGCTGAGAAGTGAGAGAAATCGAAACGTGTTCTGTCAGCATCCTGGTAAGAACCCTTCTGCTCTACGTGTGTACCAAGTACCTCACGAAGTGCCTTCTGAAGAAGGTGAGTAGCTGAGTGGTTCTTGCAGATACGAGCACGGCGAGCATCGTCTACCTTGAGAGTAACCTTATCGCCAACCTTGATCATACCAGAAACCATCTGACCTACGTGGCCGATCTTGCCACCCTTAAGCTTGATAGTATCCTTTACTTCAAACTCACCGTTTGGTGTAGAGATGATACCTGTATCACCAATCTGACCACCCATTGTAGCGTAGAATGGTGTCTCAGGAACGATAATTGTTCCAACTGTTCCTTCTGCGATAGTATCAACGATTTCTGTCTCTGTTGTAAGAACAGTAACTGTTGATTCTGATGTAGTCTTGTCGTAGCCTACAAACTCAGAAGTAACATTTAAATCGATATCATCGTAAACAGATGCGTCAGCACCCATGTAGTTTGTCTCTTTACGAGCAGCACGAGCCTTCTGTCTCTGCTCTTCCATGCAAGCTTCGAATCCAGCAGCATCGTAGCTGAATCCCTTTTCCTCAAGGATTTCTGCTGTAAGATCTACAGGGAATCCGTAAGTATCGTAAAGCTTGAATGTATCCTCTCCTGAAAGCTCCTTTGAACCAGAAGCAACAAGCTTCTCTTCCATACCAGCAAGGATTTCAAGACCCTTGTCGATAGTTTTATTGAACTGGTCTTCCTCAGCTGTAAGAGTCTTGAAGATGTACTCTCTCTTCTCCCAAAGCTCTGGATAACCATCCTTACATTCATTGATAACTGTCTCTGCAAGCTTAGCCATGAATGTGCCCTGGATTCCAAGTGCACGACCATGCTTTGCTGCACGACGGATAAGACGACGAAGTACGTATCCTCTACCCTCGTTTGAAGGTGTAACACCATCAGATACAAGGAATGTAGATGAACGGATATGATCTGTGATAAGACGGATTGAAACATCGTCAAGAGCATCTACCTGATACTTCTTTCCTGACATCTCGCAGATCTTGTCACGGATTGCCTTCATAGTGTCGATATCGAAAACAGAATCAACATCCTGCATAACTACAGCAAGTCTCTCAAGACCCATACCTGTATCGATGTTCTTCTGCTCCAATTCTTCGTAGCCGCCATGGCCATCGCCATTAAACTGAGTAAATACGTTATTCCATACCTCCATGTAGCGGTCGCAATCGCAACCAACCTTACAATCTGGCTTGCCGCATCCGTATTTTTCTCCACGATCATAGTAAATCTCTGAGCAAGGACCGCAAGGGCCAGCACCATGCTCCCAGAAATTGTCGCATTCGCCTGTCTCTGGATCACGATAGAAACGAGTGATGCGTTCTGGAGCTACACCGATTTCCTTTGTCCAGATTTCGAAGGCTTCTTCATCCTCTCCGTAGATAGAAGGATAAAGTCTGTCTTTGTCTAGTTCGAGAACCTCTGTAAGGAATTCCCATGACCAGGCAATTGCCTCATGCTTGAAATAATCACCAAATGAGAAATTACCAAGCATCTCAAAAAAAGTAAGATGGCGAGCCGTCTTACCTACATTGTCAATGTCTCCTGTTCTAACACATTTCTGACATGTTGTAACGCGTCTACGAGGTGGAATCTCCTGTCCAGTAAAGTATGGCTTAAGTGGTGCCATACCAGCATTGATAAGCAATAAGCTGTTATCATTATGTGGTACAAGAGAAAAACTATTGAGGCAAAGGTGACCCTTGCTCTCAAAAAACTCCAAGTAGGCGCGTCGTAAATCATTAACACCGGTATTCAAAACAATAGTCCTCCAAATATTATTCTTCGGAAGAAGCCTCTGTTACTTGCTCAGAAACACCCTTCTTCCTGTCGCTAGACTGGCGGAGCTTAATTCCAATAAAACCGCCACAAACACCTATAGCAACTAGTATGATCATTTTAATCAGATAACTTGCAAAACTAGATAAAAATGCAGACATAGCAATTCCTCCTAATCACAATATTTATAGCCAATTAAACCTATATTACATACTTGGTTAAATTATAATCCAAAGTATTTTTAAATTCCACCCGTAATTCAGAAAAATAACAATAAAATCACGAAAAATGCCTGGCATACCATAAAACTATTTTTCAGTAGATTTACTGCTTTATTTATATCTGATGCCTGGATTGGCTTATCAAAATCTCCTATCTTGCCATCATCCAACCCGATTTCCAAAGCTCCTGCAAAAGCAGAAATAGCTTTTTTTCTATCTCGTAGATGAATGAATCTGGCGTTTTTGCCGTTGAATCCGCCGAAAGTATGTCTTGCGCAAAACACTACAAGAGCACCGCTAAATCTTGATGGCAAATAATCAATTATTGAATTAAGCTTTACAATAGGCTGACCAAAATAATCGTATCTAGCGTTGTATGTGCCTGTTTCGAAGGTGCCAATCTGGCCTTCTATAATATCAAGGGCTCTGTAGACAAATCCGCCAACAGGACCAAACAAAAACATTACAAACAATGGTGACAGCACGCTATCCGACGCTTCGTTTGCAATGTAGGTAATAGTATCGGATGTTATGCCTTCTTCTGTATCAACTTCCACCTGACGTCCAATCAAAATGCTGGCAGTGTGCTTCATTGCAGCTACACCGTTTCCATAATAATCTGCAACTACGCCAAGGCCACCATAATATAATCTATTGAAATTCAAACAAAAGTAGCTGGCCTGGGCCTCAAAAAGCAAACCAAACCATGGGTGGATTTCATATGTAAGCATTGTAAAAAAGGTAATGCCGGCAAATACTGGAAATACAACGAGAATAATCAACCAAGCCCCAAGGTTGCGCTGCTTTGACTTCTCCAAAAGGATAATCTCATCTCCCAGCAAGGCTCTGTCCAAAAACTTCACCCAATCTTTAATTGTGTCGAAAGGATTCCACATGCAATATATATTTCCAAATACATAATCCAATATGGTTCCTAATAAAAGTGCAATAATATGATATTTAAACATTACTCAGCCTTTTCTCTTATGATAAAACTGTAATTGTTGAACATACCCCTGAAAGCCAGGATACTCTTTATTTATATAATCAAGATAAGCATCTTTTGTGTAATCACTGTAATCTTCCGAGATAATCTTCTTCATCCATGTATCAATTGGATAGCTTTCCATAAAATGGAATCCGTAAAGCATAATGCAATTTGCCACCTTAGGCCCTACGCCCTTGATTTTAAGCAGGGCATCCATAGCCTCCTGGTAAGGTAGCTTGCTAATAGCTTCAATATCAAGCATTCCCGCTGCTACTCTTTCCGATATTCCTTTTATGTAGTCTGCGCGATAGCCCAGGGCTGTGCCATCCATCAGCTCTGCTTCTGGAATAAACGCCAGCACATCAGCCTTTGGAAAATGAATTCCATCTGAATATCTGTCACACAGAATCTGGATGGATTTCTTAATCTTAGGAATGTTGTTATTCTGAGAAATCACATAAGATATGAAAACCTCCCACAAATCCTGCCTGAGGATACGCATTCCGAAAGCATCCTTCAATGAATCCTTTAAAAACTTATCATCGCTTTTGCGGATGATATTGTTGTAAGAAGTGTAATCTGTGTCGAAATCGAAATATCTACACCAGAATTCCCACTGACTTTCTTCACAGGCAAAATCCCATGTGTCCTTCTCCTTATTTAGGTAGAAATACACATCGTTATCACCGGAACAGGCACTATAGGTGTCAGGCATGCCATCAGCACCGGCAGTCTCCTTCTTCATTCTAAAAACCTGGCCAGAATTCATGATAATCTCTGGATTAAATTCTTCCGCTGTAAGACTCTTGCTAAAAACCATTCTAGTCCTCTATCTCAAAAATCATATTTTCCCTGTCTATATCCACAACTCTCTCCCTAAGATTTGCAATATCTGGACGACTTTTGAATCGTTCAATCCATTTGTAATTTCCCCACATATGCATCGGGAAGATGTTGTCGCAATCGATGTTTTTGATGAAGTAATCCAAGCCAAGGAAATATCCATCCTCCCCCATTCGAGAATCTAATGGAACAAACCCTATATCAAAATGCTTGTTTAAAATAGATTTTAAAGCTCGCTTGTACTCGCGACCGTATACTTCGCCGTATAGCTCTCCTCGACCTTCAGCATTCCACCAGTTTAAATCCCCCGCATGGTAAATGTTCATGCCCTTTACGCTGATTACGAATGCCACTCCCGCATCTGTAGAACGAAGGGTTTCTATAGTCATATCATCCATCTGATACTTCTTCATGGATGTTACAAACTGAATCTTGTCCTTTATGGATAAATCAAAGCCATTTCTAATAAGATAGTTGCGGCCTAATCTAATGTCCTTCGACAATATAAACTTGATATTGTCTCTTGAATCTGCAAGACGAAGATTTTCTAACCACCAATGATCCTTATGACTATGACTCGCAAAAACATAGAGATATTTATTAGGATCAAGCTCAGGCAGGCAACCATGAAACTGAACAGTATCTGCCACCACCGACTTATCAAAATAATCGAATAACAAATATCTATCATCAAGCTCCACCAGGAAGCTACTATGCATTATATAGTAAACTTTATACATTATTCTCTCCCAACATGCTGCTCACTCGCAATCTTTCATATTCTTGTGAATATTATACCTATATTTAGATGAATTTAAAATACCATTCACTAAATATTGATGAGCACAAAAAAGGCACCCGCCTAAGCGGATGCCTTAAAGTCTCATGAATTATTTTGCTGCACGAGCCATAGCCTCGTCGAAGTCCTTTGTTCCTTCGAATACGCAGTTTGAATATGGGTTTCCACCGATTCTGATTGCGTTTCTGATGATAACAGAGATACATACAACGTTAATTGCAAGTGCCATCATAGCTACGAATCCCTGCATTGAAGGATCAGCTGTGATACCCATTGCTGCGATAGCTTCGTTTGCTGCTGCTGTCTTGCCCTGGCCTGCGTTGTAAAGAGCGATAGCCTTCTCATAAAGATCCATTGTTGTAACACCAGCCTCTGTAGCGCCACCGTATACACGTGGAAGTACAGCTGCGAATGTACCCTTTAACTGGAAGAGAGGTACTACCTGAGCCCACATACACCAGATTGCAAGTGTGTTAGCACGGTTCTGGATCCATGCACCCTTGTTCCAAAGTGCGTTAGCAAATGTAGGAGCAAGAAGAAGTGCAACACCACAGTACCATGTATGTGTAGGAAGGTTAAGATATGTGTACTCAAAGTTCCATACATCATATGCGATGATGAACCAGATTGTCATATCTGGCCAAATCATATCTGCCTGATTCTTGTCGTTTGATGTGTAAAGCTTTACACAACCTGTCATACAGAAGATGTTGATCATACCTGCGAGAGCGTTAACAACGTTCCACCATCCACCGTAGATGAATACACCTTCGTTTGAGCACCACCAAGCACCTGAAAGGTCGCCTGTGATTGAGTATGCTGCAAGAGCAGACTCCATATCTGAAACATTAGCAATCATGATGTTTGCTGCTACGATGAACCATGGCCACCAAGCAAACCATTTTTCTTTACCAATGCCCCACTTATACTTGATCATCATGAAGCCGACGCATCCGATATCTGCTGCGTAGAGCTTGAAGTAGTGGAACCAACCATCCATATAAGCAACAGTTGGGTTTGCTGCACCGCCGAATAAACCAACGTGTGCAAGAATGAAATATACTGTAAGAATACATGGGATGATTACAAAGATAATCATTCCGCCGACCTTTGTACGACGGCCGAGTTCGTTCATGAGAATTAATCCTGCAAATACAAGGCACCAGCCAAGGATCTGCCAAAGATTAGTGATTTGGAAAAACATATCCATCCTCCTTAATAATTATTAGAAATTAAAAGAGAAACTTCTTCTCTTTCCCTCGGTTTCTATTATACTTGGTCGTCAAGAAAATAACAATGATTTACTTAATAAAAATTTAATACATTTTTAAGAATTTGTATTCCTTAAAAACCCCTAATTTTCAACTTTGAGGGCAAACATTCAAAGGTGATTTTTTTATAAAATCCAACATGTTCTCCATCTGCGTGTACACACATTTGGTCATTCATAGATATCTCCAATTTATTAAATTTTAATAAATCAAATCCCTTCTTCCCCTCATGCTTACCTGCAACCAAAAATGGTAGCAAACCGAAGCATTTTATTCTGCTTATGTCATGAGCAATAAAAGCTGTAAGATATCCGGAGTCAACTGTGGCCTTTGGAGCCATAGGAATGCCACCGCCCTCCGCCGGGCAATTCATAGCCGCCGCAAAGATGGTGCTTTTAATATTTCGCTCCTCTTTTTCTCCATCAAAATAGGTAGTAACAACTGCATCTGAAAATGGCATTGTAAAAATGTCACCAACAGTAAGAAGGCCGTATGTAGCTGAGCCAAGACCAAATTTATTCAAGAAAGTCTTAAGCTTACTAGTGAGCGCCTGCAAACAAACATAGGCATCCACCCCTATACCAGAGCTAACACCAAAGAGTCTGCTTTGCTCTTCTCCATCTTTATTATATGTAACCTTTCCTATATCAATGCTTTTGAACCCATCATCCTTAAGGGCTCGTTTTAAAATATCAAGGGTGCTTCCTTCCAATCCGATGCCCTTAACAAAATCATTGGCAGAGCCTGATGGTAGCGGTGTATATAAGGTATGTTCAAAATCTACTATTCCATTAAGAGCTTCATTTAAAGTGCCATCTCCGCCCATAACAAATAAATGAACATCCTCTCCCGAAGATGTGGCATTCTTTGCAAATTCAGTTGCATCATAAGCCTTGGCTGTAAAGTGAACCTCGTAATCTACACCTTCACTTTTAAGATATTCTTCTATCTTATTCCAAACACCTTCAGCTTTTCCTGTTCTACTCGCTTTGTTTACAATAAATACGTTTTCCATATTGTCTCCCAAATAATATTTCTAAGATAATTTTGTATATTTTATCAGGCAAAGTCAATGTATTTGTGTTAGCATACAATATATAAAATTCAAAGAGGGAAAATATGGATAATAGAGAATTTAAAGAAACGTTATTTCACAAAATCGATCACAATGGTCATCGAGCAATGTCTGTTTTCAGCTGGACAATCGCATCCATCGTAATAGGTGTTCTAGTAGGATTATTTGCTACCGCCTTTGGACTTAGCATGCGAAAAGTTATATCTGTCCGTGAATCCAATCCATGGCTTATATATTTTTTGCCAGTTGGCGCAGTTATAATCACATTTATATATAAGAAGATTCTTAAGGTAAAAGACAGCGGAACAAACACTGTTATTGCTGCTATTCAGTCAGATGAGCGTCTTCCATTTAGACTTGCTCCACTTATTTTTATAGCTACATTAATTACTCACTTGGTAGGTGGTTCTGCAGGTCGTGAGGGAGCGGCTTTACAGATGGGCGGTGCCATCGGAAATGGTATTGGACGTGTCCTTCACCTTAGTGATACCAACAAAAAGACAATGATTATGTGCGGTATGAGCGCAGCATTTTCTGCTTTATTCGGCACACCAATGGCAGCTGCTATTTTCTCCATGGAGGTTATTTCAGTTGGAATCATGCACTACGCAGCACTTGTTCCATGCGTTATTTCTTCCCTTGTAGCAAGATACATCGCTGCATACTTTGGACTTGGCGCTGAAATTTACCCAATTGAGGTTATTCCAAAGTTTACAATAAAAACAGCAATCATCATCTGTATATTTGCAATAATATGTGGATTTGCTTCTATATTATTCTGCACTATGCTCCACAAATACGAAGAATTCCTTAGCGGCAAAATCATCAATCCATATATTAAAGCAATAGTCGGTGGTACTTCAGTTTTGGTTCTTACATTATTGGTTGGAAATCAAACATACAACAGCACAGGTTCTTCTATAATAATGTCCTGCTTCACAGGCGCATCCATTGGGTTAGGAGCTTTCCTTTTAAAAATGGTATTTACCACCCTTACATTGTCCTGCGGCTATAAAGGTGGTGAAATTGTTCCTACTCTTTTCATCGGTGCCACACTTGGAGCAGCAATCGGTGGTTTAATAGGATTTCCTCCAGCTCTAATGGCTGCTGTAGGAATGGGCGCTCTGTTTTGTGGTGTTACCAACTGCCCTATCTCCAGCCTTTTGATTTGCTTCGAGCTCTTTGGTTACGAGCCAATGCCTTACTTCTTATTGGCCGTAGCATTCAGCTATTGGGTATCAGGCTATACAGGCCTTTACAAATCTCAGAAGATTGTATACAGCAAGTACAGAAGCAATTATATTGATAAGCATGTACAATAAAATTATTCTATAAACCAATTCAATTATGCAAAACTGTCAAAAATGATAAACAATTAACAAAAGTAGTTGCCAATCTAAAAATCAGCATATATAATTGTGACTGTTTTCAAGCAAATTGTGAAATATTTGTGAACAAACACTTTATATGGGCAAAACAAGCGAAAGCTTGCGACGCAAAACTATAGGGACTTTAAAATGTCAGCCAGTTGCAACTACTTAAAATATACACTCGAATTCTAAGCATGGTGTCATATTATATGTCCCATGCTTATTTTATTGTCGAGTTTGATTGTATTGCAATCGGAAAGGTTTAACATGAAAAAGAACAAGAAATTAGTGCGCCAGATATTATTATTAGCTTCTGCGTTAGCATTACTTATGGCCACAACAATCGCCATTATTGGTATCACTTTCGTCAAGAAAGCATATTATGACTCTTTCGAGGAAGAGCTTCATGCATCTGCAGTATTCCTTATGGATGCAATGGACCACGAATGGAATGGTGATTGGTCAGTTGCTTCAAATGGAACTATTCTTAAAGCAAATTTTGCTGTACACGATGATTTCCAGGCACAGCTTGATAGCTTGCACGAGAAGACCGGAATGGATTTTACAGTCTTCTACGGAGATACCCGTTACATCACTTCTCTTGTTGATTCTGAGACTGGTGAGCGTATGGAAGGAACAAAAGCCTCAGATGTTGTAGTGGAAAAAGTTCTCACAAACGGAGAAGAATATCTTGCAACAAACTTTTCTATAGATGGCATCGAAGGAAAATGGTACGCATACTACATACCTCTTACTAATTCCGACGGTTCAATTGTAGGTATGGTATTTGCAGGTAGAGATACAACTTCAGTAGAAGCTGCTTTGTGGCATGCTCGCTTAATCATCATGGGAGTTTATGTCTTCTTCTTCTTCCTTAACCTTTCTATTGGAAAATGGTTAGTACATAGATCTACAAAAGCTATTCAGGATATCGTAGACGGATTAAAGAAGCTTGAAGACGGTGAGCTTTCATTCTACATAGATAACCAGACATTTGACAGAACTGATGAAATTGGTGTAATCGCAGAAAGCTCTGCAGAGCTTCGCGATAAACTTACAGATGTTATCCAGACAACTCTTGATCTTTCAGAAGAAGTTACAAAATCTGGTGAGAACCTTGCAACATCAGCTGATACTGCCCTTCATGTAGCAGATCAGGTTGCAAACGCTGTAGAAGATATCAGCAAGGGCGCAGTAGCTCAGGCTGAAAACGTTGAAAATTCATTATCAAACACTACAGAAATGGGTGAAAGCATTGATGATATCACTTCAAGTGTTAAGGAGCTTTCAAAGGCTGCTACAGAAATGCTTGAAGATGCGAACCACACTGTTGATGCAATCAACGAGCTTATGCTTCAGAACGAACAGGTTATGGTAGCCATGACAGAAATCCATAGCCAGATTCAGGCTACAAACGATGCTGTTAAAAACATCGCTGATGCTTCAAGTGCTATCACATCTATTTCAGAGCAGACCAATCTTCTCTCTCTTAACGCTTCTATCGAGGCTGCCAGAGCTGGAGAATACGGTAGAGGATTTGCCGTTGTAGCGTCTGAAATTGGTTCCCTGGCTATCCAGTCAAAGGATGCAGCTGTTTCAATTAATGGAATCGTAGATAAGCTTGTAGAAGAATCACAGATGAGTGTTGATACTATCGAAAAGCTTAACGTAGCATTCAACAAGCAAAACGCTCAGCTTAACAGCACAAAGACAGATATGGATGGAGTTGTTAGCAACGTAAACAGCGTTGATATTAGTACAAAGACAATTGCTGATAAGGTTGAACTTCTTAACAACCTTAAGGCAAGCTTCAATGATATTATTTCAGAGCTCTCTGCTATTTCTCAGCAGAATGCAGCATCTTCACAGGAGACAACTGCTTCTATGGAAGAGCTCAACACAACATTCGCTATGATAAATGAGGCCGCAGCCGAGCTCAAGGACCTTGCCGTAAGCCTCAACGATAAGATGAATTATTTTAATATAGCATAAGGAAAAGAGCCTGTTACACTCTCAAGCCTATGTATTACTCCGTCGAACATGGAAAGTTCTCCTTGAGTAACACATAGAGCTTGATAGTTACAGGCTCTTTTTAATACATATTTAATCGTCAGCTTTCTCTACGAAATACAGGCGTGCTCCGAAATCTGGGAAGTAGCGAACTTCTTCATTGAAGCCGGTACCTACGAAGCTTTGTACAAGCTTAACTCCGTTAGAATTAAGTGTGTTTCCATAAGCCACGTAATCTTCTATTTCACCAGGCATCTTTACAAACTTTGCAACAAGATTATGTACAAGTGAATCCTGCTTAATATGAATTGGAGAAACTGTATTTACCAAATCTCCAAATCCCTTTACGTTATATTCAAGCTTGCGTCCAAAGAAGTGGTACTTTGTCTGCGGATCAAGGCCAGCCATCTCAAGCTTCAAGTACTGGTCTCCTGCTACGATTTCTCGCTGCATAAGCATTGAAACAGATGTAGATTTATCCTTATCAACGATGCTCCACTGATAAATGTTGTCCGCTCTGTGGCGATAGAAATCGCCAAACTGTAATGTCTTACGATACTGCTTGTAAAGCTCGATTTGTGCCTTAACAGCTGCAATATCTTCTGACTTCATATCGTTAAGATTGAGCTCATATCCAAGTACACCAAAGCTTGCTACGGCAAAGCGTGATTCAAGCGGTGTAACACGAAGTGTCTGATGGTTTGGACATGCAGAAACATGTGCTGTGTATGTAGACTGTGGATATCCATATGAGTATCCATCCTGAATTGCAAGTCTGCTGACAGCATCTGTATTATCACTTGCCCAAATCTGTGGATAATAGCAAAGCACACCAAGGTCGAATCTGTTTCCACCTGAAGCACATCCTTCCATCAGAATCTCTGGGAAGCGCTCAGCCAATGTCTTTAACAATCTGTAGAAGCCAAGAACATATCTATGGCTAACCTCAAGCTGCTTATCAGCTGGGAGATACTTTGAATAGTAATCTGAGAAGTTTCTATTCATATCCCACTTGATGTATGAAAGACCAGGTGTAGAAAATACCTCGCTCATTCTGTCAATCATGTAATCTACAACCTCTGGGTTGCAAAGGTCAAGCAATCGCTGGAAACGTCCCTCTGAATGATCCATGTTTGGAATATCGATAGCCCAATCTGGATGCTTTCTGTAAAGCTCACTATCAACGTTAATCATCTCTGGCTCAACCCAAAGACCAAACATAAGACCAAGGTCGTTTACCTTCTTTGAAAGACCTTCCAAGCCACCTGGAAGCTTCTTTTTATTAACAATATCCCAATCGCCAAGGGCTCTGTGATCGTCGTTTCTATCGCCGAACCAGCCATCATCCATAACGAACAATTCTGCGCCAGCATTCTTAGCTGTCTTTGCAAGCTTTAAAAGTGAACCCTCTGTAAAATCGAAATAAGAAGCCTCCCAGCTATTGATAAGGACTGGGCGTTCCTTCTTTTTCCATGGGCCACGTGTAATATGCTCACGAACGAAATCATGCATATTAAGGCTCATCTGTCTGAAACCAGCTGCTGAATATGTAAGAACTGCTTCCGGTGCCTCAAATTCCTCTCCTGCTGCTAAATCCCATGCAAAGTTCTGAGGATTGATTCCATATACAACTCTTGTCTTCTTAAATGAAGAAACCTCTGTAGCTGAGTAATGATTACCAGAGTAAAGTAAGTTAAATCCCCAAACATCTCCAGACTCTTCACACGAATCTGGCTCAGAAATCATAAATAAAGGATTGCATCTGTTTGAGCTAGTGCCTGTAAATGATGCATTAACAAACTTACCAGCTGGAAGAACAATATCACTCTTGTTCATCTCACGTGTCCAGCCACCGTGGAATGATGTGATTTTCATGCCTGGATGATCGTAATCCATAAGCATAGAAAGCATACGTGTAAGGCGAACGCTTTCATCTGAAGTATTTATAAACTTGGCAGAACGAGTAATTACATCGCACTCTTCAAACACTGAATATGAAAGAATCAAAGTGAATCCGTGATTCTTATCCTTCATGGTTACGTTGAGAGTTTCTACCTTGCCTGATTCGTCATATGAGCTTGGTAAAGTCTTGAACTCAGGCTTCCCTGAAATAACCTCATATGAATCATAAACGAAGTCCAATGATGTGCTTCCATCAGCACAAATTACTTCTAGCATAGGCTCTCTTAAATCGCCCTTACCAATTGCAGAAAGCTCAAGTCTAACATCCTCTAATGTTAAATCCTGGTGTGCATCATCGTATGTAATAGTATTGCCTGGAGCAAATGCACGCTTTTCTTTAAGCACAGATGGCTCATCGCAATTGATGAGCCTTCCGTAATACATATGTTCCAGCTGACCTGTTTCCATTACGCGAAATGCGTATGTTGTTGACTTGGTATTTAAGAAAAATACCTTTCCATCAGCTTTAATCATCTAAAAACCTCCAACTCCTGTAAAAATTACAAGATTAATCTTAACATATATTTTATTTACGAGCTTTTAATTCGTCTGAAATCTCAGCAAGCTTTTCATCAGTCAAAATGTATTTTGCTCTAAAGAACAAGAATGCAATAACAAGAACGATTGTTGGTCCGACTGTCATAATCATTCTAAGTCCGATTACTGAATTTGCATCAATAGACTCAAGAAGTCCACTGTTTGCAACCTTTGCCTGAAGACCAGCCACATCAAGTGTTGCTGCACTATCCTTCTGGATATTGAAAATAGCAAGACAAACTGATGCAACAAGAGCTGCAATACCAGATGCAAGCTTAACAACGAATGTCTGCATAGAGAAAATAACTGATTCGTCTCTACGATAGTTCTTAAGCTCACCGTAATCTACTGTATTTGCAAGGAATACTGTGACTACAACGTTAAGAATTCCTGCGCCAGACATGATAAGGAAGCCTGGTAAGAAGAAAATAAATACGTTTGTAACTCCGCTAAGTGCCATTACAAGAAGAACGATGTATCCTACTATTTCTGCTGCTACGCAAATATAGAAAATACGAAGTGTTGTAAAGGCTTTTCTAAGAAGAGGGAATAAAATCATCATTGCAAGAATCTGCATACCACCTGCAAATGTGTTGAATAATGTGTAATTTCCCTGCCAATTGCTTCCTGCTAAATCGTATTTGAAGAAGTAAATCAAAAGGTTTGATGTAATGTAAAGTGCAGTGTTTACAAGAACGATTGTTATAACAATTGTCATAGCCTGATCATTCTGGATAAGAGCCTTAAACATCTGACCAATTGATGCTGTCTGCATATCTACTGTAGACTTCTCTTTAATACATGCACATGTGATGCCAATAAAGAGAATAAATAATGCACCGATGATGATTGAGAAGTACTTAAAACCAAGACGCTCAACTTCCATTGTAGAAGTCATATCAATTGTCATTTTGCTAAGATCAACTTCACCATTCATAAGCTGGTTGAATGCATCACTAGGAACATAAATTGCAACTGCAACAGCTCCTGAGTCGACGCTATCCATAGCAACGTTAATATCACAATCATCTCCCTCTACATAAGTAGTATCACCATATGTAAAGCTATAATTTGTGTTGTCACCATTTAAAGATACAACGCCGTTGTAGCCGTTTTCTTCATCTACAACACCGTCAAATACCTTCTGGATACCTGTTACATTAAGAACAATATCATTTCCAATAACTGTGCTTGTGTTTGATGTAGGATTTCCGTCTGCATCACGCTCTACAACATACACACTGAAGTTAGTATTGCTAGAATCAAATGTCTTTAAAATATTGTCTGTGCTGTTTGCTGCTGCTTTTGAACCAAGAGCTGCAACAGCCATAACTGTAACGATAGTAACAAGTGCGGAACCAACACCAGCGCATGAACGAGCAAGTGCTGATAAACCTTCACGCTCCTTACCGCTATCTGTAAAAGCTGGAACCATTGACCAGTAAGGGATATCCATCATAGTGTATGTAACGCCCCACATAATGTAAGTAACAGCTGCGTAAGCAACAAGTCCCTTAGCTGTAGCTGCTGGTGGTGCAGAAAACATTAAAATCAAAAGAACTGTGTTTGTAATAGTTCCAATTAAAAGCCAAGGACGGAACTTTCCCCAACGAGTCTTTGTCTTTGCAACAATTACACCCATGATTGGATCATTAAATGCATCAAATACACGGGCAACCAAAAGGATAATACCCATCGCAATTGCATTGACTCCCATGATGTCCTGGAAATAGTAAAGTACGTATGAAGCTGAAAGCATGTAAACCATGTCCTTTCCAACAGCTCCTATACCATAGGCAAATTTTTCAACTCCCGATAAACTTCTTTTTTCTGCCATTATACTCTCCTCCTAATTAGTTCTTATTCTTAAGCCCCATGGCAAGCTCAACGACCTTATAAGCACCGTCATAAACCCCAATAGTCTTGTTAACTTTGATGCTTTCACACATATCTGTAAGAAGTCTGTCGTCCTGCATAAATAAATCTATCATTTGAAGTGTATGAGGAATGTCTCTACACTCAAGTGTTCCATCACCCATTTCTGCTGAGTGAATAGCGCCCCACATCTCGTGCTTTCCAACTCGCTTAATGAAAAGCTTAGGTACTGGATAGAACGCAAGCTCTGATGGCTTTGTAACAAGTACATCGCAGCTACGCATAAGTAAGTTTGTGCAGTAAACTGCTTCAAAAATGTTTTCGTGATAGAATCCGTGGATTCCCTCAACATCACCTGTCAAAGCTTCCTCAGCGAACTTTGTTGTAGCATCAAACTCATTGAAGTGCTCTGTAACTACATCCTTCATCTGAGGGATTTCTGCCATCAAATCATCCCATACATTCTTGTAATCGCCAACATTTACATATAAAGCTGCACGATGTGATTTAATCTCTGGCAATAAATACTTGATGATTGCTGCAAAGATTTCTTTCTGTGCACCAGCGCCACCGATTGTAAGAAGGAAACGCATTGGCTTGCCATTCTTCTTTCTATCAAGACGAGCCTGGCAATCTGTTTCGATATTTGAAACAAGCTCGTGGTCAATATAGTGACCTGTGTATACTAAAGAATCATTTGGCATTGGCTTGCAAACTGCATCTCCTGCCATACCGTTGCAGATTCTGTATCCCATATATGCATTCTTACACTGAATAGCATGAACTGCTCCTTCAGCAAAATGAAGGGCCATTGGCCAGTTGTCTGGAATAGCATTTACAACATACTTCATCCCTGCATGTACAGCAGCCTGAGCTGGCCATGCATGTGTTCCGATAACAGGAATCTCCTTTGGAACATTCTTGTAAACTGTAGCCATAAGCTCAGCATTCTTCTGGTCTGAAGAGTTGTAAGAAAGCTTTCTAAACCACTCATAGTTTGCTGGCTCCCAAATAAACTTGTTGAAAAGCTTGTTCTTTGAAAGTCTTGAACCAAGTGAATACAAATCATTCTGAGCGCTGATAACCTTTGTGCAGGTAGTCTGTGGATAGCCATTTAAATCCATCCAATATGGTGTGTAGCCCATAGACTTTGCAGCTGATGCCATAGCCATGGAAATACGATAATGACCAAATCCCATACGGATATTACCAACGATAACACCCTTCTCAGTATCAAAAGCTTCCTTTGATTCGCCGTCCTTTAAGAGAACGTCATATACACCAAGAGAATTTCCAATGTGATCATTCTTCGCAATTACGATATTGTAATCCACGTTTGAATCATCACCATATTTCTTGATGTTCTTTTCTTTTGTTTTGCACGCTTTTTTGTAATCCTTATCTGAGATTACGTTTCCAAAAATTACTTTACTTTTGTCTTGCATCTTTTTACCCCTTAATTAATTAAACATTCTGCAGATATACCGATTTCAACTGGCTCCAATCCATCACATGAAATTGTAAGCTTTCCGTCTCCATCTTCACCTATAGATTTGATATATACTCCTGTGGAACCCCCCATTGGTGATACCACCTTTGGTCCGATAATCTCAAAAGGCCCCTCAACCTCAAAAGAAACCGGCTGACCAAAGAAATACAGCTGATTGTCATTTTGATCAGCTATTGTGATGCGAACCTGAGCCACATCATATGTGTGAAGCTCTGTTAAAAGTGTATGGCTGATTTTGGCATTAATATGCGCCTTTGTAACAGCTGCCTTTTTAACAGTCTTAACTACCTGACCATCCTTGATAGCTTCGAATTTGTATTCTCTAGATTCTCCGCCCCAGTCACCAATAAACTTGTTGTAAATTGGCACCGCTTTGCTTGGGCTTACATGATGGAAAACAACTAGTCTAAATGCTGTCAAAGCAAGTGATGGTGTGATCTTGAATCCTCCAAGTGTAACATCATTTAAAGCCTTTTTAATAAGCTTTGCCTGTCCCTTTGTGAATTCTCCATCCTGCTCTACTGCATCACCAACAAAGTCATCAATGAGAATTGGACCATGCTTGAGGTTTTCATATTTGCTATCTGATGGGAAGTATTCTTTAATAAGCACATCGTTCTTGTACATCTTTACAGAATCTGCATTTGTAATGATGTATGACTTTCCTCTGTTGCAGGCTGGATGCTCGCCGATATCAAAGCTTGTAGTGATATCAAGCACAGTGTCCATCTCTGAAAAAGCTGAATACACTGAAGCTGCAAGCTTTGGATTTCTAAACATATCCATTACACCGTGATAACAGATTCTATCGCCGGAACCGAAGTCCTTATGTGTGTTGTAGTCAAACATGCACCATCCAAATGAACCTGCAATATCAGGCTCTCCAGCAATGGCATCAAGAACATTTGCATGTCTCATTGCATGCTCCTGTCTGTGCTCCTCCGCATCGAAAGTCTTTGTTGGGTACATATGACCATTGTACTCACTAACCAAATAAGGCTTTTCATCGTTTGATGTGATATCTGACTTCTTCGAGCAGCCCTTGTTAGCGCCTGAATGAACGAAATCATTGTATGTATAGACATCTTCTAGCAACGAGCTCTTTGCATGGGCTCTAACGCCGCCTGTAGGGCGTGTAGGGTCATATTTGTGAGCCACCTCATTTGTTCTAGTATAGAACTCATCATCATCCTGAGATTCGTTTATACGTACACCCCAAAGGATTATTGAAGGATGATGGCGATACTGAAGAACCATATCCTTTGTATTTTCTACAGCGATGTTTTTCCAATCAGCATCACCAATGTGCTGCCATCCAGGAATCTCTGTAAATACAAGCAATCCTAATTTGTCACATTCATCAATGAAATAATGTGACTGAGGATAATGTGAAGTACGAACAGCATTAAGTGCCAATTCTTCTTTTAGAATCTTTGCATCCAAACGCTGCATAGACTCTGGCATTGCATATCCAACATAAGGATATGACTGATGTCTGTTTAATCCTCTAAGCTTTAGCTTTCTGCCGTTTAGGTAATAGCCATTCTTTCTGAATTCTGAGCTTCTGAAACCGATAGTTTCAACATGCTCATCTACAACATTGTCATCAATAACAAGCTGTGTCTTAATCTGATATAGATGTGGGCTTTCAACATCCCAAAGCTTAACAGTAGTAGGTGCTGTTGTAAGATTCAGTAGATATCCATCCTCTACTTTTTCAAGGCCACCAACAGGCTGAGATATCAACAAATCCTCGTCTAAATACTGCTTAATAAAAACATGCTCATCAACAGCAAGCTCGTAAATGTTTTCAGAAAGGATACATTCAGTTTTAAGAATACCCTGAACCTTCATCATTTTGATTTGCTTTGGAGTTCTCTTGCTTGTAGAAACTCGCTCAAGCAATGAAGGCTGAACAAACAGGCTCTTAAAATGGGTTTGTTCTTTGACTTCGAAATAAACATCTCTATAGATACCACCATAAGTCATATAATCAACTACATAACCAAATGGAGGCTGGTTAAGACTTTCTCTGGAATCAACCTTTACTGTGATAAGGTTCTCTTCGCCAAAATTAAGAACATCTGATACATCAATTGAAAATGCTGTATAGCCACACTCATGATGCTTCATATGACGACCATTGATATAGACGTCACAGCAATGTCCAACTGCTTCAAATGTAAGAATAAGAAGTTTGTCAGCCCACTGAGCAGGAGCAAAAATGCTCTTTTGGTAAGCTGAAACCATTTGATAGATACCTTCATCAAAATATGAAAAAGGTGTCTCTTTTACAGTATGAGGAATATTGATAAGCGTGCTTTCCTTCATAGGCAGGCTTATCATTTCCTCATCAAATTTTTCATTAAATCTCCACTTTCTGTCTAAATAAACTCTTTGTGCCATTTATTATTTTCCCTTTACAATTATACCGTCTACCATTACATCAACAACTTCCGCCAAAGCTGTTGGATAATCTTTTGAACTTCCCTGAAGGAAATCCCCCATTAAAAGCTGTTCAACACAAGCTTCATACATAAGCTTGAAAATACTTAAGTCTATTTCTCTAATTTCGCCTTCAGCAATGCCGCCTCGCAAAAGATCAAGTGTCTTGTCCCAGCCGCTATCCAGTCTCTCCTGCATAATCTCGTATGCCTTAGGATACTTTGTAGCCAACTGATGCATCGCTGTATACTCGAAGCCATAATACGACTCAGGCAAAACAGACAAAATGCTGCGAATCTTCTCTATTCTAGTAAGACTATTATCGTAATAAATCTTATCCTCTGATTCTTTAATAAGGTCAAAAGCAAAATTCATCATCTCACACATAAGCTCATTCTTATCTGTGAAAATCGTATAAATGGTTTTCTTGCTCATTTTCATTTCTGAAGCAATATCATCCATTGTAAATTTCGGACCTTTTTCTCTGAAAACCTTTAAGGCTCCCTCTAATATTCGTTCGTTCATCATAAACTCCCAAAAACTATAATTTATATATTCAGTTTCCTATAGCTAAATTATACTAAAGTCTGGAAACTATCTCAATACAATTCCGTTTATACAATTTTCACAATATCTTCAAATTGTTTTTGTTGACAAATGACAAATATGGGTTTAATATATCTGCTGTAACAAAGATAAAGAGAGATTTTAGGAGGAAATTAGAATGTTCGAAGAAGTATCATTCCAAATGTACAGCGTGTATGCTGATTACGAAAAATACTGCGCAAGAAAGAAGCAGGAAGGCGTTGAACCAGTTTCATTTTTCAAGTACGCCTTTGGACAGTTCGACTAAGAACTGTTTTCACTACAAAAACAACAGGGACTCCCAATCGGGAGTCCCTTTCTTATTTTCTTGGCAAACGGAGTATGAGCTCAATTATCCTAAATTTGTGTGGAGATAATAATGTGTTTATACATGTCTGCCCTCTACATACATTGGCTTCGCATTGCAAAACCAGTGAAAGGACACCTGCTAAAAGCTCCCTTTGCCCACTAAGAAAATCTATAATCTTCGCAAAATCGTGCAGGGGCCTGGGTGGCAGGGCCGATAGATGGGCAGGGCCGGGCTAGCGGTAAATATACTATGGCGGGGTGCAAAAATGCCCCTGGGGTTACCAGGGGCATGGGAATTTGAGTTTATTTTGACTGGAAGTACTTGTCGATGGCAGCTGCGGCTGTTTTGCCGGCTCCCATAGCAAGGATTACGGTTGCGGCACCAGTTACGGCATCACCACCGGCGTAAACGCCAGTCTTTGTGGTTGCGCCATCTTCTGTTGCAATTAAGCAGCCTTTCTTGTTTGTATCAAGTCCAGCTGTTGTGCTGGAGATAAGTGGGTTTGGTGAAGTACCAAGTGACATGATAACTGTGTCACAATCGATTTCGTACTCACTGCCAGGGATTTCTACTGGTCTGCGACGACCTGAAGCGTCTGGCTCACCAAGTTCCATCTTGATAATCCTGCATCCGCGAACTGCACCTTCCTCGTTGACAAGGATTTCTACAGGATTCTGAAGAAGATCAAAGATTACGCCTTCTTCCTTTGCATGATGTACTTCTTCTGCTCTTGCTGGAAGCTCTGCTTCGCTACGACGGTATACAACGTGTACCTCAGCTCCAAGACGAAGTGCTGTACGAGCTGCATCCATTGCTACGTTACCACCACCAACAACTACTACTTTCTTTCCGCGAGCGATTGGAGTGTCATAGCCTTCCTTGAATGCCTTCATAAGATTGTTTCTTGTAAGGAATTCGTTAGCAGAGAATACTCCGTTTGCCTGCTCGCCAGGAATATGCATAAACATTGGAAGACCTGCTCCAGAGCCGATAAATACAGCTTCAAAGCCTTCCTGCTCAATAAGCTCATCAATTGTAATAGAACGACCAATGATTACGTTCTTTTCGAATTTAACGCCGAGAGCCTTTACGTTCTCAACCTCAGCCTTAACAACCTTGTCCTTTGGAAGACGGAACTCAGGAATACCGTATACTAATACACCACCCATTTCGTGAAGTGCTTCAAATACAGTAACATCGTATCCAGCCTTTGCAAGATCACCAGCTGCTGTAAGACCTGAAGGGCCTGAACCAATAACTGCAACCTTGTGACCATTTGGAGTAGATGTGTTCTTTGGCTTGATGCCGTTTTCTCTAGCCCAATCAGCGACGAAACGCTCAAGCTTACCGATTGCTACAGCTTCACCCTTGATTCCGCGAACACACTGACCTTCGCACTGTGATTCCTGAGGACATACACGGCCACATACTGCAGGAAGTGCTGAAGACTCAGAAATAATTTCGTATGCTCTCTCAAAGTTACGATTCTTAACCTGCTCGATAAATGCAGGAATATTGATAGAAACAGGACATCCGCCTACACACTTAGGATTCTTGCAGTTTAAGCAACGGCTTGCTTCAGCAACTGCCTCTTCCTCTGTATATCCAAGACATACCTCATCAAAGTTTGTAGCACGAACCTTTGGATCCTGCTCAGAAATAGGTACTCTAACCATCATATCTGCCATTATTTGTCACCTCCGCAATTTCCACATCCACCGTGATGAGTGTCGCCTTCCTGAAGCTTAAGAAGAGCTCTTCCTTCTTCAGTCTTGTACTGCTTAGAACGAGCCATAGCCTGATCAAAATCAACTAAGTGACCATCAAACTCAGGACCGTCTACACAAGCGAATTTAACTTCATCACCAACTACAAGTCGACAAGCACCACACATACCTGTACCATCAACCATGATTGGGTTCATAGATACAACTGTAGGGATGCCAAGCTCCTTTGTAAGGAGGCAAACAAATTTCATCATAATCATAGGACCGATTGCAACACAATGGTCGAAGCTCTTTCCTGCATCAATAAGAGCCTGAAGCTGCTGGCAACCATTACCGTGGAATCCATAGCTTCCATCATCTGTAGCAAGATAAAGCTCTGTAGCTACTGCTCTCATCTCATCCTCGTAGAAAAGGATATCCTTTGTACGAGCGCCAATAATAACTGTTGAATCAACACCATGCTCCTTGAGCCACTTAACCTGTGGATATACTGGTGCAGTTCCAACACCACCTGCGATGAATACAATTTTCTTCTTCTTTGTCTCTTCAAGGTTTGCCTCGATGCAAAGCTCTGAAGGCTGACCTAAAGGACCAACGAAATCATCAAATGCATCTCCTTCGTTAAGTAAAGCCATGCGCTCAGTTGAAGCACCAACTGTCTGGAATACAATAGTAACTGTGCCTTCGTTTCTATCGTAATCACATATTGTAAGAGGAATTCTTTCTCCTTCTTCATCAATTTTAACAATGATAAACTGACCTGGTAGACATCCTGAAGCAACTCTAGGGGCTTTTACTACCATAAGGTAAATCTTATCTGAAAGCATTTCCTTCTTTAAGATTTGATACATAAAATAGACTCCTTCCCTTTTCACATTTCTATATAATGTATATCATTTCTTTAGCTTTGTAAAGTGCTAAAGCAAATTTGTGCTTATAAAAGTTTAAATATTTAAAATTATTATTATGCAAAAGATTACCCCACACATCATAGATAATTGACTTTATTATGAATGTTGTGTGGGGTTACATTGACTGTAACTATATTTAACTAAAATAAACCAATTCGTCTTCTGGCTTTTCTGTAGGCTCTACCGATACCGGATAGAGAACAGGGCCTTTTCCTTTGTATTCTTTTGCGAATTCTACTTTGATTGTAGCTGTAATATCAATCCAGCTTCTGTGGCCTAAAGTAGATGCCTTATCCCACTTACACTTCATGCCAAGGAACTGAATATCCTCAACACAGCATGTCATTGCAAATCTACCTGGAATAAATACATCTCTTCTAAGCTTGCCATCATTTGGATTGTAAACTAAACCAGTGAAGTGGATTGTCTTGCCATCGTATTTCTTTGGCGAATCCATACAATCCATAAACCACAAAGCATAATCAGCATCAGAAATCTCGATTACATCTGCATTTAAATCAAATGGCAACTCCTCTGGTGAATCATCAATTGATCCATCTGCACGCTCATAAACGATTTGTGCTGGTCTGTTCATTGATTTGATTTGTCCACGGAACTTAGACTTTGGTGTAGCATCATTACATCTGTTAAAGATAACTACTTCTGCCTTAAAAAGCTGCTCCATCATCATGGTACGCATGTTATTAAGGTAGTTTTCAAATGTAGTTGCATCAACAGTAGCAAGTGACTGTGCTGGTACCCATCCTTCTGGAAGTGGCTCATCATAAATGTGATCCACACCCCATGTGCCGTTGTACTCAAGGAAAACTACATCTGGATCATATTCCTTTGAAATCTTTGTAAGATTTTCAAGATTGAACTCATCCTCAGATTCTATTGTAGCAACCTTTGCATTGATAGTCCTAAGCTTTTCGATGTCATATTCAACATCTCCATCCTCACAAGACAAAATGAGGATTTTATCGTCTCCACCTTGAGTGAAGTCATTTTCAAATAATGTCTCCTGGATAAGGGTAGTTTTTCCACTATCCATAAATCCAGTGAAGACATAAACTGGTATATCTTTTGCCATATTAACCTCTATTAACTAAATCTAACGAACTACTGATTAAAGACCGAAAAGCTCCTCAACCTTGTGCTCATCAACATCTGCACCGATAACAACAAGACGTCCTGTGTAGTCTGGCTCGCCAGCTCTAAGCTCGTATTCACCGTCAACGAAGTCGAAGTAAATCCAACCACCGTTAACATCCTCAACCATACCCTTTGAACGGATGATTGTACCGTAGTCTGTTGTTTCAGCAAATGCCTTCATAGCCTTTTCGATTGTAGACTTTTCGAACTTGTGAGGAGTCTCTATTCCCCATGTATCGAATACTTCATCAGCATGGTGATGATGGTGATCATGATCGTGGCAACCGCATGTGCAGTTCTCATCATGCTCATGATGGTGAAGCTCATGCTCCTCGTGATCATGGTCATGGTCGTGATGATGCTCGTGCTCCTCGTGATCATGGTCGTGATCGTGATGATGATGCTCGTGCTCATGCTCTTCCTCTTCATGCTCGTGAGCTTCCTCTGCAAGATGCTTCATATCTGAAGCAAGGTTGTCCTGTCCTTCCATAACTGAAAGAAGCTTTTCTCCTGAGATTTCATCCCATGGAGTTGTAATGATAGCAGCCTTTGAATTAAGCTTCTGAATCTGCTTTACACAGAACTCAAGCTGATCTTCTGTAGCTGTCTGTGAACGTGAAAGTACAACTGTTGTAGCAAACTCGATCTGGTTGTTGAAGAACTCACCAAAGGCCTTCATCTGCTTTGAAGCCTTAAGTGCATTAACAACTGTAACAAGACCTGTAAGCTTAACATCTGCTGTCTCCTCAAGCTTGATAACAGATGTCATAACATCTGAAAGCTTACCTACGCCTGATGGCTCGATAAGGATTCTGTCTGGAGAGAACTTCTCAAGAACCTCGTGTAAGTTCTTATCAAAGTCACCAACCAGTGAACAGCAAATACATCCTGAGTTCATCTCTGAAATAGTGATACCAGCATCCTTAAGGAAGCCACCATCGATACCTACCTCACCAAACTCATTTTCAATAAGAACTACTTTCTCACCCTTGTATGCCTCTTCAAGCATTTTCTTGATGTAAGTAGTCTTTCCTGCACCTAAAAATCCTGAAATTATATCAATCTTTGTCATATTAAAAACCTCTCTTTTCCAAAGAATATATTATAAACCCACTAACGAAATATAATAGCACAGAATTGTGAAAAGTTCTATAGTTATCATTGTATTAATTGTGTGCAATTATTTATATATTCTTTGGAAAATGGATACAAAAAAAGGTTGCCTATTTCTAGGCAACCTAAAGTATCTAGTTCATTTCATCAAGAGCGACTCTTTCGATATGCATTGCTAAGTACCCGATTTCCGCCTGGTGAATTTCTTTCCCCAAGCTCTTTCCTAGCTCTTTACATATCTTCTGAGACATCTTAAATGAATTAGCAGCAGAGGCGTTGATATAATCGTTCATATCAAGTTTAATCACCTCGCCATTCATAGTTCGGGCAATCATGTATCTTATATGATTCAACAACCTATTATAGGACAATGAAGTTGTGTCTATCTTTTTTCCCGTTTCTTTCTCTACCATGGTGACACATTCTCGGACAGCCTCAGCCATTTGCATAGCAGACGAAACTGCCTGATCCATAATAGATGAATGTATATGCAAAGCTATATAGCCGATTTCGTCGTCAGTAAGCTCTACGTCAAGACGCTCCTTCAAAAGACCTTTAGCGTTTTCTGCCACTTTAAATTCAGCGTGGAACAAAACTCTAATGTCGTCCGTTAAGGGGTTTCTAAGTTGCTCATTGTTTTTGCTACGTTTAACGGCAAATTCAATGTGGTCAGCCAAAGGCAACATAACGTCTCTGTCGATTGTCTTAAATGCTGCCTCTGCTCTGTCCAGAATCTCATTTGCGATTTCAAGATATACAGGGTCAATACTAGTTGCTAATTCCTTTTTTCCACCACGTTCGGTAGATTCTTTCAAGGAATAAACTTTATGTTCTTCTGATACTTCTATCGTTTCACTAACATGCTTGCCGAAGCCAATTCCCTTGCCCATAATAAGGTACTCTTGGGTCGTATTATCCAAGATGCCAATCAGCGCATTGTGATTTAGAACTTTTTCAACTCTATACATCTGATCTCCTAAATACATTTACTCATAAAAGTCTACTGCGAGTAAATCCTCTCCTGCTTTAATTGAACCATCGCCGATACGACGAAGCTTCTGATTACTCTTAAGCTCTGTGCAAAGAACTGGAGTAGCGATTGAAGGTGCGTTCTTTGAGATGAAATCTAAATCAGCTTCCATCAATACATCACCCTTCTTAACCTGCTGTCCAGCCTTAACAAGTACGTTAAAGCCTTCGCCCTTAAGCTTAACTGTATCAATACCAAAGTGAAGTAGCATAGCTACATCATCATCTGTCTTGAATCCGATTGCGTGATTTGTATCGAATACGAATACAACTGTACCATCAGCTGGAGCGTAAACCTTTCCATCTGCTGGTGTGATAACAGCGCCATCACCCATCATCTTCTGTGCAAAAACCTCATCTGGAGTCTCTGATAAATCAGCTGCTGTACCAGTAAGTGGGCTGCCAAGAACTACTGTCTTAACAAGCTTTCCTGTTGGCTCAGCTGTCTCTTCTGCCTTAGCCTCTTCAGCTACCGCTTCGTTAGCCCCATTATATTCTTCATTTGGAGCAGTCTCAAGATAATCTTCAAGATTTGACTTGATAACTGTAACGTGTGGTCCGTAAATAATCTGAACGCCGTTACCCTTGTGAACTACACCTGAAGCACCTGTGCTCTTAAGTAAAGCATCGTTTACAAGCTCTGGCTTGAAAACTGTACAACGAAGTCTTGTAGCGCAGCAGTCAACATCAGAGATGTTCTTCTTGCCGCCGAGACCGTTTGTGATCTTTGCAGAAGTCTCATCAGAAACTGACTCTTTCTTTGCATTGTAATCACTACGTCTGTAAAGCTTAACTTCCTCTTCTGCGTCTCTACCTGGTGTCTTAAGATCAAACTTCTTAATAAGGAAGCTAAATAAGAAATAATATACTACAAAATAACCTACTCCGACAATAGGTACCCAAATCCAGCTTGTTCTAGCATTGCCTGGAAGAATACCGAAAAGTGTTAAGTCGATAAGACCACCTGAGAATGTCATACCAACACCAACACCGCACATATGCATAAGCATGTATGCTGCACCTGCAAATACACAGTGGATACCGTAAAGAGCTGGAGCTACGAATAAGAATGTAAACTCGATTGGCTCAGTGATACCTGTAAGCATAGATGTAAGTGCTGCTGAAAGAAGAAGTCCACCAACTTCCTTTCTCTTCTCTGGAAGAGCTGTACGATACATAGCAAGAGCTGCTCCAGGAAGACCAAAAATCATAAGTGGGAACTTTCCTGACATAAATCTTGTTGCAGATACTGCGAAGTGATCAACTGTAGGATCAGCAAGCTGCGCAAAGAAGATGTTCTGTGCACCTTCGATTACCTGTCCACCAACTTCTAATGTTCCACCAACAGCTGTCTGCCAGAATGGAAGGTAGAATACGTGGTGAAGACCAAATGGGATGAGAAGTCTCTCCATGAGACCGTATACCCATGTTCCAAAATAACCTGAATCAAGAACAACAGCGCCTACTGCGTAGATACCCTGCTGTACGAATGGCCATACGAAGAACATTACGATACCAACTAATGTGTATACCAAACCTGAAACGATAGGTACGAATCTTGTACCACCGAAGAATGATAATACCTGTGGAAGCTGAATCTTATAGTACTTGTTGTGAAGTGAAGCAACACCAAGTCCTACGATCATACCACCGAATACACCCATCTGTAATGAAGTGATACCACAAACTGAAGTTGTTGCACCCTCAAGAAGTGCCTCTGGGCCACCGTGAATTGTAATCATAGCGCCGATTGAAGCATGCATGATAAGGAATGCAATTGCTGCTGCTAAAGCTGCTACTTCCTTCTCCTTCTTTGCCATACCGATTGCAACACCGATAGCAAAGATGATTGGTAAGTTAGCAAATACGATATTACCTGCATCAGACATAACTGTAAGAATAGCGTTTCCAACTGTTCCAGGGCCTAATGCCTTTGTAAGGTGGTAAGTCTCAAGCATTGTCTCGTTTGTGAATGAACCACCGATTCCAAGTAACAAACCTGCTACTGGAAGGATTGCGATTGGCAACATGAATGATCTACCAACACGCTGCAATACTGCAAAAATTTTGTCTTTCATTTAAAGTACTCCTTTTCACT
The DNA here is from genome assembly GCF_900115355.1 of Pseudobutyrivibrio sp. JW11. Classification (NCBI taxonomy): domain Bacteria; kingdom Bacillati; phylum Bacillota; class Clostridia; order Lachnospirales; family Lachnospiraceae; genus Pseudobutyrivibrio; species Pseudobutyrivibrio sp. JW11. Next base: position 50,231 of record NZ_FOWB01000009.1, on the reverse strand, counting down.
ATACATTTTCCCGTATCTATGTGAATGAGCCTTTTAATGAATCTCAAATCACCAATTTGGCAACATTTGAGGATTTATGGGCATAGAAAAAGGCACGAACCCACATAAATACAATAAGTTTATGCATAGTTCGTGCCTTGATTGGTTACAAGTTACACACTACAAGACAGTAAGATAGCATGCAATTGATTCGCTGTCAATAGTTTCGTAAAAGTTTCGTAAACGTTTAAGTTCCTATTTTTTCGCTTACTTGTCTATTTTTATTGAAAGAATCCACTTAACTTTATAAAATCAGAGTATGGAATATACAAGTTTATCTGATTATCTAAAGGAAAAATACAATACAAAGATCTACAAGCTGTCACTTTCATCTGGCTGCTCCTGCCCTAACAGAGACGGAAAAATTAGCACCGGTGGATGTATCTTCTGTTCTGAAGGAGGCTCAGGTGATTTTGCCAGCTCTTATAATACAGACATAGAGCAACAGATTATCCAAGCCAAATCTAGGGTGGATCAAAAAATATCAACTAAAATCCCAGAGTCTGAGCGAAAATATATAGCCTATTTTCAATCCTTCACTAACACTTATGGTGATGAAAAACGCTTAATGAAGCTTTTTGAAGAAACAATCAGCTTTCCATATATCGTTGGCATATCTATTGGAACTCGTCCAGACTGTCTTTCTGATGAAATGATAGCCTTTTTAGGTAAGCTAAATCAGAAAAAGGAAGTTTGGGTAGAGCTGGGATTACAGACTATCCACGAAGATACAGCTAGATACATTAACAGAGGCTACCAGTTAAATGTATTTGAAGATGCATACAAACGACTTACTGATGCAGGACTTAAAGTTGTAGTCCATGTGATTTTGGGCCTTCCAGGAGAATCCACAAATGACATGATTGAATCTGTAAAATACTTGAGCCAGCTCTCTCCTGCTTTATTTGGAATAAAGCTACAGCTTCTTCATATTTTAACTGGAACAAAGCTTGCTGATATCTATAATGAGAATCCTTTTCATGTTTTCACACTTGAGGAGTACTGCCAGGTTGTAGGTGAATGTCTCAAGGTTCTTCCAAAGGAGACAGTTATTCACAGACTCACTGGAGATGGACCAAAAAAGCTCCTTATCGCACCCCTTTGGAGTGGCAATAAGAAGCTTGTAATGAACACTATGAGAAAATACATTAAGGAACTTGATAGTTAACCCTTAACTATACTTTCTATTGCTGAAAGCAGCCCTTCGTTTTCGTTGTGCTGCTTTATAGCAACTCTGTAAAAGCCCTTAGTAAGTCCATTAAAATCAGAGCAATCTCTGATCAAAATATTGAATTCTAAAAGCTTTTCTTTTAAATCTGATATATCACACTTGAATAGAATGTAATTGGAATCTGATGGATAAACTTTAAATCCTAAATCCCTTAGTCCTGCAGATAAATACGTTCTTCCATCATTAATTATTCTAACCGATTCTGAAATGTAATCCTGATGCTTCAAACACTCGGCCCCAGCCATCTGGGCGAATATAGATAAATTCCACTCAGGCAAATGCCTCTTAATTGCATCAGCTAATGATTGTCTGCAAAGCGCATAGCCTATTCTTACACCAGGGATTGCAAAGGTTTTTGTGAAAGCTCTAAGCACAATAACATTTTTATAATTTCGTATATTGTAAGCCAATGACAATTCCTTTTCTTTTCCTGTAAGTGTTAAGAAACATTCATCCACTACAACTACTGTCCCCTGCTTTTCACATAGGGAAATAATTTCATCCAGCAATGTCTTTTCTATAAGCAAGCCATTAGGATTATTCGGTGTGGTCAGAAATAGGATGTTTGGCTTTTCATCCTTGATTTTATCTAGTAAATCTTCCTTTACTGCAAAATCATCCTCTTCTCTGAGGTAATGATAAATAATATTACAATCCGGTGCTGCTCCTATAATACAATGTTCGTATCCTGAAAAGCTAGGCGCTAAAAGCATAGCCTTTTTAGGTGTAAATGTATGGCATATAGCCATTATCAATTCGGATGCACCATTTCCAAAAACAACTTCGGTTTCTAATAAATCAAATATAGCAGCTGTATCCCTTGCTAACTGCTCGTGATAAATATCAGGGTATTTATTAGCATGTAATGCTGCTTCAGTTAATACCCATTGCACCTCCGAAGGAACTCCAAGAGGGTTTATATTAACTGAAAAGTCGAAGTGTATGTTGTTTCTGTAGATGTCTCCTCCATGCATGTCAAAATCTCCTTACAACAATAAAACTAAAATAACAACACATAATAATTCGCAAACCACCGATGTAGCAAGCATCAGCTTATTCGCTCTTTTAATATCTTCAAGCTCTACAGCTCTGAGTCCATCTCCAATAAATGGCTTCTCTACAATTTTTCCAAAATAGCTTGCTGGGCCAGCTAGCTTAATTCCAAGAGCTCCTGCACAAGCACTTTCAGTTTGTGCGGAATTTGGGCTGGCATGATTGTATCTGTCCCTTTTGAAAATCCTAAATGCATTTGACATGCTATAGCCTGGCCCCAAAAATAGGCAGGACAAAATCATCAAAAGTGCACTGATTCTAGCAGGAATATAATTTACAATGTCATCCAGCTTTGCAGCGTATTTTCCAAAGTCGTAGAATCTGTCATTTTTGTAACCTATCATGGAATCCATGGTGTTGATAGCTTTGTAAGCCATACCCAAAACCGGTCCACCAATAGCTAAATAAACCATCGGAGCAATCACACCATCTGATGTGTTCTCTGCCACAGTTTCCACTGCAGCCTTTGTCACACCAGTTTCATCCAAAGAAGCTGTGTCTCGTCCGACTATCATAGACACTGCCTCTCTTCCAGCTTCAAGCCCTCTCTCCTTTAAAGCATGATATACTTTCATACTTTCAGTATAGAGGCTCTTGGAAGCAAGACACTGATAGCTCATTACAGATTCTATTATAATTCCAAAATATGAATTAATCGTGTAAGAAACCACTAAAATAGCGGCTGATATCAATACCGTAGCAAGAATTACAAGAATAACCAGAATCAAACCATTTCTATTTTTCTTTTTAGATGTGTACTCCTGCTTAAGGAGTTTGTTTGTAAGGTAATCAATCAGCTTTCCAATCCATCTTACAGGATGTGGCAAGCAATAAGGATCACCTATTAAAAGGTCTAGTACAAAGCCCACTATAAAGGCCGTCATGTGATAAATCAAATGTGTATCCCTCGCCGTTTTCTACGTGATATGAATAATAATCTCCCCCAAATATATTGCTTAAAATGGCCATGATTGTGCCACCGTGAGCAACAACCGAAATGTTTGCATAATCCTGGCTTTGTACTAAAAGCTTTTCAAAGCCCTTCATAGCTCTTGATGAAGCCTGGCTTCTGCTTTCTCCACCAGGAAAAGGAGCTTCTCCATTAGATTCAATCCAGGATTGATATTCCTTATCTCCTGAAAGCTCCTGATAGTTCTTTCCCTCAAATCTGCCAAAATCCGTCTCTCTAAGATCCGTAATTACAATTGGTTCCATATCTGGATAAATAATTTTTGCTGTTTGAAGGCATCGCATCATAGGACTCGAAAAAACAATATCTGCTTTGGGATAAGCTCTTGTTTTTATTTCAAGTTCCCCTTCTGAACTAAGAGCCTCATCAGTAATACCCACATATCTTTTTTGGAGATTGCCTAATGTACGGCCATGTCTAATAAGAGTAATTGTTCTATCCATCATTTAATCCTTTGACCAATACCAAGCACTACCCTGTGGACCTCTTCGGCTTCCTTTGCAAGCTCGATTAGAATGCGTCCGGAAACCTCACGCCATTCATTATCCTTTTCATCCATTGGAACAACGCCATTTCCCAGTTCATCTGCTATAAGAACCCAGTCGCCTTCTGAAATAGCTTCATAGATTTCTTTTAAAATAGCTTCCTGTCCCATGCCTTCATCCATTCTTTTTTTAATAAAAAGATGAAGCTGATTAAAGAATCTGCAATTTGGAAAATTGCTTGTGGCATATTCTGTTTTCCCTTGATAGCTTCCGCCTACTATTAAAACCATATAATCACCAATTAACACTTGTTATGCCAAGAACAACAGCTATTAAAACTTCTGCATTTACAACAAACCACCCCATAACATCTCCGGTTATGCCGCCTAGCAGTCTTTTAGCTTTTCTCATATCTATAATTGCTATTTCAATTCCCATTATTGCCATAAAAATGCCATATAAAGGATTTAAATATATGCTAAACAAAATAACTAAGATAAGCTGAATAAGTAATGCTACAAAAACAACCTTATCACTTGCAGTTTTAGCTTCTGTGTGTAGCAATCCATCTTCCTTTGCCTTTTTGCAGCGAACAACACAGATGCCACTTAATGCTCTTGAAACAAAAAAACTAAAACACCAAATTGTAAATGCTTCTTTTGACATCAATAAAATCATTGCCAAAAAAAGTATCCCTACCGTAATTACGTTAATTACAGAAAAGGCTCCAATATGAGGGTCTTTTAAAATCTCTAAGCGTTTCTCCCTGGTTTGCCATGAACTCATGGCATCTTCCATATCCATGAATCCGTCCAGATGAAAGCCACCTGTTACCCCCAACGGAATGGCGATTGCAAGCAACGCCATCACAAGGCTTGGAATCTGATGTGTCTCATAGAAAATATATAGTAAATATTCAAGCCCACCAATTACAGCTCCTACCCATGGGAAAAATATCAGATGATATTTCATATCCTCTGATTCCCAATTGAACTTTGGCATTGGTATTCTCGAATACATGGAAAAAGCCACAATAAATGCTTTTATAATTTTCATAATCTTATTCCTATTCCTACAACTACTTCGTATACTTCTTCTGCAACTGCAGCAAGCTTTCGATTGATAGCACCTAACGCTCTTAAGTACTCTTTTGTACCAACGTCATAGGATATGCCATCTTCAAATACATTGTTTGTAACAATCACAAGGGAAGAAACGCATTCTTCAAGCTCCTTCACATCAGAAAGTATCTTGGCGACGCAAGCATCTGCTGAATTAATCTCGCCATCTCTAAACATTTCATTGGCCACCAGATTAGACATACATTCCAGTAGAACTATTTCTCCATCTAAGTCAGCCTTGTTTGTAGAGAAATCTCCCGAGTCAATGCTGTCGATTTCAGATATGGCATTTACGATATCCACATCATGCTCTAAAGTTACAAAGCCTTTGCCTTGCCTGAGATTTCTGTGACGCATGATTCTATCCTTAGCATCATCACTGTGCTTCATAGTCGCAAGGTAATATTTATTTTTATATCCTGTGGAGCAAACAAGGTTCTCTGCATATTCAGATTTACCACTACTGCTTCCACCATAAACTAATGTAATCATTTTGCCTCTGAAAAGTTTTCGTATTGATCAACTCCGGAATCACCGAATTTAAGTGCATCATGAAAAGCTACATCTGCAAGACGAAGACTTGGCACTACCATCACTGCACCTGCCCCTTCGCCAACCGCCATCTTTGCATCGATGACTGGCTCCAAAGAAAGCTTAGATGCAAGCTTCATTGCAACTGGCTCTTTGCTGATATGAGAAGGAATCATGTAATCCTTTGTGTTATCAAGAAGTCTGTCTGCCACTAAAGCAGAAACCATGCTGAGCATACCATCCAAAATAACCGGGATTTTGTAGAGGGCGCTGCCTAAAATCATACCTGTCATTGCAGCCAACTCCAATCCGCCAAAGTTACTGCAGATTTCTACTGGTGATAATCCACTGTACATTGAAAGCGCCATAGAAACTACTGCACGCTTCTTGCTGAAGGCTTCATCATCAAGACCTGCCCCGCGACCGGTTACAGCCTCTGCATTTAAATCAAGCAAATACCCTGCCATTACAGCAGCCGATGTGGTATTGCCAATTCCCATTTCTCCCACAAGAAGACATGTAAATCCTTGTTCCTTGCTTTCCTTGGCAAGGTCCATACCAACCTGAACAGCACGACAGAATTCTTCCACTGACATTGCCGGTTGCTTTAGGAAATTGCATGTTCCATATTTAACTCGTCTATTTAATGTGTAGGGAACTTCCTTTGGACTGTTTATTCCCACATCAACAGATACAACATCTATACCAAGAGATTTTGCCATTGTGCCAGCAGTTGTAAGCCCTTTGCCAATATTAGTGGCACAGATACGTGTAACATCCTGGCTTGTCTGGCTAACGCCTTCCTCAACGACACCATGATCTCCGCAGAACACGACAAGACGCATATGATATAAATCTGGACTTTCAAAGCCTTGAATTGCAGCAATTTTTGAATGGATATTCTCGAAAGCTCCAAAGCTATCAATTGGCTTTGAAACTCTGTCCCATTCCTTTTTCATTTTTGCAAAAGCATCTTTGTTGACTGGTTCTAGCTTAATTTTGTTTTCAAGAATGTCGTCAATTAAAAATCTAGTTTCTCCCATAATTTTTCATAGCCTCCACAAAATTTGATACGAACTTAGGATTTGATGGATAGTACAAATGAGCAAAGCCCATGTAACTTCCATTTTTATGATGAATGCATGCCCAAGACCTGCTTCCGGTAGGCTTTGTAGCAACGCAATCCTCACCATTATTATCTGTATCATAATAGTGAAATTCATGCCCCTTTATTTCCATACCACTATTATCATCGATTGTAACATAGCCAAATCGAACCAGCTTCCCAGTCCAATAAGCCTTCCCCTTTAATGCGCCAACCATTTGAAAGCTTACGCCTTCCTTATCCTGTATTTCATCTAACAAATACATGAATCCGCCACACTCTGCCAGTGTAGGTATTCCAAACTCCAGTGCTTCTTTAATAGAAGCCTTCATTTGAGTATTTGCCGAAAGCTGTTCAAGATAGTTTTCCGGATATCCGCCTCCTAGCAACAAGCCTGATATATTCTCTGGAAGAGACTTATCTTTTAGAGGTGAAAACTCTACCAATTCAACGCCATTTTTTTGAAGCATCCTGAGGTTTTCTCTGTAGTAAAAACAAAAAGCTTCATCTCTTGCCACAGCCAGTCTTATAGGATTCGTATTTACGTTATATTCTATTTCACCATGGCTATCCTTTTCAACCAATTCATTAGCATCACCAGCTATTTTCAAAAGCTCATCCATAGAAATGTTTTCCGCTAAAAGCTCAGCCTCTTTGTTTTGCTGCTCTTTTAAGCCTGGAATTTCTTCTGGAAGAACTAATCCTAAATGCCTGCTTGAAACAAGAATCTGACTGTCATTAGGCATCACTCCAAGACATGTTATTCCAAGCTCCTCCTCGATGAGTGGCTTTAAAATCCTGCCAAAGCTTGGCGATGTTTTATTCAGGATTACTGCCTTTATCAGATTGTATTTATCGTAATCTAAAAAGCCCTTTATCTGAGCCAGCACTGATTTGCCTGCTCCTCGGGCATCAACCACAAGAACAATTGGACATTCCATGGCATGAGCAACATCATAGCTGGAGCCCATTTCCTGTATGCCACCAACTCCGTCGAATAACCCCATTACTCCTTCAATAACAGCGATGTCGCCTTCGGCCTCCTCAGCAAAAATAGAAACCGTCTTTTGCTTATCCGTAAAGAAGGTGTCTAAATTGCCAGCCGAAATGCCAAGAACCTGCCTGTGATACATAGGATCAATGTAGTCCGGACCGCACTTAAATGAGCAGGGATTCTTCCCTGCATTTTTCAGAGCTTGTAGCAATCCACATGTAATTGTAGTTTTGCCGGAGCCGCTATTTGGCGCAGCAATCATTATTCTTGGAATTGTCATTTTGTCTCCAATATCTATAGTGTAAATGTAGCAATGTAAACAGGATTCTGTCCCTGTAATATGTTGTAGTCTCCTGCCTTTTTAGCTTTACTTACTGCAATCTGTACTACATCAACATCATTAAAATTATACTTCTTGATCACAGAATTAATCTCTGCGATAGTTTCGATTGTAACGGAATTGATGACTACCTTGATTGGCTTTTCATACTTCATCAATACCTGCAAAATATCCTCAAGTCTGCCGCCACTTCCGCCAATAAAAACATGGGTTGGTGCTGGCAAATCATGAAGTGAATCTGGTGCGATACCAGAAATCAAATGAACATTTTTCAAACCGAACTTATCAATATTCTTTTGAATAAGCTGGCATGCTTCTGGCTTGAATTCTACTGCGTAAACCTGAACCGATGAATCTAATAATCCCATTTCAACAGCAACAGAACCGCTTCCACTTCCAATGTCGTAGCAAACAGCATTTTTTGTAATCTGCAATTTGCAAATAGAAAGAGCTCTAATCTCTTCCTTGGACATAGGCACTTTATCTCTATCAAAAGCTACATCCAAAAGTCCTGGAGTAAGGACCTTTGCTTCCGGTTTGTTATTTTTAATAAATACAGTGGAAAGTCCATCTTCATTAAAGTTGCCACACTTGTCTATTGAAAGTCTTTGAACCTTTTCATCAGCATAAAGATTTGTTCCAACAAGTATTGAAAATCTTGGAGTTCCAGCTGTATCAAGATTCTTTAGGATTTCACCTATTGCCCTAACATCCTTACTGCCTGATGTTATGACAAACACTTTTTCATTATGTTTTATTTGCTCAGTAAGTAGAGGCATCCACAATTGTTCTTCAACACCATGGGTGCTTAGAAGCTTTGCATCCTGCCACGACTCACCAATTCTGGCAGCCAAGGCACTAATTGATGATATTCCAGGTAGAATGTTTGCTTTGAGAAGTGGCTCTTTATCAAGTGCCTCCTTTAGCTTTTTAGCTCCGCTGTAAAAGCCTGTGTCTCCTGAGAATAATACAACTGCTTTTTTCGTACCAAACTTTATATCAGCAGCCAGCTCACTTAGCTTAGGTACAATATCTTTGGCTAGATAATATGGGAATTTCTTGCTATCTGTTTCTATACCTACAAGCATTCTTGGAGCGCCAAAAATATAATCTGCTTCAAGGATAGCCTGTTCTACTTCTGCTGTAATTGAACCAAATCCCATGCCAAAGCCTGCTAAGGTAACATAGATTTTGGTATCAACTCCCTCTACTACGCCATATTCAGTTGATTTGATTCCAAAAAGCTGAAGTACTTTATCTCTCGTCTCAAAAAGTGAATAACCTTTCACCTTTTCTTCTGGCCTTCTGATGATGTAGGTAGGAATCTGTGCTTTATTTGCGGCAACAATACGAGCAGCCTCTCCGCTTGCCTTTCCTCCCTCTTTCATAACAAGTACTTTCGCTTCGCTTTCCCGTAGAAATGAAAGATTCATTCCAGCCGAAAATGGCCCCTGCATTGCAATGATCTGACTTCCCTTCAGCCCATTTTCACTGCAGATGCGAATACTCTCTTCACTAGGAATCACTCTTGCTATGATTCGTTCTCTTATTGATTCATTTTTGCAAAATACAGCCAGCTCCTTGCTACCTGTTGTAAGGAAAATTTTTCCATTTATTTTTTCCAAAGCAGCGGCACATTCTTCTGTGGTATCAAAAAATGTGCAGTTGCTGTAATCTACATTTTCTTCATCCCTAACAACTCTGAAAAAAGGTACATCCTTGTATGCGAAAATCGCCGATTCGATTTCCTGCTTAACTACTTCTGCAAAGGGATGTGTGGCATCTATAATGGCGTCAGGATTTACCTCCGAAAACAGCTTAGCCATTTCCTTGAAATCCATTCTTCCACATCTAACCTGAATGTATTCAGAAGACTCGAGCTGTTGCTTGCCATATTCAGTGGCAACGCAATAAACCGAACCAATTTGCTCATGAGCTAATGATTCAGCAAGAATTCTTCCCTCTGTTGTTCCACCAAAAATGATTACCTTTTTCATTAGATTTCATACCCTCTTTTTGTAACTAACTTCCCCTGGATAATTTCACTTTTACTGTTTCCAACAAACACAGTAGTGAACATATTCACCTGAGCATTCTTAAGCTCCTCAAGAGTGCAGACAACAGTTTTTGTGCCTTCTCTACCAATATTTTCAACATAGCCACAGGCTCTGTTTTTATCTGCTCCCGCATCCAGCATGATTTGACATGCCTTTTCTAAATAGTCATGTCGCTTTTTGCTTGAAGGATTATAAATTGCAATTGCAAAATCCCCCTGAATTGCAGCTATAAGTCTGCGTTCGATGGTCTCCCATGGTGTAAGTAAATCGCTGAGACTAATTACGCAAAAATCATGATTAATTGGTGCCCCAAGCTGGGCTGCACCTGAGATTGCAGCTGTCACTCCAGGAATAACACTAATGTCATCTGCAGTGATATTCTGAGACTCATATTCAGGTAATAGCTCGTACATTGGCGCCGCCATACCGTAGACTCCTGCATCTCCACTGCAAATAAAAGCAACTATCTTCCCGTCCTTTGCAAAATCATAGCAGGCTTTACATCTTTCAACTTCCTGTCTCATCGGTGTAGTGAAAAACTCCTTATCAGGGAAATGTTCCTTTACCAAATCAATATATACTGTATATCCAACAATCACATCAGCATTTTTCATAGCCTGATATGCTTCGTCTGTCATCATTTCTTTGTATCCTGGCCCCATGCCAATGATATAAATATGTCCTGTCATTAATCCTCCTGATTAAAACTTTAAGTCTATTGTCTTTCTAGTTGCTGCTGCAAGAGTAATACCATTGTCAGCAGTCTTTTCCAGTAGCAAGTCTCTGGTTGATAGCCCTGCTCCAAGCACTGCTGCACGCTCACAAACATTTGAAACCCCAACAGTATCTTTTACAAATTCTGAGTCTGGGAAATCTCCCTTTATCTGTTCAAGCTCCTTTGATGTGTATGTTAAAAACTTAGCTCCAAAAAACTGAGCAAGCTTTATCAAACCGATTTCATTTTCCTTTACATCGATGGTGGCAATTGCATAGAGATTTTCCCTGAGATATTCGATTGAATACTCGCAGGTTACATATGTCAGAAGCTCTTTAAAGCTCTTCCCCTTTTTGCATCCCATGCCAAGTACTAATCGCTTTGGTATCAGTGTAAAGCCAGCAGATGCCTCATCTGAAATAGTAACATCAGCCTTTCCCTTTTCTATTATTTCTACCTCTTTAGGAACCTGGCCTACAATATTGTTGTCTATCTTTGTTTTGATGGATATCTTTCCACCGTTTAAAACCTTTTTGGAGATATCCTTTATTCCATCTTTATTTATTATTTTGAATCCGTTTTCTCTGGCAAATACATCTATCGCAAATACGTTATTAATATCTGTTGCAGTTGTAATAATCAGACCTGCATTAAGTGCCCTTGCCAATGTGTTTGCAATATCGTTTGCTCCACCATAGTGACCTGACAAAATTGGAATTACATTTTTGCCTAGCTCATCTATAACAATTACGGGACTGTCGGAAAGCTTGCTGGTTACAAATGGCGCTATTGTTCTCACTGCTATTCCGGCAGCGCAGATAAAAACCAGTGGTATGTGACACTCGAAGGCTTCCTTCGTCCACACTGATAGGTCTATATCCTCAGGCTTTTCCTCGATGATTAAATCCTTACATCCTGACTTAAGCTTTTCCGAAATACTTTTTCCATTATTTGTAAAATATGTAACCCCAATTATTCTTGCTTTCATCCTAACTCCTTGCTTTTCTAAATCCAGTCTCAAAATCTGCTGAATACAATTTTGATAACGCATATCCGGATTTAGAAATAACATCCCCTACTAAAACTACTGCTAAATTTTTGATACCATTTGCATCTGCTGTTTCAGCTAAAGTACCTACTGTACAAATGAATTTCTTTTCATCTGGCCAAGATGCCTTGTACACTATGGCAGCAGGTGTATCCTTTGAGTACCCTCCCTCAATAAGACGCTTTGAAAGCTCATCCATCATTCCACTGCTAAGATAGATGGCCATTGATGCTCCATGTGCCGCAAAGCTTTCGATTGATTCTTTTTTAGGAACTGGAGTCCTGCCTTCCATTCTTGTAATAATAAGAGACTGACTAATCTCTGGAAGTGTATATTCAAGATTCAAACTAGCTGCTGCACCAAAGCATGCACTAACACCTGGGCAGCTCTCATAGGCAAGTCCCTTTTCATCCAGCACATGCATCTGCTCCTGAACGGCACCATAGATGCTTGGCTCTCCAGTGTGAAGTCGAACTACGTTTTTACCTTCCTCTGTGGCCTTTACCATCACATCCATAACTTCATCTAATGTCATGGTGGCACTATTAAATATTTGGCAGTCCTCACTAGCGTAATCCAGTAACTGTGGATTAACAAGTGATCCCGCATATACGATAACATCAGCACTCTTTAAAAGGTTCATACCTCTTACAGTAATTAAGTCTGCTGCACCGCATCCTGCTCCAACAAAATAAATCATCTAATCTCCTCTAATATAGCTTTGGCCCTTTCTGATTCTGCCAATAAGCCAAACTCATTTGAATATAAAATGCACTCGATTTCTATACGACCTTGTGCTCTAAAGTTCAGATAGAACAAAATCTTCTCAAGTACAATATCCATGGTCTCCTTCAAAAGACCTGCATTCTCTATTATGTGTAATGCCTCTTCTGTATTAAGGCAATCTAATATCTTGATAGCTACTGCTGCATCCGCGCCTGCTCGTATAGCACAGCTGGCAAGAATCTCCATTCGTGAATCTGCTTCATGGGAATGGGTATTCATTATTCCCCCTGCGACCTTTACAAGCTTACCTATGTGTCCTGTAATAAGCATTGTTTCAAATCCCAGGTCACAAACCATATCAACAGTCTCACCAATAAAATTGGAACACTTTACACTTTTATCAAGATCATACCCATAATTATCGGCCATAAACTTTAGACCATAGTTGCCTGGGGTTACAATTGCATCTTTCATACCAAGAGCCTTCTTTTGATTGAGCTCTACCTTAATAGTATCTATCAATGCCTTTGAACTCATAGGCTCTACTATGCCGGTTGTACCAAGTATGGATATTCCTCCAACAATACCAAGCCTTGGGTTGAAGGTCTTGCTTGCCAGCTCTTCTCCTTCTGGCACCGATATTATGATCTTTAAACGTCCATTGAAGTCTAGAAGCTTACATACCTCTGATACTTCTTTTATTATCATTTCCCTTGGGACATGGTTGATTGCTGCATTACCTACCGGTTGGTCCAGCCCTGGTAAGGTAACTCTTCCTACCCCCACGCCTCCATCAATAATGATAGAGAGGCTGGAATCAGTACTGCATTCCGTTCCCTTATCCTCAATAGATACTGCTGCAACCACATGACTACCTGTTGTAACATCGGGATCATCTCCACCATCCTTTACAACACTGCAGCTCACCTGATTCTCATTTAAAGTAATGTCTACTATATCTGCATCAAACATTATCTTTGCAGGAGTCTCTATACTGATTTTTTCTTTTTTAGTTCCTGTTAAAAGCATATATGTAGCTGCCTTTGCTGCTGCAGCTGCACAGCTTCCTGTGGTAAAGCCTTTTTTCATTCTTCACCTCAATTTATTATTTATCTATATTATACAATATGGCATTTACGATAGCCGCCGCTATGTTACTGCCGCCCTTTCTGCCTTCGTTAATAATGTATGGCACATCTGAATTTAAGAATAGTTCTTTGGCTGCAACCACATTAACGAACCCTACTGGCACTCCTATTACAAACTCTGGAGTGAATTTGCCTTCGGTCATTTGCTCATACAAAGATATTAATGCTGTTGGTGCATTGCCTATTGCAAATATTACCGGTAAATTTAAACTGGCAGCTCGTTCCATAGATACAGTAGCACGGGTAACCTGACGTTCCTTTGCTTCCTTTGCCACATCCTCATCTGCCATAAAGCAATGAACCTGACCGCCATATTCTGCTAGACGTTTTTTATTAATACCTGACAAAGCCATATTGGTGTCTGTAACTATATGAGCGCCATTTCGTATTAGCTCTTTTACTTTTTCTATGGCACCATCTGAGTAGCGCATAGTGTTGGCATAATCAAAGTCTGCACTAGTATGTATCACTCTTTTTGTGATAGGTTCCTGCTCCTTATCCAAAGTGATACCCATAGCCTGTAACTCTCTACCTATTATTTCAAAACTGCGTTTTTCTATTTCCGTTGGTAAAACGTATTCTATCTCCATATATTTACCTGCTTTACTTAATAAGACTATATATAAAATCCATGTCCAAATTATTTCTTACAACATCTGCAAGCTTATCGTACTCAGCTTCCTTTATTGCATTAAAATCATAATCCTGAGCCTGGAGCACAACTCCCTTTTTTGACGCAAGCGCCTCTACCAGCCTGTATGCCAAATCTCCATTATCGAAAATACCATGCACGTAGGTTCCAAGGATGTTGCCATTTTGTACAAGGATGATATTCCCCTCATCATCTCGCTCTACCAAATCAGGAGACTCTTCCTTAGAAAAAGTATCTTCTATAGCATCATAATCTATGTTTGTTATACCATTGTGAATCTCATAGCCTATGAACTCTTCACCTGATAATGATTCATAGATACCTGTAAGGTCATCAAAGCAATCTTCTGTCTGAGAGCGATGCTTAGCTGACTGTAATGTGGTTATTAGAGGAAGCAATCCTAAGCCTCTGATTGAAGATAATGCAAGCCCATCCTCTGATTCATTCTCCACGCCCTCTGGATCCAATATGGTATTTCCCATCATTTGGAAGCCACCGCATATTCCAACAACTGGACCATTTAAAGAGAAACGATTAATTGCAGCTTCCATTCCCGATTCTCTCATCCACTTCATATCAGAAATGGTATTCTTGCTACCAGGGATAATTACCAGGTCTGCTCCTTCTATCTCCCTAGGATTATTTACAAACCTAACCTTTACACCATTAATGCTTTCAAATGGAGCAACATCTGTGAAATTTGAAATTCTAGGAAGTCGAATAACCGCTATATCTATTAAAGACTCTGAGCTGCTATCCCATTTATTATCAAGCCTCTCGCTAAGGCTATCCTCATCATCTATCATAAGATGAACATATGGAACTGTACCTACTACCGGCACCTTTCCCATATCCTCTATCATAGTGATTCCGGAATCCAGTAGGCTCTTATCCCCTCTAAACTTATTTATTACAAGGCCCTTTACTCTGGCCCTTTCATCCTCTTCCAAAAGCTCTAGTGTGCCAAGGAGCTGCGCAAATACACCACCTCTATCTATATCCCCAACGAGGATAACTGGTGCATCCACAAGCTTTGCCATGCCCATATTCACAATATCATCTGATTTCAGATTGATTTCTGCTGGGCTACCTGCCCCTTCTATTACAATAACATCTGCCCATTCTTGAAGCTTATTGTAGGCAGTCATAATATCTGGCACTAACTGCTTTTTATATGCAAAGTAGTCTCTGGCACTCATGTTACCAACTACTTCACCATTTACAATGACCTGTGAGCCTACATCATTTGTTGGTTTGAGCAGTATAGGGTTCATATATACGCTAGGAGCAACCCCTGCACATTCTGCCTGCATTGCCTGTGCTCTACCTAGCTCCAATCCATCCTCTGTTACAAAGGAATTAAGAGCCATATTCTGAGATTTAAAAGGAGCAACCTTCAATCCGTCCTGTGCAAAGACTCTACATAGTCCCCCTACAAGCAAGCTTTTACCTACATTTGACATAGTCCCCTGGACCATTATTACTTTTGACATATCAACCTCTCAAGAGCCTGGGCATACTGCCACAAGCCGTCTGCCATAATCTTTCCCTCGCCTGCTGCCATGCCATACATAACTTCAAGATTTTCTCCTGTGAGAATCTCCTTAGGCGAACCTATTTTATAAACACTATTATCGTATATACCAATTACCGCATCTGCTATTGCCGGTACAAATTCCAGTTCATGGATAGACATTACAACAGCTTTATTCTGCTCATGGGCAAGCCTTCTAATAATAGATAGAATATCTAGCTTAAACTGAATATCCAAGAAGGAAGTAGGCTCGTCCAAAATCATAATGTCAGTATCCTGACATATAGCTCTTGCAAGCATTACTCGCTGTCGTTGACCATCACTGACTTTAGAAAAATCTTCACTTACTATGGCTTCTGCGCCAACTAGCTTTATGGCATATGCGATAGCTTCTCTGTCATCATCACTGAGAATCCCCAGTCTACCTGTATATGGATAGCGGCCAGTGGCCACCACATCGTAGCAAGTCATAAGCTCTGGATGAATTCGTTCTGTAGTAACCATAGAAACCTTTTTTGCCATAGTTTCCTCGTTAATCTCAGAATCATCCATATCGCAAATGCGAATATTACCATCAAGCTTATTAAGCTGTCTTGTGATTGTTTTTAGTATTGTTGATTTGCCTGCTCCGTTTGCTCCAACTACCGCTATTATCTCCCCAGCCTTTACATCAAAAGAAACCTGCTTTACAACAGGCTGTCCTTTTTTATATCCCACTTCAAGGGCAATCGTACTAAGTTTTTTATCCACGGCTTAGAGCCCTCCTAGCAACCAACATATAAATAACAACTGGAGCAAGAAATACAGCTGTCACTGCACTGATACTAACCTCAGTAGGTGCAAATGCAGTACGTGCTATACAATCGCAAAGTAAAGTAATTATGGCTCCTCCCATAAAGCATGCAGGAATCATAATTAAAGGCTTTGCTGTCTTCATTGCACCTCTCATAATATGAGGTACTGCAATACCAACAAATGAAATTGGTCCAGCAAATGCTGTTACGGTTGCAGATAAAATACTAGAAAGTAAAATCAATACAACTCTGAGGTATTTAATATTAACGCCCATATTTCTGGCGTAGGCTTCACCAAGCTGATATGCCCCAATTGGCTTTGACATAACAAATGAAAGCACTAAAGTCACTGTAACAATGATTGCAGATATAATTACATGTTCCCAGCTTATACCTGAAAAGCTACCAAGTGACCAGTTGTGCAGATTGACGATGTTGGAATCATTTGCAAATGTAATAATAAACTCTGTTATCGCAGAGCAAATATATCCAATCATTACTCCACATACCACTAACAGTGACATGTTTCTAACCTTGCCTGCCAACAGCATTACTATTCCCATTGCAATGATAGAGCCTACGAATGCAGCAACCACCATAATAAGGGAGCTTATATAAACTCCCTGTCCAACCAAAACAACCATGCAAATGGCAACAAATAACTTTGCTCCTGATGAAATTCCAAGTACATATGGACCGGCAATAGGATTGCCAAAGAAAATCTGAAGTAAATATCCAGATACTGAAAGTGCACCCCCTAGAATTAATGCGGCAATAATTCTAGGAAGTCTTATTGATATGATAATTTTTCCAAACTGAACATCGCCTGGAGATATCAGGGATTTGATAATCTCACTAACGGTAATATCCGCACTGCCAACTCCAAGACTAAAAATAAAGCAAATTAATAATAGTAATGCCATTGAAATAAAAAGGCATGTGAATCTCTTTTTTTCTGAGTTCATAGCTACTCCTTCAGTTTGTAAAAACATTCTCCCGATTTGTAGGAATCTGTAAGTATTAAATGCAGCTCCTCTATAAATTCTGCCACACTTGTGGTCTTTTGGAAATAGCCTTCCCTTAAACAGTAAACATTTTTATTCTTAACGGCTTTAAAATCTGCTAAGGATGGTGCAGATGCAATTAAATCATCTACACTTTCAAGCTCTCCCTCTATTGTGCTGTTATAAATAAGAATATCAGCATCTACTGCCCCAATATAAAAATCCTCCATTGATATCTTCATAGTTGATAGAGCATCTTCAGAATTAGAAAGATTCTCTGGCACATAGGTGCCACCTGCCATATCTATCATGGAAGAAATATAGTCACCATTTTTTCTAACTGTAATCTGACCATTGGAATTTACAGAAAAGAATGCCACTGTAAGCCCTGTCTCCTCCATATCCATAACAGCCTTTGTACGGGCAACCTGAGCATCGAAGACCTCTGTTGCAGCATCAAGCTTGCCATACAACACTCCATACAGCTTTATCCACTCAAGTCTTCCTAAAGGAGATGTCTCGTAGCTTGAAGTCTCTACCATAACTGGTATTCCCAGACTTTCAAGCTTTTCCTTCACTTCTGGATTGTGGTATATCATGGTGTTTTCTATGGCAAAATTGCAACCATCTGATACAAGTAACTCATAATCAGGAGCTGAATACTTTCCTGCATATAAAATATCCCCTGCTTTAATAGCAGAAGCTGCCTCATCTACATACCAATCTTTTGAATCAGTGCCAGAAAACTTAATGCTATCAAGGCTGTCTGTATTAACTATCAAATCCATTACCGATGTGGAAACAAGATATGTTTTATCAATATCAGAAAGAACCTGGATGTTATCAGATAATCCAGAAATCTCTGCATCAGAATCCTGTAATGGTCTTAAGAAATACTGATTAACACTTGCACCTGTTATTGTTATAAATGCATACTCTCCATTGCTGTCGTCGGTATAATAATCAACAGTAAAATCCTTAGCGTAATCCAGCTCAAGTGATTCTTTAAATTTAAGATTACCTAAGCTGTAGGAATCATCCGAATCTGCTTTTGTAGCTGTAGATTCTTTTGTTCCACTTTCCACCTCTTCACCTGGAGCATAAACGGTCAGTTCATACTCTATCTCATGAGGAGTGCTCATAGCTGTAGTGTCACCGATTACAATAAAAGTCTCATCAAATTCCGAAAATGGTATCGTAAATACGGAATTCTCATCTACTGCTGCTTCATTATCGTATTTGACATCATCAACCAGCATATAGTCATAGTGAGAGCTTGACCATACAAGCTGAACAGTCTTTTCCTCTCCCTCCACTAAAACCTTGGCAGGAGATTCTACAGTAGCTTTTCCGCTTCCGCCGGTAAGAGTAACATTACAGCTATACTCGCCATCTGTAATCTCATTTGTTGTATTTTCTATTTCGTTACTATTAAAAAAGCTGCAGGCTGTTAAATTAATAGCCAGCACTGCAGCAAAAATGAATTTCTTTTTCATAAATTATTATTCTGCTAATTCAGGGTTTGAAACTGAAACCTTGTGGTCATACCATGTTCCCTTTTCTCCTAAAATAGCCAAATCAAATTCCTTATCTAATGCTTCTACAGGAATATCGAAACCGTAAACAGTCTCTGTTGTTCCATCTGAATATGTTACCTCATCCTCTGTTGGCTGAAGCCAGTTAGCTTCGTCATTTTCTGCATCTGCAGCTGTACCAACATAAAGATTTACAATTTTCTTTGAAACTAATGATACGTGGATAGACATCTTACCATTCTTAACAGTAAGCTCACCCTTACCATTTTCTGCTTCATTTACATGAAACATGCTGCTGTCTGTTGTAAAATCAGCAAGATATGTCTCGCCGTCCTTAAGCTCATCTGTATGTGCAGACTCTACTGGCTCAACACCTGTTGCATCAGATGTGTGCTGAACGTAGATAGCCTGAACATCTGCGATTTCACCAAGTCCTGCAATCTGGCAATCGATTGATTCAAATGAACCATCTGCTTCAAACATTGACTTCCATGAATCCTCATCATCACCAGCCATATCGTTGTTTGCATGATCACCAGCAACAACCATAAGTGGACGAAGAACAACCTTTGTGTAACCAGCTTCCTTAACTGCAGCAATAATGTTCTCGCAAGAAGTCTCTTCTGGCTCACCCTCTACAGTACCGATAAATACGTTTTCATAGCCAAGCTTATCCATCTGTGTCTGCATCTGGCTGTATGTAACCTTTGCAGTGTGGCTTGTACCGTGTCCCATGAATACAAATGCAACACCATCTTCAGCTGCTGCTTCTCTGCTTTCGAAACCACCATCAGCAACTGCCTCAGCTGTAATAGCCTTTGCAACTGTTTCCTTATCTGCATTTACTTCTGTAGCATCTGCTCCTACTTCACCAAGAAGTGGCTCAGCAATCTTTACAGATTCAAACTTATCAGCATATTCTTCAACTGCTGCTGTTAATTCATCATACTCAGCGCCGTGCATCAAATGTGTTGGTTGAACAACAAGGTTCTTAACACCATTTGCAACTGCTCTTTCAAGAGCCTGCTCTACATTATCTATCTTTTCATTATCGCGAGCCTGAATGTGGTTGATAATGATCTGTGCTGTAAATGCACGTCTTACTGACCAATCAGGATATGCTGCTGCGATAGCCTTTTCAACTCCACCAATATCAGCTACACGACTATCATTAAATGAAGTACCAAAGCTTACTACAAGGATTTCATTCTCACCAATATCATCCTGGTTTAATGGATCATCCTTAGAAGCATCACCTGTATCTCTTCCGAAGTAATCAGGGTCTGCATACTCACCCTCTACAAGCTCCTTCTGAGCATCTGTAAGAGCATCCCAAGCTTCCTTGGCAGCTGCACACTGTGCATCTGTCTCATCTGTTCTTTCCTGAACGTAGATTGCATCGATAAGTGCTGCTACGTTATCTGCTGCAGCCTGATCGTCAACCTCCTCTGTTTCTACACTTTCTTCTGTAGTTTCAGCTACATCAGCAGTCTTACCACAAGCTGCAAATACAAATGCTGCTGACATGAAAAGTGCTAAAATCTGTAAACTTCTCTTTTTCATGATTTCCTCCTATAAAACCGTTCATGTATATATTTAGGAACTCACAAAATTAAAAGGCTGCATAAAGCAGCCTCTATCAAAACACAAAAACATGAGGCAATTAGCCTCTCGGATTCATGCGAATAATGATTCGAGTCCCGCAAATCATAATTACAAGAAATAGGCAGGTCTCCTGACTTCGATCATCGCACGCTTTCTCTTCCCAAGAATACTCAGTGATATGAAAGCGAACTCCCTAACACAGTGACGGCTTCGCTCTGGATTCTCACCAGATTCCCTTTTCACCCATACGTACCTAAATACTATGGGCACCTAAATCCTATGAACGATATAAATTTCTTAAAGAAAATACCACATTTATATTGGAGTGTCAAACCTTCATCAGTCCTTTGCGATTGATAAAATAGCCACTTCATAAGCTGTATATCCATGAATTGGGTTGACTGCTATTTTTCTGATAAAGAAGCTGGTGTAATAATCCTCATCCTGCATATTTTCTATATGAACCCACTTGTCGATATTATTGCATTTATTCACTGCATCCATAAAATCCTTTGTAGGCTCCTTTTTCTGCTGAATCATAGCATTTCCTAAATCTACTTCATCAAGATATCCTGTCTTCATAAGGAACTTTGCAAAGTTGCGGTTGTATCTAAGAATATAAGTGCTATCCTCTCTTATTTCTACTACACCGGTAGGAATCTGACCAAAAAACTCATTACTATCCCAGTTGTAATCATCATTGACAACTGGTTCTACAATATTGACTTTACCAACTGTTGCATAGTAATCGCTTTCCTCAAATACTTCTATGACATTGCCAACTCTGGCGCCATAAATCGTATACCATTCATCAAGCGGAATTGGCTTTGCAAAGTAAAATCCCTGCATTTTGCTACACCCAACTTCTCGCAAAAATTTAACCTGCTCTATTGTCTCGACACCTTCTACAATTGTATCAATACCAAGCTTTGTAATCATTTGGATAAGCTCTTTTACTATGACATGATTTTTCTTGGACATACCAAACTCACGCATAAAACGCATATCTAGCTTGATTAAATCAAAATCAAATTTTTGCAACATATTTAAGGATGAATATCCGCTACCGAAATCATCCATCCAAACCTTAAAACCTGCATCGTGGAATCTTCTAATCTGCTCAGAAACGAATTCCTCGTCCAATGTAGAGACGCTCTCTGTAATTTCTATGGTAATCATCTCTGAAGAAATAGTTGAAGCTTCTACTCTCTTTGTTATTTCATCTACAATATCGCATAATTCAAAATCATACTTAGAGAGATTGATAGAAACAGGAACTATCTGGAAGCCCTTCTTAACAACATCTTCCAAATCTCTTAATACGCATTCCAATATGTATAAATCAAGTTTATGAATAAGCTTTGCGTCTTCCAGAACATAAATAAAATGATTAGGTGGAATAATTCCTCTAGCAGGGTCAATCCAGCGCGCCAAGGCTTCCTCGTCGCATACTCTACCATTTACAGATCTCATAATCTGCTGATAATAAGGCTGAATCCATCCTTCTCTTATAGCCTTTTCAAAGGTATTAATTACATATTCATAGTGAGAAGCAACAACATGTGTGTTCTCATCGTAAAAAGCATACTTAGAAAGGTAAGCACCCTTTTCCTTATCACTAACAATCTTTGCTCTGTCACAAGCGCTGCTGGCTGGAACATCCTCAAATGCCATGGAGTAAATACCTACATGGACAGGCAAGGTTTTGCCATCATTTGCCCGCTTCATATCTTTGAAAATGTTCTGAAGTGTAGCTTCAATTTCTTCCATCTGTGTAAACACAGCAAAATGGTCAGAACCCATTCTTCCACAGTTTTCATTTGAGAAATACTTTCTTAAAATATCACCAAATGCAATTAGGAGGTTGTCCCCCTCCTTGAGTCCAAACTTCTCGTTGAAATATTTCATTCCGGTAAAGTCAAAGAAAACTATACCAGGAGTTTTGCCCTCATCTATTATCGCCTGCTTACCTGCATCTGCCAAAGCAAGAAAATATGACATGTTTGGTAAGCCTGTAAGAGTATCATAAAAATTATCTCTTATCAGACTTTCCTTTGACATCATGTCTCTGAAATTAGAAGCCAGTTTTTCTGTAAGGGGATTTTCAAAATCTTCGCCCATGCCCTCCACCATATATATGGTACTGGAAAGCATAGTCCCATCCTCTGTAAAGAAATGTTCACCATGAGAATGTATAATTACATAGTCATTAATGATATGTGAAAGTGTTCTGTAAACACAATCGAATTTATCTCCGCCTAAAGCAAATTTCAATGCGGCATCTGCAACCCTTGCCTTATCATCTGGATGTGTATCCCGATACATATCTTCGTCGAATAACTTGGTAATATTTTCTCGGGAATCTCCCATAAGCTTACACATTCCATCTGTTACAAGGATTGTCACAACTCTTTTATCTATAAGCTGGTAGATTACAAGAGGAATATTAAGTTTCTCAAGTGCCTTTCTCTCTGTATCCTGAAACTGATATCTAGTCATTTTTACCCCCTTCAACTGATAGTCTAGATACTTATGCCTCATCAATACAACGATTATAAATAAAGAATATGAATTAATTGTTAAAAATGGTACTCATTCCTCTTGTAAACTATTATTTTATGTCATAGTTTTCTCGGAGCTCTCTGGCTTTTCTTTCCACCTCGTCTATAAACTCTCGAGAAGATATCAACCTTGCGCCAGCGCCTCTGATAATTACCTGCTCTAAGCCATCAGAGGTTACAACTGTGATATCGTATTTTTTACCATGTTCATGGGTGAATCTCTCTATGTATGCATCGGCGGTCTGAGCCTCTGCTGTAAACACCTGATGAATGTTCAAATAATCAGATGCTGTCACCTCATGTCCTTTCACTCTGTAGGCATCAAAAACTGCAATTACATTGTAGTCTGTCATCGCTTTGTAATTGCTAAGGATATCAAGTAGCTTTCCTCGAGCTCCGTCCAAATTGACATCAAGCACTTCCTTTAATTCCGGCCAAGCGTAAATAAGATTGTATCCATCTACAAGCAGATACTTATCCCTGGCCTTTATCTCCTTTGGCGCTTTGTATACGTAATCTGAATCAACTCTTCTTGGTCTTGTGCTTTCTCCATAATGCCAACCCTTTTTAGGATTTTTACCCTGATTACTGTGGGTGGCGAGCTGAAGTATTTTGTCTATTTCATCTGGATCAAGCCATTCGTCTTCGCTGTGATTCATTCGCTTAGAATTAATAGGAATTTCATCATCCTGGGCTGAGTCATTTTTTTCCTGTCTGCAAGGTACATGGCATCTATCCTTCACCTCATACCATGGAACAACTTCAGCTGCCCCGTGGGAGCAAAATACAGAAGAAGCCGGATTATCTATATCTGCTTCTGGATCATATCCGTAGGCTTCCATTACCTCATCTGGATTTTTGCATTCTGAATATCCGGCAAATGTAAGGTTGATGTGGCCTTGTCCTTTTGTAAATGTCACAAGAACAGACTGATAGTTTCTAATCTGAGATGCTGGTGCATTTCCTCTGATAATGCTAAGGCCACCATTATCCTCTGGCACCTCAAAGGAACCCTTCATATTTTCCACATCGGTCATTACTCTTCCGATTTGTTCTGACGGAACACTGATTTCAAAATTAAAATATGGCTCCAGGATAGTTGTTCCAACCTCCATAAGGCCCTGTCTAATTGCTCGATAGGTAGCCTCTCTAAAATCTCCACCTTCGGTATGTTTGATATGGGCTCTTCCACCAACAACTGTAAACTTTACATCTGTAAGCGGCGCCCCAATTGATACACCCAAATGTTCCTTTTCAAGAATATGGGTAGTTATAAGTCTTTGCCAATTGAGCGCTAGATCATCAGTAGAAACATCTGCATCCACCTGAATACCACTGCCTGGCTCTAACGGTTCCATCAAAATATGGGCCTCTGCATAATGACGAAGTGGCTCAAAATGTCCTACACCTTCCACTTTATCTGCAACAGTCTCCTTGTATAACACGCCTGATTCAACAAACTCTCCCTTGATGCCAAGCTCAGTTTCTATTCTAGTGAGAATGATTTCTGTTTGAACTTCTCCCATCAAATTGAAGGTTATCTCCTCCAGCTTATCATTCCAGCTAACATTAAGAGATGGGTCCTCATCGTTAAATGCACTAAGCTTTGGATATGCAAGACGAGGCACAGTATCATCTGTGAAATTAAGTGTATATTTCAATACTGGATTTAAGGTCAACTCCGGCCTATTATCCTCCACTCCCATTCCTTCGCCGGCAAATGTAGCCTTAGGGCCGATTAATGCAACCACATCACCAGCCTTTGCCTCATCTTTCTGAGTGTACTTAGCCCCGGAATAAAGCCTTATCTGGTCAACCTTCTCACCATTTGGAAGTGTGTTCTTAACCTTTAAGCTTCCAGAAGTAATCTTGGCAAAGGTAAGTCTTGTATCTCGTGCGAGACTTTCGATTTTATATATTCTTGCACCAAATTCAGTTCCCTTTTCCTTTTTCTCTCCTGAATACTCACTTAGCTTTTTCATAAAATCCAGAAGCTCTTTTACGCCTGAATCCTTAAGGGCTGAACCAGTTAAAACAGGGAAGATTTTCCTTGATATAATCATATCGTAAATACGATAATCAGAAAGCTCACCTGTCTCAAAAAACTCTTCCATTGCCCCTTCATCTTCTGCAGCAATATCCTCGTGATTTGAAAGAAGAACGCAGTTGCCACTAAGCTTTTCTTTGAGATTAGGAAGTAGAG
Organism: Pseudobutyrivibrio sp. JW11; assembly: GCF_900115355.1. Classification (NCBI taxonomy): domain Bacteria; kingdom Bacillati; phylum Bacillota; class Clostridia; order Lachnospirales; family Lachnospiraceae; genus Pseudobutyrivibrio; species Pseudobutyrivibrio sp. JW11. Next base: position 24,780 of record NZ_FOWB01000009.1, on the reverse strand, counting down.
AATCTGCCTCCACAGAAGGCATATCCATCTTGTTAATAAAAATGATTGTTGGAACTTTGTTTTTAGAAAGTAAATCAAAGAGAGTCTTTGTATGTGCCTGAACACCATCGGTGCCGCTTACAAGAAGAATTGCAAAATCCAGCGCCCAAATAGCACGCTCAGTTTCAGTTGCAAAATCCACGTGACCTGGAGTATCAAGAAGTGTAATACTTCCCCCTTCCACGTCAAAAACAGCAGGCTTCGAAAAGATAGTTATCCCTCTATTCTTCTCCTGCTGATCAGTATCTAAAAAGGCGTCCCCCTTGTCTACTCGACCGGTGGACGCCAAAACTCCTGCGTTGTAAAGAACCGCCTCCGATAATGTTGTCTTACCTGCATCAACATGTGCAAGTATTCCCCATGTTGTATTCATTAGTTATACCCTCTAAAGCCTTTACCTATAATCTCGCTACTATTTGTAATTGCAATAAATGCACCAGGATGATTTCTTCTAATGTAGTTCTTAAGATCAACAGCCTGCTGTCTTTTAAGAATAGTTAGAATGATAGTCTTTTCCTGATGACCATAAGCGCCCTCCGCCTTGTAAATGGTAGCGCCCTTTCCTAGCTCCTCTGTAATATATTTTACAATTGGTTCTGGATTTGAACAAATGATTGTAAAGTATTTTACCAGGTTAATATTTTCGATTGTTTCATCAACAACTAAAGACTTAGCTAATAAGCCTACACATGAAAATAAACCTGTTTGAATATTAAATACGAAACAAGCACAAATAACAATAAATACATCTGATAAGAACAATGCTGTGCCTATATTAATACTTGTATATTTTTTAAGAATCATTGCAACTATATCTGTTCCACCAGAAGATGCGCCTAAATTAAAGAAAATTGCAGATGCAAAGGCAGGCAAAGCAATTGCAAACATAAGCTCCAATACTGGCTCGTCAGTAAGTGGCCCATCCATTGGATGAATCTTTTCAAGAAGGCTTGGTCCTATAGAAACAAGCAAAGTGATGTATGTTGTTTTGATTCCAAATTCTTTTCCGAAAACAAAGAATCCAAGCACTAACAAAAAGATATTAATAACCAGGTTGATATTTCCTGGAGTATGTGGCAATAGTGCAGCCAGCACAATAGAAATACCGCTGACACCACCAAATGAAAAATGATTTGGGAATTTAAAAAAGTAAATTCCAATAACCATAACAGCAGCTGCTATTGTAAACATTACATACTCATAAATATCCTGTTTGTGCATGTATATTTTATGTATCATACCTACGAAGTCCTTTCGGATAATGATTTTTGATTTGGCCTTTTACAGCCTTTCCCCACCCAATTGAATATCCATCAACTGTAATAAGAGTCCATCCATCCTTTACATCACATCTGATAGATTGCCCTGTAAGATATGCATCGATTTCGGCACTATCTGATGATAAGTTATGACTGTTAGTCACCTCTGATGGCTTAAGTGCCAAAGCCAGAGCATGGCTTGGCTCGAAGCGGTTCTTTTTTAATGTACCTAAGAACAAGCCTCCTCTTAATACATGAAGACCATCAAAATCCGGACAGTCCTCTGGCAACATATAAAGCAAATCGTTAAGTAATAGCAGGTTGCCTCTCCATTCCTTTGGATTTGTCATAGTCTCTTTAATGAATATTAAATAGTCATTTAATATTTTATCATTAATTTTCTTTAAGGAATAGGTTTCTCTATTATCTTTACATTCTTCATATCGATTATCAGCATCTGCCTTTTCAAGTAAGGCTGCATAATGCCCCTCTCCCTTTACCTGATGTGGCCATAAACGCTGTTCCTTGATTAGCTTCATGTCTGGATGTCTTGAAATGAAAGCCGCAACAGCTTCTTCATCCTCTAATCTGGCAAAAGTACATGTGCTATAGCACATCCTTCCACCAGGGATAAGCATCTCGTACGCTCTATCTAGAATCTCTGCCTGTCTTGCAGCACACATTTCAACAGACTCCAGCGACCATTCGCTACAAGCATCATGATTCTTTCTAAACATGCCCTCTCCGGAACATGGTGCATCCACCATAATCTTGTCGAAGTATTCCACAAAACGCTCTGCCAGCTTGTCTGGATATTCAGATGTAACAATGCAGTTTTTGATGCCGAGACGCTCAACATTTTCTGAAAGAATCTTTGCACGATTTTTCATAGGCTCGTTGGAAACAAGAATCCCCTGTCCGTCGAGATATCCTGCAATCTGGGTAGATTTACCACCAGGCGCAGCACACAAATCCAGGCAGAAATCCCCTGGATTTGGCGAAAGCATCTCTACTGGAAGCTGCGCAGAAGCATCCTGAATATAGTAAACTCCAGCACTATGATAAGGATGAAGACCTGGTCTTTGGTCCTCATCATAATAGTATCCATTCGGACTCCAATCTACTGAGCCTGTCAGCATATGACTAATGGTAGCCTTTGCTGCATCGTCTGCCTTTATTGGATTAAATCTAAGGGCTGATATTTTGTTCTCATCATAAGAACGTAAAAACGCATGGAAGTCAGGACCTAAGTCCTGCTCCATGCGATTAACGAAATCAATTGGTAAAAATGTTTGATCAGACATTACATACGCTCCGGTGCTTTGAAGCCAAGAAGATCGATTGACTTCTCAAGAACTCCTCTTGTAAGCATGAGAAGCTTGAGATAGCTAGCCTTAACAGCTGCATCCTCCTCAGCTAAAATCTTTGTATCGTGATAGAATCTATTGAATGCATTAGCTAAATCATAGATGTATGCACAAATCTTGTGTGGTGCCATATCCTCGTAAGCAGATGTAAGGGCTGCCATGAACTTTGTAAGCTCAAGCTGTAAGCCTCTCTCTGACTCTGAGTGAGCTGGCAAGATATCGCCATCAACACTGTCCACTCCAGCCTTAGCAAGAATAGACTTGCAACGAACGATTGTGTAAAGGATATATGGGCCTGTGTTACCCTCAGCAGATGTGAATCTGTCTATATCAAAGATGTAATCCTTTGAAGCCTGGTTTGAAAGGTCACCATATTTAACAGCAGAAAGAGCTACAACTGATGCTGTCTTTGCTGCCTGTTCATCATCCATTGTACCATTCTCTTTAATCTTCTCAAGCATCTTCTCTTCTACTTCCTGAAGGAGATACTCAAGTCTCATAACACCACCCTGACGTGTCTTGAATGGCTTGCCGTCCTTGCCGTTCATTGTACCAAAACCTACGAAATAAAGGTTTTTATCTGCTGGAACAATGCCTGTCTTCTTTGCGCAACGGAATACCTGTGTGAAGTAAAGCTCCTGACGCTTATCTACAACATAGATGATTGAATCTGGATTGTAGTCCTTCATACGCCATACCATTGTTGCAAGGTCTGTTGTATTGTAAAGAGATGCACCATCTGATTTAAGAATCATACATGGTGGAACCTCTTTTGTATCTGTTTCTTCTTTAACGTCTACTACTAATGCGCCCTCTGAAATGTAAGCAAAGCCATCATCCTTCATCTTCTGAACCATATCAGGGATGTAAGGCTGAGCATCGCTTTCGCCCTTCCAAAGATCAAATGTAACATCAAGCTTCTCGTAGTTTCTCTTAAGGTCTGTAACTGAAACATTAAGAATGTGAGAAAGAAGTGCCTGATAGCCTCTTCTGCCATGCTGAAGCTCATATGTAGCTGTCATAGCAGCCTCTTTGTATGCTGGATCTTCCTTTGACTTTCCAGATGCACATGGATAAATCTCCTCAAGCTCTGAAATAGTGAAAGGTGCTTCTGTAGGATACTCTCCCTCGAAGCTTTCATCAAAATATACAAGCTCTGGCTTGCGAAGCTTTAATTCTGTGATAATAAGTCCCATCTGAAGACCCCAGTCTCCAAGATGAACGTCACCGTAAACTTCATCACCCATAAAACGAGCTGTACGCTTAATTGACTCACCAATGATTGCTGAACGAAGATGACCAACGTGAAGTGGCTTAGCAACGTTTGGTCCGCCGTAATCAATCATAACCTTCTTTGGTGTAGCTACCTTATCAACACCAAAACGCTCTGTATCTGATGCCATACCACTAACAAATGCAGCAATAAACTCATCAGAAAGGTTCATATTTATAAATCCTGGAGGACATGCCTCGCACTTAGAAAACATTGCATTATCAGCTAACTTTTCAACTACCTCGTTAGCGATTGCAATAGGAGCCTTTTTGTACTCCTTTGCTGCTGCCATTGCTCCATTACATTGAAACTGGCAAAGGTCAGGTCTGTTTGAAAGTGTTACCATTGCATATTTTTCATCGTAACCAGCTGCTTTAAAACCGGCGATGACGACTTCTTTTATTTGTCCAAGAATCTCTTTCATCTCGTCCTCCGTATATAATCTTAATCTTGCGGTGTTCAATTATACCACAAACTATTTATGCATACAATTGGGTGAAAAATTAGTCTGTACTGATAAATATTATCATAATCAAATTTTAGTTTGACATAACTAATTCGTACGTGATATAGTAGCACGCAGTTAGTTCTTGCTAACTTTTCTCAATTTACAACAGGAGGATTTTTTATTATGAGGAAAAAATTATTATCACTTATAGCAGCTGTTTCTGTATTTAGCACTGCTCTTGTAGGATGTGGCAGCACTGATACAGCTACAACTTCAGATACAAGTTCTGCTGACTCAGCAAACACTGAAGTAACTGGTGATGATTCAGCTTTCCCAATCACAATTGAGCATGCATTCGGTGAAACAACTATTGAATCAAAGCCAGAAAGAGTCGTTACACTTTCTTGGGCTAATCAGGATGCAATATTAGCTCTCGGTGTCGTTCCAGTTGGTGTTTCTGCAGCAAACTATGGTCTTATGACAGACAACAAACTTCACCTTTGGACAGATGAGGCCTTTGCTGAATTAGGTGAAACAAATCCTAATGTATTTGACGATGAAACAGGCTGGGATTATGAAGCTATTGCAGCGGCTGAACCAGACGTTATCATTGCTTCTTACTCAGGCTTTACTGAGGAAGAATACAATCTCCTTTCAGAGATTGCCCCTGTAGTTCCTTACATCGAAACTGCATGGAAAACAAACTGGAGAGATCAAACTATTGTAAATGCAACAGCTATCGGCATGAAGGCTGAGGGTGAAAAGCTTGTTGAAGAAACAGATGCTTTAATTTCAGAAAAGCTTGAGCAGTATCCAGAGCTTGAAGGAAAAACAGCAGGCTTCTTCTGGATTTCACAGGATGATATGAGTACATTCTATGCTTATCTTCCAAATGATCCTAGAGCAGCATATCTTAACGACTTAGGCTTAGAAACACCTGAAAGTATCCTTTCTCTTGCTGAGACAAGTGAAGACTTTTCTGTAACTATCTCACGCGAGAACAGCGATTTATTGAACGATGTAGATATTATGATTGTTTATGGAGATGAAGGTCTTCTTGAGGCAATGCAGGCTGACGCTCTTATGAGTCAGATTCCAGCAGTAAAAAATGGTGCTGTTGTATTACTTGATTCAAATAGCGCTCTTGCAGCAGCAACTACTCCATCAATTCTTTCTATACCATATGCAATCGATGATTATCTTTCATTATTAAGTGAGGCAGCAAATAATATTAATGAATAAAAATAAAGCTATATCAATAACTGTTTTAGGTATTGTAATCCTATTTATTGCGATAGCACTTTCTATAACCTACGGCACAAAGTCCGTAGGTTTATCCCATGTTTGGGATGCAGTTTTAGGACGCAATACCGATGTATACGAAGTAAATATTGTTCAAACGCGAATTCCTAGAACTCTATTTGGAATAATTGCTGGAGCTTCTTTAAGCATTTCCGGAGTATTAATGCAGTCTATTACAAGAAATCCTATAGCAGACCCTAGTATTTTAGGCGTAAATGCAGGTGCGTCTTTATTTATAGTTGCAGGCATCGCATTTTTTAACATCCAGTCAAAGATTTCCTACATTGGACTTTCCTTTGCTGGTGCAATGCTTACAGCCCTAATAGTGTACAAGCTTGCATCTGTAGGCTATGGTGGACCAACCCCTATAAAGCTTGCAATCTCAGGCTCAGCAACAAGCATCGCCCTATCTTCCATTATCAGTTTAATAGTTATGCCAGATTCCAGCGTAATGACTACATACAGATTTTGGCAAATAGGAAGCATAGGTGGAACTAATTATGATGACATCAAACTTATTCTTCCTATCACCATTCTTGCAATAATAGTAAGCTTATGCTTTTCCGGCAATTTAAATACTCTTCTTTTATCAGAGGAAACGGCTATCGCCCTTGGCCTCAATGTTAATAGAACCCGAGCGATTGCCGCTATTTGTGGTGTTCTTTTATGTGCAACTACCACAGCATTGGCCGGCCCAATAAGCTTTATAGGTTTAATGGTTCCCCATTTTATTCGCATGATTGTAGGAAGTAATCATATTCCACTTATTATATGCAGTGGCATTTACGGTAGTTCTGTTCTCATCATTTCAGACGTGCTTGGAAGAATTCTCGGTCGTCCAGGAGAACTGGAATCTGGAATTATGACTGCATTAATCGGTGCCCCTGTTTTCATATTTATTATCAGAAAGGCCAAGGTACAAAGTCTATGATAAAGCGACGAAGAAAATACATATTTATCCTTTGTATTCTATTTGCCATTACATTGGTACTAGCCTTTTGTAATCTATCCATTGGTGAAAAGAATTATTCTCTAGATCAGGTAATAAAAACTATCCTTGGACTCAGTGAAGAAGGTTCATATATTATTGCAAAACTGAGATTACCTAGAACAATTACCGCCATACTTTGCGGAATTGCTTTTGGCGTTGCAGGAAATATTTTCCAAACTCTATTAAACAATCCATTGGCAAGCCCAGATATCATCGGAGTTTCATCAGGTTCCACAGCCGCCGCAGTATACTGCATTCTTTTCCTTAATTTAAATAGAAATATCGTTTCTATCATTTCAGTATTTGCGGGAATATTGGTGGCCATATTGATTTACAGAATCTCTTACGTAGGAAGCTTTTCAACTAGCAGACTTGTTCTTGTAGGAATAGGATTTCAGGCCTTTTTTACAGCCATAGTTAATTGGATGGTAATGAAAGCTGCTGAATACGACGTGCCTACAGCAATGAGATGGATGACAGGAAATCTCAACGGAATAGTAACGGACTCTCTTCCACTATTATTTATAGTAGTTGTAGTTTGTCTTCTATCAATAATAGCTCTTCGCCACGGCATGAAGTCACTGGCGTTAGGTGACCAGGTAGCAATTATCCTTGGAGTACGTATCAATTTAGTACGCACAACATTAATAATCTGCTCCGTGCTTTTAATCGCCTTTGCTACATCTATTTCCGGACCAATCGCATCAATTGCATTTTTATCAGGCCCTATAGCAGCAAAAATTTGCGGCAGAAATCAATCCAACATCATCTCCTCTGGACTTGTGGGAGCAATACTTGTACTTGGTGGAGATTTTATAGGACAAAACTTGCTAAACACAAGATATCCCGTTGGTGTAATCACCGGCATTCTAGGTGCGCCATATCTAATATATTTGCTTATTTCTCAGAATAAGAAAGGAAACATTTAATGGAACACAACACTTTAAAAGCCAACAATATAAAGGTTGGATATGGAAATGGCAACATTCTAAACGATGTCAGCATCCATATCCCAGAAAACAAAATAAGCGTTATCCTCGGATCAAACGGAAGCGGAAAATCAACTCTTTTAAAGACTTTCTGTAGACTCTTAATACCAAACAGTGGAAGTGTCACATTAAACGATACCTCTCTTCTCTGCATAAAAACCAAAGATATAGCCAAAACAATCGGTCTTCTACCACAGTCACTAATCGCTCCAGAAGGAATCAAAGTAGCCGAGCTAGTATCCAGAGGCCGCTATCCTCATCGCAAGTTCATGGCGCCACTTACTTGCCAGGACTACGAAGCAATCGACGAAGCCATGGCAGCAATGAAAATTACCGAGCTTGCAGACAGAACTGTAGATGAACTATCCGGTGGCCAACGCCAACGCGTATTCATCGCCCTTGCCTTAGCCCAGCAAACCGACATTCTATTTCTAGACGAACCTACCACATACCTAGACATCGCCTACCAAATAGAAATCCTGGACCTTCTAAAGGAGCTTAACCGCACAAAGAAAACCACCATCGTAATGGTTCTCCACGACATAAACCTATCCTCAAAATATGCCGACTACATTTTCGCAATGAAAAACGGAAAGCTTTTAGCTGAAGGCACCCCAAACGAAATCATCACCACCGATTCCGTCAAGCAAATATACGGCATCGACAGCGTGGTAATCGAAGACCCAATGTCCCTAAGCCCCTTCGTAATCCCAATAAGCGCCCACGACAACCTACAGAGATCCTAAACCTACTATTTACACATTTACCGTACATAGTAGTAGGGTCTGCCCCTCTCAGCCCCCCTGGCCCGCCCCGCCCGCAGCGCTGCCGCCCTCACTCTAGGGGTATCATTGGAGCAGATTTTTGGATTACCTTAATGTGTAAAGTCGCCCATATGTAGGTGTACTTACGAAGCTTTTACTATTCGAAGGTAATGTATGGGTGGGACGGACAATGTAGTTTATATAATCATCTAGTCTTAACTAGTCTTTGTATTATTACTTTTGCTACTCCGTTTACTAAGTAAAATTTAAAAAGAGATATTTGTATGTATTGGCACCGTGGCACATTCAACGTCCTGTTTCAAGTGACCACTGCTGCCGCCGTCCTAGCGGCAGCTGCCAATCCATATCAAATATCTCTTTTTGTTTTTCTAAGTTCATTCCAAAGCAAATAGTAATTAATACAAAGCTAGTTTAAGACTGATGATTACTTAGTGTAGTGTTTGTCCGTCTCCACCCATACCTTACCGATAGAATTGTAAAACTTTGTAAGAACACCTACTAATAAATATGGGCGACTACACATTTAGATAATCCAAAATCTGTGACGTACCCCCTAGAGTGAGGGCGGCAGCGCTGCGGGCGGGGCGGGCCGGGACAAATCTAGAAGGGCAGACCCTACACAAAAACTATAAAAATGTGTAAATAGTAGGTTTGCGGGGCGTGATGTGTGGTATTATAGTGGAGGTCGCGAAATTATATTTGTTGGGAAAGGACTTATACTATGTTGGAAATTGGGATGAAGAATACCGCTGAGACGGTTGTTACAATTGATAATACAGCGAAGGCTTTTACTAGTGGGGCTCTTGAGGTGTTTGCAACGCCTGCAATGATTGCTCTTATGGAGGAGACTTGCTGGAAGATGGTTCAGCCAGAGCTTGAGGAAGGCCTAGGTACTGTAGGAACAAAGGTAGATGTTAGTCATATGGCTCCTTCAGCTATTGGAAAAACTATTATTTGTGAGGCTACTCTTATTGAGATTGATGGCCGTAAGCTTTCTTTTGAGGTTGTATGTTCAGATGAAAGCGGTGTTGTTGGAATGGGTACTCATGAGAGATTTATCATCAATAACGAAAAGTTCCTTGCAAAGGCAAATAAGTAATAAAAACGGCTAGCCAAATGGCTAGCCGTTAGTTTTATTCTTCGTCTGCATTTAAAGCAGCATCAATGATTGACATTAATTCCATGGCACTGCGGAAGCTAAGCTTTTCGTCCCGGTCAGCCCATGTGACCTGGCCCTGCCATGTGTCGTTTTCGCATTTATTAACATGTACTACAAATGTACCTTCTTTTTTATCTGCCATAATAAGCACCTCCCACTGATATACTCTATGATAGCATATTGCCTGCCTAATGCCTATTCAAAATCTAATTCTATTGGACAATGATCTGATCCCATAACTTCTGTATGTATCTTGGCATCCTTCATTCTATCTTTTATATCCTCTGAAACTATGAAATAGTCTATGCGCCAACCTGCATTCTTCTCTCTTGCATGGAATCGATATGACCACCATGAATAGATTTCGGCCTGGTCTGGATAAAAGTGTCTGAAGCTGTCTACAAATCCAGCATCCAATAGCTCTGTCATCTTGCCACGCTCCTCGTCAGTGAAGCCTGCATTGTGACGATTTGTCTTAGGATTCTTGATATCAATTTCCTCATGGGCAACATTTAAATCGCCACATAGTATTACGCCCTTTTTCTTGTTAAGCTCGCACATGTAAGCTCTGAAATCGTCTTCCCATGTCATTCTGTAGTCCAGACGCTTAAGCTCATTCTGAGAATTAGGTGTATAGCATGTGATAAAGTAATAGTCATCGAACTCGAGAGTAATAACTCTTCCTTCGTGGTCATGCTCTTCTATTCCGATACCGTAGCTTACAGAAATAGGCTCTTTCTTAGTAAAAATAGCTGTGCCTGAATAGCCTTTCTTTTCTGCATAATTCCAGTAGACGTGATATCCTTCTTTTTCGGAATCAAACTGTCCCTCAGAAAGCTTGATTTCCTGAAGGCAAAAGATATCTGCATTCACCTCATCAAAGTATTCCCAAAAGCCTTTTCCTACCACTGCTCTAAGGCCGTTTACATTCCATGAAATAAATTTGCTCATATAACCTCCGGGTCAAATTAGTTAGTTCTTAATGCATCAATAGGATTAAGATTTGCAGCCTGATGACTTGGTAAAATACCAAATACAATACCGATTACCATTGAAAATATCACCGCAATAAAAGCGGCTGGCCATGATATTGCAACAGGTGTGCCACTCATAATTGAAATGATTTGAGCAAGTCCAATACCACTGGCAACACCCAGAACACCGCCCATAGAAGTAAGTACGGCAGCTTCTGTAAGGAACTGTCCCATGATTTTTCCTTTTCTTGCTCCAATGGCTTTCTTCAGACCTATCTCTGCAGTACGCTCTGTAACTGATACTAGCATAATGTTCATTACACCGATACCACCAACTAAAAGAGAGATTGCTGCAATCCAAATAAGCATTGAATTTGTTGATGATGAAAGCTGCTGAAGCTGCTGTGCCTGCTCCAGCAAATCCTTTGATTGATACTTGATCGTGTCATCAGTTGGATTGATGTATGAATTCATAATATCTGCAGTCTTCTTTCCTGCAGCTGTCATATCATCAGTAGAATTAGCTCTAACTAAAACATTTTCTGGCTCGTCATATTTGTAGCTTATAGGCCAGGTTGAAAGGGGGATATAAACTGTTCCAGATTCATCCTGCATGTATGTTTCATAGTCAGAGATTGAGTTGATTGTAGGCTCAAAGTTTGAACGTGATGCAACAACTCCGATTACCACATATGAATCTCCCTGAATCTCAAGGATTTTTCCAATAGGCTCATCATTGTGAAGAAGATCTTCCACAACGCCATCATCAATTACACAAACCTTTTTATAATCTTTTAACTCATCTACTGTGAAAAGTCTACCTTCTTTAACTGTAAGGTTGGCTGTTGAAAAATAATCTGTTTCAACGCCTTTTACGTATCCACCATTCATTGAATTGTTCAAGTAATAAACTCCATCATAAATCTGTCTGTTGGCATATTTACTTGCAGATTTGACCTCATCCAAGTCTCTGATTTCAGATAAAGCATCATCGCTTACCTGAGGAACTCCAAATGGTGCCTCGCTATAGCTTAAATCAAGTGGCCAATCATTTTGATAAAGCTGAATATCAACTGTGTTAGAGCCAGATCCAATAAGATTTTCTTTAATCTGCTGGTTGGTTCCTTCGATAGTAGATACTATGGCGATAATAGCCGCAATACCAATAATGATACCCAGCATTGTCAAAAAGGATCTAAGCTTATGTGTCCATATGCCTCTAAAGGCCAATCGTAAATTTTCTAACATAAGTCCTCCCTTAATACGCAAAAGAATCCACTATTTTGCAATTCATACCTTCCACTGCTCCATTTCCATATGGGAATGCAAGGTAATCATCCATAGTGACACCGCTTTTTATCTCAATCATTGAACCCCAAAGGCTTTTTCCAACCTTTACATAAACCTTTTCAAGCTTATTGTCAGAGCCCATTTTCATAACATAATTACCGCTGGCATCCTTACGAACAAAATATGTAGAAATATAAAGTCCGGTATCTTCCTGTCCAGCCGGGGTAATTGTAATATCTACCCCAGAGCCAATTTCAATACCACTGCTTCTATCGAAACTAGCCTTAAATTCATAGTTACTGCTGTTTGTGTTTCCATCTCCAGAATAGAAATTGTTGTTATCTGTATTTGGAGTATCACTGATATAAGTAATAACAGCATCTGCTGTAAGTCCAGTATCGTAGGAAGTAATAGTAACTGTATCTCCAACATTAACACTATCAAGATAAAACTCTCCGATGCTGCCTGAAATATAGTACTCATCAGTAGCGGTAACTATCATGAATGGTTGAGTGTTATTGTAATTGTCCTTGTTCTGAACCTTGGAAACTGTACCTGAAACCTTTGCCAGAATCTCACCATTGTCATTGGTGTTCTTCATAACCTCAAGCTCATTTTCCTTCTTTCTAAGATCAAGATCATGTTTCTTGAGGGTGTTGGAAACCTCTTCTATTTTATCTTTAAGCTGAGTAGGTGTATAACCTTCTGGAGCATTGTATCGTTCTACAACATTTCCTTCTCCATCAACACCTTCATGACCAATCATCTCTCCTGTTTCTGCATTGTAGTAGAAGGTACCTACAGTAACTTCTGTTGTTTCATAATTATCGTAACATTCGAAAAGAGAATGGTCCGCATTTACGATAGCATTAATCTTGTCTGAATCATCAGTTTCATCCAGGGAATTACCCTTTTCATCATAATAGAGAGTAGATGTAAGATTTCCAGACTGATCATAGAATTCCTCATAAACAAGATGGTCTTCCTTGTATTCACCGAAGGTAGAGCCCACCTTTAATCTATACTCTTTACTAACAAGAAGCTCTCTGGTTCTGGTATCTGGTGAGCTTGAAATGTATTCAGGAATAGGTGTTGTATTCTGAAGTCTTTCAAGTGTAACTGTATCAGCAACGTAAGCTTGTCTAGCTTTTTCTACCTCAAGCTCTTTGCCTTTAATGTCCTGTGTTTCTTTCTTGACTGTCATTAGCACATCGCCTTCGTTAACATGGTCGCCTGGCTGAACATTAACAGATAATATCTCTGTTCCTGATGAAAGGTAAGTGGTCTGAGACTTATCTGAGGTTACATCTCCGTAACTAGTTATTGAATCACCCCAGTATCCATCCATGGCATACATGCTTACGGCAACAACCTCAGCAGTCTTTTTGCTTTGGCTGTATCTGTATCCTCCATACAAACCGCCACCAGCCAAGGCCAGAATAATAACTATTATGAGGATAGGTTTAATTATCTTTTTCATTCCTTATCCTCCTCTAATCCATGGTAAAGCTTGCCGTCGACAATTCTGTATGTCTTTTTCGCATGGCTGGCAATATTGGCATCGTGAGTAATCATTATAATGGTTGTGCCTTCTTCATTGAGCTTTTCGAAAAGGTCCATGATAGCGGCGCCAGACTTTTGATCAAGGGCACCTGTAGGCTCATCCGCCAAAAGAACCTTTGGATTATTAACAATGGCTCTAGCTATGGCAACTCTTTGCTTTTGACCTCCAGAAAGCTGATCAGGACGGAATTTTACTCTATCCGCAAGGCCAACCCTTGTAAGAGCTTCAATCGCTCTTCTTTCTCTTTCTTTTTTAGGAACTCCTGCATATGAAAGAGGTAGGGCTACATTTTCAATTGCATTCTCCTCGTTCATAAGATAAAAGCTTTGGAAAACAAACCCAATAGAGTGAAGTCTTAAATCAGACATCTGCCTATCTTTAAGCTTTAGAACATCCTTATCTTCAAAATAATAGACACCAGATGTAGGTTTATCCAGGCAACCAATAACATTCATCAAAGTACTCTTTCCAGAACCTGATGGCCCCATGATTGCCACGTATTCACCTTCGTTTACAGTAAGTGACACATCGTTCAAAGCTGGAACCGAGGTTTCTGTGCCAGATTCACCGTAAACCTTGTAAATGTTTTCAAGTTTTACAATCATTCTTATTCTCCCTCGTATTCGCTAACAGTCTTCATTCCCTCAGAGTAATCCTCCATTGGGAAAGCGATTAATGTGTCATTATCAATACCAGAAACAGAATATACCATCTGCTCCTCATAATAATCTCCAAGCTCGATAGGAACCTTTGTTAAACGTCCCTTGTTGTCTGCCCATACAAATGGATTGCCCTCTTCATCATAGGCAATATAGTAATCATATAAATATGTGCCATCTGTAAAGTCCATCTCTGGTGCATCTGTCTGTCCAAGTTCGATGTATAGATGCTGCCCCATCATTAGGCCTTCACTATCCTCAAGTGTAATGTAAAAAGGATATTTTGTGGAACTAGAATCAGAAGAACCACCACCATAATATGACGAATCATTGTTTTCCTGCTTTGATTCAGTATCAATCTTGGTAATTGTTCCTTTCCATGTCTGACTACTGTCCACACGAGAACGAAGTGTTACAGGCTCATCCACATTGATTGCCCATACGTTTTGCTCGTTGATTTGTCCCTTAACTCTCATCTCCTTAGATGCAAGAATTGTGATAAAAGAACCGTCTGTTGTGTATGGATTTGTATCATCTGCAATCTTTGTGATTGTGCCATCAACTGTAGAAGTAACAGTAGAATTTGCTATTTTATTGTTGTTAGCTTCAATCTTTGCATTTACCATCTCGATATTATTCTGAGCAATGGCAATATCTGTATTTAATGAATTAATCTGATTGGTAAGCTCTTCCTTTTTAGTTTTATCCTCATCTGTGTTGCCCTTGATTTTATCAAGCTCTGCCTGAGTCTTGGTTATATCGTTGTTGTAATCAGCAATACTAAGGTTGTAGCCTTCAATTTCAAAGCCATACTGAGTATTCTCTGATACCAGAGAATCTGTTTTATACGAAAAAAGAGGTGTTCCAACTGTAACAGTGTCGCCCTCAGATACAAAAAGCTGATCTAACTCTCTGTCAGAACTTTTTGTGATACCTGTAGACTCCTGACCTTCCACAACGCCCATAAAGACATTAGTAGAATATCCACTGTTAGTTCCCATGATATCAGACAAAGACATAACGTATACCTCCGCTGAATCATCAGAACCAGTTGCACCTCCTGATATAATTCCTGATTTCCACACGAAAATTCCTGCAGCCGCAATTATCGCTGCAAGCACAATAGCTATAACCTTTTTTTTCATATCATTCGTCCTTTCGATGAACATTAACTGTTCTATTTCCCTTAATACAGTTATAGCATTAATATAGGGCCATTGCAAGCAAATACAATGGCCCTAGCATAATATATTCTTGATTTAATTTTCATCTGCAAAGCAGTGTTTCTCGGGTTGATACGCATTTATCGGCAATACATACAATCCATGCTGCTCTACTTTTGGGAACCTTGGTGATATTAAGTGGCCACATATGGCTTTCTATAACATCTTGAGTCCTTTTTCCTATCCCAAAGTCGTTAATGGCATTTTCTTTTGCAGTGTTTGAATGAGAAAAACCGTGAAGTCCATGTCCATCATCAGTAACATGCCAATCATATAAATAATAGTCGTGTAAAAAAGCTCCTATTGTAAGAACTCTATCATCTGCTCCTATATGAAGTCTTTTATTAATCCAAAAACTAAGTCTAGTGACACTTTCCACATGATCAAAAGTTGTTATTCTCCCATGTTGAATGAAGTTCTTCATTTTTTGAACTCTCAAGTCACTTCTAATTGGCGCCAAGATACTATTTAATCTTGCCTCTTCATCTGGTCTAAGTCTCATAAAAACCTCCGAGATAACCATATTCATTACAAATCGCAGTTGAAATAGTACCAAAGAATTATGTCCAGGCTGTGAATGTAATATGTAGAATATGATAATTCTATCTGAATTTGTAGAAGGAATCCGTACGTCGTCCATCGTTAAACGAACCTTCTATCAAGATAGAACCTGCATGGTTTACCTCGGCAATCCCCACCTTTCCTGTATTCTCCTCTAAAAATGAAATATAGAAAACGTAAACATCTTCTTTAAAGAAATAATCGTATCTTTCTTCATCAGTAAGATTATCTTCTATTTCCAAACAACAGTCTCCAGGATTAAGCAAAAACCTTCCCACATAATCTGCATCCTCTCTGGAATATGTAACCGTGTATCCCTCCTCCTCAGGAAAATCCAATAGTAGCTGAGCATAAGCATCATCTGCGGACTCCACAGGGACCACTTGATTTGAAGAAACCCTAGCCTCTTCAGTCGGATTATAGTCTGGAATAGTGAACCATAATCCCAATATCCAAATCTGGATAAATAAAATCAAGGTTAAACAAAATACCAAAACACCTTGTACATAACGTTTTACTCTTCCAAGACTAATCCTGTCATGAACTTTTTCTTTAATTTCTTCTTTTGTTTTATCTTGTTTGCTAATAGACTTTATTTTATCTATTAGCTTCTTAAAATCCGGAATTCTAAGCTTTTTATTATTTTCTTTATTCTTGATTTTATTTTTAGCATAATCGCTTTCACCTATTGTTGAAAGACAATGCTGGCATATTACTTTATTATCAGCATGCTGTCCGCAAATAACACAATTCTCATCTACGGCTTGGCCAGCTGCTATATCAAATATTCTTGTTTTGAATCTCTTACCAAAAACAGAGCCTAGAATTTGTCTTTCATTTTCTAGCCTCAGTATACCTTCAACAACCTCCATACGACTGAAATCGTATTTAGAAGTAAGTCGAACCATATATAGTAGCTCTTGTCGTAACTTATCGTCTGCCATATAATTCGTCCCTATCGCTATCTATCTAACTTTTCGTCCATGCCTTTAAAGCATAGATATGCTAAAAGCTTATTATCTCTCTCTAAAATTTTACCAGCGTACAATATGCCATTGTTTTCAGCTTCAGCTCTATTTACACGAGCCTTTACTGCCAAGCTAAAATCTGAATTATGAGCATTATCAGCAAAGTTAACCTCTACAACGTCACCTATTGTGACTCTATTAGCATTACCAATAAAGGAAACTCCACTGTCGCTAATATCCAAAACTGAGATGGAGAAACGTCGACCATCTTCCATAAGAGCAGAGCCTGGCTTTTTCACATGCACTCTAACATCCTCTCTTCGTTCACTGGATGCTGCGATTTTACCAAAAGCCTTGGCATCTATGGCATAGTAATCCACACCTCTGAATTTGATAACGTTAACAGCTACATTTTTCCACACAACTCTACCGCCAGTGTGTGGATCTATGCAATGAAGTGAGAATGTCATGCTCTGTGGAGATCCATTTGTAAAATCCACAACCTGTCCGTTATACACGTATGGCTTAACCAATGCTCCTGTTTCAGCATTAGTTCCAACCACCTCTGTCTTCAATTCAAATGATGAGCCACCAATTAGTACTTCTAGTGTGACCTCCTGTCCTGCCCTTAGCTGCTCAATAATCATAATTCGTCTCCCTTAACCCCTTATAACAACTATTCTACATAATTAATCGGAGTTTTTGTATAAAAAATTCATACATTTTGAAAATTAAACAGTCTTTTTTGCTGCCGCTTCAACAACATGCTTTACAAGAATGCTTGTGGTAACACCACCAACGCCTCCTGGAACTGGTGTTATAGCATCTACAATTAGTTCAGCTTCGTCAAACTTAACATCGCCGCAAAGCTTGCCTTTTTCATCATTCCAGCTAATACCAACATCAATTACAGTCTGGCCTTCTCTCAAATATTCCTTTCCAATGCTTTCCATCTGACCAGAAGCTACCACTACAATATCTGCATCCTTTGTAATAGAAGGAATATCAACTGTTCTTGTATGGCAAATTGTAACAGTTGCGTTTTCGTGCATAAGCATCATTGCAACTGGCCTACCAATAACAAGTGAACGGCCAATAACTGCTACTTTCTTACCAGAAAGAGGGATTTCGTAATGCTTAAGTATTTCCATTGCCGCCTCAGCTGTACATGGTGCAAAACCAAGATTTGTGTTTGTAAATACACCGGCAAGAGATAAATCAGTGCATCCATCCACATCCTTTTCAGCCTTCAGCATATTTCTTGCTTTCTCACCATCGATATGCTTTGGAAGTGGTCTAAACATAAGAATTCCATGAACAGAGTCATCCTCGTTTAACTCAGTAAGCTTCTCAAAAAAGGCTTCTTCTGAAACATCCTCCTCAAGAGCCTCAACCTGTACTTCCACTCCAACCTGCTGACAGCGTTTTATTGCGCCTCTTTCATAAGAAAGATCATCTGCTCTCTCTCCAACTCTAAGGATAGCAAGTGTAGGATTAACTCCCTTTTCTTTGAGAGCTTCCACCTGATTAGCCATTTTTATATTTAATGCATCAACTACTTCTTTACCTTTTAATAACTTTGCCATGATACCTCCAGTTTATAATCTTTCCATAACGCTTTTGTATATTTCATCAGCTTTGCTTACATACTCATCAACTAATGCTTCCACTTTAGAATCTAAATCTGAAGCATACTCTCTATCCTTCATAGATTTGGTGTTTATCTTTACATTGACAGCTGCCCCTTTGATTGCACCCTGAAGCATTGCAACACCTGTGGCTGCATCACTAATCATAAGCACTGAGCCTTTATCTGCAAATTCTCTTTGTAAATCCACTGCTTCACAGGCAAGCTGAAGAATCTGAAATGGAACCTGTGCAGCATCTTTCAAGCACTTTTCCATTATTTCATCTCTGGAAGGATCTTCCTTTGGAATAGAGTAAGCCTTAGAAAGTGGTTCAAAGGCAATAGCATCATCATCGATGCATTTTAAGAGTTTAACTCTAATGTCCTGAGCCTTTTCCATTAAATCCTTTATTTCTGGCTCCACATCTGCGTATTTCTTTTTTCCAACAGTGAACTCGCCAACCATATCTCCAAGAGCGATTCCAATGCTTGCAACCATAGCGCTTGCACCGCCTCCACCTGGTACGGATGTCTTTGAAGCAAGCTTCTCTGTGAATTCCTGTAATGTTGAATTAGTTAAACTCATAGTATTCTCCTTTTATATAATGCAAAAAAGACCTTGGTAATCCAAGGTCTAATCAGTAATAAAGTCAAAAATAGTCATTTGGTCAGAATCAGCTACTAAATTGTCGTAGTTCTCCTGCTCCTCTGGTGTTAATTCTCTGTGATATACGTATGTCTCTTGCTTGATAACACCATCCATATCAAAATACATCTGTCTGTATTTTAGATTATCATTTTCTAACATTACTCTAGCCCAATCAATTATCCTAAATTATTCATGACTATTCTATCATACTTCTAAGCCGAACTCACTAGGTAAAAATCGTGGACATACATTATCTGAAGTAACAATAACAGATGCTGCTAAAGTAGATCCGATTTCACAAGCCTCTTCTATTGTTTTGCCATATGTAAGACCAATTGTTACACCGGCGAAGAATGAATCTCCTGCACCTGTAGTATCTTTTACATCTACCTTTCTAGCAGGTACAAATCCTGTATTTCCATCAATGTCTGCGTAAACAGCTCCCTGACCACCAAGAGTTACAATCATCTTTTTGATCTGTGCACCCTGGATTTTCTTTGCAAGGATTTCTTCCATCTCCTGAGGTGTTTTCTCTGAATAATCATCCATGAAAAGGATGCCCGCTTCCTGCTGATTGCATACAAAGCACTCTACATTCTTTAAGAAATCTCTGCGTTCAACAGCAATACTCATGTTTGATACAGCTGCATAAACCTTTAGGTTATATTTCTCTGCATATTTGAATACTCTTTTGATTGAATCCTTTTCCATATCAATCTCAAGAGCAATACTATCTGCATCTTTGAAGATTTCATCTCCTTCTTCATCAAGAATATCATTGATTACAGAAAGATCAGGACGTTTTGAAATAGATGCAACTACGTCTCCGTGATTATCAAAAACTGCAAGCCATTTTCCCATTCCATCAGGAGTACGGCGAACAAATCTTGTATCGACCTTGTGATTATTAAGCTTCTCAAGTACGCCTGTACCAATACCACTTTCATCTACAAGGCTAACAAATGTAGGACGAAGCTCAACATTTGCAATGTCCTCTACTACATTACGGCTAACACCACCGTGAACTTCCTCTACAGTACCAACATTTCTACCTGCTGGAATATAGCTTGCTGTAGAGTGACCTTTAATATCAATAAAAACTGCTCCTAGTACTACAATTCCCATTATTAATTACTCCTTTTTAAACAATGTATAAATACTATCACATGCTTTTAGAATTTTAAACAATAATTTACTACCAATGTGTTGTCCTTTATAATATACCTAAATTGTTACATAACTATGATACGAGGTATACCATGATTAAAGTAGACTTAATTACAGGATTCTTGGGTAGCGGCAAAACTACCTTTCTTAAAAAATATGCAAATTACTTCATTTCTCAGGGCAAACGCATTGGAATATTAGAGAACGATTACGGCGCAGTTAATGTTGATATGCTTCTTCTAAATGATTTGCGTGGAGACAATTGTGAGCTTGAAATGGTAGCCGGTGGATGTGACGCTGATTGTCATAAACGCCGTTTCAAAACAAAACTTATTGCCATGGCTATGAGCGGTTATGACAGAATCATCATTGAGCCATCTGGTATTTTTGATGTGGACGAGTTTTTTGATGTTCTAAGAGATGAGCCCCTTGATAGATGGTATGAAATCGGTACAGTTCTAACTATCGTTGATGCAAGACTTGAGGACAATCTTTCTGAGGATTCCGATTTCTTCTTAGCCAGCCAGATAGCAAACGCCGGCCGAATAATTCTTAGTAGAACTCAGCTTACTGATTTAGATCATATTGCAAATACGAAGTCCCACTTAAAAGCTGCAGCAGAAAAAGCCAACTTAAATATAAATGTAGATTCTCTTGTCCTCGATAAAAACTGGGAAGATTTTGATGACGGGGATTTTGAGATGATTTCAAATAGTAGCTATGCTACAAGATCTTACATAAAAAAATTAACCACTGATGACAGTGGTTATAAAACAGTTTATTTTCTTGAGCTTCCATTAAAGAAGGAACATCTAAAGGAAAAGATTAATACTCTTATGACCGATTCATCCTTTGGCCAGATTCTTCGAGCAAAGGGCTTCTTTAATGAAGATGACACTTGGTATCAGTTCAACGCCACTAAAAATGAATTTGAACTAACACCAATGTCCGTAGGTCAGCAGGTCTTCATTGTCATTGGTGAAAACCTTAATGAAAGTAAAATCCGTGAATTCATGGAAGCAAATAATTAAGCTTCTGTAATCTTGCCTGCAATTGCTGTAGCTGCAGCTGTTGCAGGGCTGGCAAGATATATCTGAACCTTGCTAGTTCCCATTCTTCCAAGGAAATTTCTATTGTTTGTGGCAACCACCACTTCGTTATCCGAAAGAATTCCTCCACCTCTTCCACAGCACAAACCACAACCTGGAGTAGTTATAATTGCGCCAGCGTCAGAAAGAATTTCAAGGGTGCCATCTGCTAAGGCTTCTCTATAAATCTTGCGGCTAGCAGGAGTGACAATCATTTTCACAAATGGTGCAACATGCTTTCCTTTTAAAATTGTAGCTGCTGTTCTAAGATCTTCTAATCTGCCATTTGTACATGAGCCAAGGAATACCTGATCTACCTTTGTCCCCTTAAGCTCAGAAACCGGATGAATGTTATCCACCAAAGATGGACAAGCCAAAACAGGAACCATATCCTCTGCTCTATATCTGAGTATTCTTGAATATTTGGCATCATTATCTGGCTTCAGTGCCTTGATACTATCGTCATATTGTATTTTGCAGTAATCACATGTCTTGTCGTCTGGAACAAACAAACCGCATTTTGCCCCAGCTTCCACCGCCATATTAGACATAGTCATTCTGCTGGCTACACTCATAGCCTCTACTGTGCTTCCAGTAAATTCAATAGCCTGATATGTAGCTCCAGAGGCAGTCAAATCACCAATAATTCTAAGAATGATATCCTTTGATGTAACATTTCCAGGTAGCGTACCATCAATTTCTATTTTGATTGTCTCAGGAACTTTTATCCAAAGCTGACCTGTTCCAAGTATGCCTGCCATCTCCGTATATCCGATACCTGTTGAGAAGGCGCCAACGCAACCATATGTAACTGTATGGCTGTCTGTTCCAAAAGCAATATCACCTGGCTTTACGTATCCAGCCTCTGTCATAAGCTGATGACATATTCCATCTGTTCTGTGGACATTTTTGATGCCATATTTCTTCGCAAATTCATCACCTTCTCTGAAATGACGAGTGTCATCTACCTGAGTAGCAGGAAGGAAATGATCATATATAAGAACAACGCTGTCAGGATTTTTAACTTTTGAAAAGCCCATCTCCTCAAACTTCTGAACAGCAAATGGAACCATGATGTCATCTATCATGCACCAGTCAACATCTACAGTGACAATGTCTCCAGGTTTTACATCGTGTCCTACTTTATTTCCAATTATTTTCTCTACTAATGTCTTTCCCATTTTTTCACCATTAATCCAATCCATTACGCTTTCTCATAGCTTTTACCAAGCCGCCTGCTTCGAGTATTTCCAGAAGATTATCTGGAAGTGAGGCTATTTCGTAGGATTTACCATTTACAACGATTTCCTTGCCTGGTGTAACCTCAGCAATATCTCCCTCTTTAACCTCATCATACAAATCCTGATTTTCAATTAATAGCAGACCATTGTTAATGGCATTTCTGAAAAAGATTCTTGCATAAGATTTTGCAACTACACAGGATACCCCAAGGGCCTTTACAACCTCTGGAGCCTGTTCTCTTGAAGAGCCGCATCCAAAATTGTTGCCAGCTACAATCATATCTCCTGGCTGAATCTGTGATGCCAAATCAGGCCTAAGTGGACTAAAGGCGTAAGGCTTCATTTCCTCCACCGTCTTAAACGCCAAATACTCTGTAGGTAAGATTATATCTGTATCTATGTCATCCCCAAGGACCCATATTTTCGCCGTAAATTTATCACTCATAAATTCTCTCCAATCTAGTCTATGCACATAATCTTACATTAACAATCATTAACTCTCTTCCTTCGACTACATGTCTCATACAGAGAGCAAATAGATTGTTAATTAGATTATGATCTATAGTTTATCTGCAGTAGTTATAAATCCTTTTACCGCGGATGCAGTTACGGTTGCCGCTGATGAAAGATATACAAATGAATCCTTGTGACCTGCACGCCCCTTAAAGTTACGAGTGCCTGTAGAAATAAGTGTTTCACCTTCACCGATGACACCCTGGCATGCGCCCCAGCATACTGAACAATTAGGATTCATAACCATTGCTCCAGCTGCCATAAATATATCGAGAAGCCCTTCCTTAAGAGCCTGCTTGTACACTTCTCGACTGGCAGGTACCACTAAAAATCTAACTCCCTCTGCAACATGCTTTCCTTTGATTACTTCTGCACCAACTCTTAAATCCTCGATACGTCCGTTGTTGCAGCTACCAAGAAATGCCTCGTTAATCTTTGTACCTTCACATTCAGATGCTGGTACAACGCTATCTACAAAATGAGGCTTTGCAACTATTGGCTGAATCTCAGATAAATCAATATCAAAAACTTTCGCAAACACTGCATCTTCATCTGATGAGAACAGTGCTTTGGGCTCACGTCTATGGGCCTTTAAATACTCCATTGCAACATCATCAACCTCCATAAGAGCAGTCTTTGCACCTGCCTCAACACACAGATTGCAGATTGAAATTCTGTCAGCAATTGAAAGGTCATGCAATCCCTCTCCTGCAAATTCCATTGCTTTATAGTTGGCTCCATTAGCAGAGATTCTACCAATGATGGTAAGAATTAAATCCCTTGCGTATACCCCCTTATTAAGCTTTCCATGAAGATTAAAGCGAATTGTCTCTGGAACCAATAACCATGAAGTTCCAGTAACCATAGCGTACAGATAATCTGTACAACCAACACCCGTACCAAAAGCGCCTAATGCACCGTAAGCACATGTATGGGAATCTGCGCCAAAAATCAACTCTCCTGGACGTACGTGTTTCTCCATCATAACCTGATGGCACACTCCTTCTCCCTCATAAAAAGTAATTCCATGCTCTCTGGCAAAGTCTCTCATCTTTTTATGACTTGCTGCTGTTTTAGGGCTATCAGCAGGAATATTGTGATCAATAACCCACACAAGCTTATCCACATCCGCAATACGTGGATGCTTAAGGTTGTTATACATGTCTATTGTCAGATGAGTAGTTCCATCATTACTCATCAATCTATCAAGTGTAACTGTCTCGATATCACCAGCCTTGCAGCTCTCTTTGCCTGCAGCTGCAGCGATAATCTTTTCTGCCATTGTCATTCCCATATCTAATCCTCCTCGTATAATATTTTAGATACATTAAATGTACCTTGATAACTTAATAAATATCTGTTCAATAGGCTTAGTTAAGCCCATGATATAATTGTCCCAGTGTCAATCAGGTAATAGTTCTATTTCCCCCTGTTGAACCAGAAATGGTTACTTCATAATAAGTCTGTTCCCCTGACATGGAAGTTAACTTCAAACCGGCTGGCTGTTTGCTTAAGTACATGGACTACCATCTAGCAGTGTGGTTTCGCATCTGTCCATCTTAAGCTGGATTCTTATATGCGAGGGTGTCGATGCTCCATGATCATGGGTTTTACCAAGCCGATTGAACACTTTAATATCTTAAT
>NZ_FOWB01000024.1:0-21327 GCF_900115355.1 Pseudobutyrivibrio sp. JW11 | reverse complement strand
AAGGTCGGTATTAATCAAAGACAAACAAGAGCTGTAGCTGGCAGGAGTTTTCTCCGTGGGGCATAGACCCTGGTAAATAGCTTGGCTGGCACTCAGTGTATGAACAGGTGGGACGAAGGAAGTTGGGACACGATCCCTATAGACACGGAAGGTTCACTATCATAGCTAACAGAGGAATAAACGCCTTCATAAAGAAAAATCAGGATGCTTTATGAAGTGTACCTAAAATTAGCTATTCAGTACCAGATACAATGACTGTTCATGCAATTTTGCTCTTGATTTGAGGTTATAAAGGAAGAAAAAATACCTATAATTCAAGCATTTGAGGCTTGAAACATTAGGAAGGGATGTAAAACAAATCACCTATCTGGATACTCTAAATACACCATTTGCTAGGGAATATGAAAGGAGGATGTCGGAATTATGGCAGAAGTTAGATTAATCAACAATCTCAAGGGAATACTATATTTTCTGGATACTCCTCTTATGGATTTTGAAATAAAGGACAGAGAATTAATAAAAGCAACAGACTTAAGCCAAGGCAAGCTATATCCTTGGGAGCTGGCAAAGTTGGGCGTTTCCTATGGGAGCTTTGTTAGATTCTTCCAGCGTCGCACCATCAGAGAGGGGTGCATGTTCTATCGCGAACACCTTCGGGCTCTTGGAATGGATAAAATGGATTTCGATTTATATATAAAGAAGAACAATGGAAACAATCATCTAGACAATTATTGGGTGAAGTTTGATGATTTTGGAGCAAGGAAGTTTTCGGAACTTTAATTAATTGTGAAAAACCAGTCTCATTCCTTGAAAAGCAAATGCTTTTATTATAAAATTTTCACTGAAATCGTTTTCAATATACATTGTTTTATATAAAGGAGTGTTCAAAATGGTAGAATGGAAAAATTTTGATAAGCTCGAGTCATTCAAGACTCTCCAGGGGCTTAAGAATCAGGTAGAGCTCAAGACAGCTATGGCTGGTGCAAATGGTGCAAAGCGTGTTGCTGAGTACTGCGTGCCAATGTCAAACGGCATGGTTTACAACTTTGCTTCAAAGCAGGTTGATGACACAGTTCTTGATGCACTTGCAAAGCTTGCTGACGAGGCACAGCTTGTTGACAAGTTCGCAGCCCTCTACAACGGAGAGGTTATCAATACAGGTGAAAAGCGTCTCGTTCTTCACCAGCTCACACGTGGTCAGCTTGGCGATGATGTTATGGCTGATGGCGTTAACAAGAGAGAGTTCTATGTAAAGCAGCAGGAGCGCATCGCTGAGTTCGCAAACAAGGTTCACGCTGGCGAAATCGTTAACGAAGCAGGCGAGAAGTTCACATCTGTTGTTCAGATTGGTATCGGCGGATCAGACCTTGGTCCTCGCGCTATGTACCTTGCTCTTGAGAACTGGGCAAAGGTTACAGGCACATTCAAGATGGAGGCTCACTTCATTTCAAATGTAGATCCTGATGATGCAGCAGCTGTTCTTGCAGGCGTTGATGTTGCTCACTCTATCTTCATCCTCGTTTCTAAGTCAGGTACAACACTTGAGACACTTACAAACGAGTCATTCGTTAAGGATGCTCTTAAGAACGCTGGTCTTGATGCTTCAAAGCACATGATCGCCGTTACATCAGAGACATCTCCACTTGCAAAGTCATCTGATTACCTTGATGCATTCTTCATGGATGATTACATCGGCGGACGTTACTCATCTACATCTTCAGTAGGTGGCGCAGTTCTTTCACTTGCATTCGGTCCTGATGTATTTGCTCGTTTCCTTAACGGTGCAGCTGCAGAGGATGCTCTTGCAAAGAACACAGATATCCGCAAGAACCCAGCATTACTTGATGCACTTATCGGCGTATACGAGAGAAATATCCTTGGATATGAGTCTACAGCCGTTCTTCCATACTCACAGGCACTTAGCCGTTTCCCTGCTCACTTACAGCAGCTCGACATGGAGTCAAACGGCAAGAGCGTTAACCGTTTCGGTGAGGCAATTGACTATGTTACTGGTCCAGTTATCTTTGGTGAGCCAGGTACAAACGGACAGCACAGCTTCTACCAGCTCCTTCACCAAGGAACAAACATCATCCCTCTTCAGTTCGTTGGCTTCAAGAACAGCCAGATGGCAACAGATGTTGTAATCGAAGGCAGCACATCACAGCAGAAGCTTAAGGCAAACGTTGCAGCTCAGATTATGGCATTTGCTTGCGGTAAGGACGACGACAACCGCAACAAGTACTTCGAGGGCAACCGCCCATCATCAATTATCGTTGGTGACCAGCTCACACCAGAGACACTTGGTGCACTCCTTGCTCACTTCGAGAACAAGGTTATGTTCCAGGGATTTGCATGGAATGTTAACTCATTCGATCAGGAAGGTGTTCAGCTTGGTAAGGTACTTGCAAAGAAGGTACTTGCTGGCGATACATCAGATGCACTTGCAGCATACGCAAAGCTTCTTGATATTTAATCGAATATAAAATGTTTATTAAAAATGGCTATCGCTTATTGCGGTAGCCGTTTTTTTACGTTACGATAGGTTCTAGACGAAATAATGGAGTGGGTTAATATGGCATATCAAGACAATGAGCAAGAGCAGGTTACTAAAACATGGGCAGGGGAAAAAGCAAAGCTAGCCCAGATGCCTTTAGATAAAAAGATTGGATACGTATTTACGTATTATTGGATGCACATGTTGATTGTGCTTGTCATCATCGGAGTGATTGGTTGGTTCGTCCACCATCAGATGACGTACATAGATTACAAGCTATATGGAGTTGTTATCAATTCATCTCAGGTCGATGAGAATCTAGAAAAGACAATGCCAGATTTGCTTGGCATGGATAAGCACGAAGGTTTTTCTATGGTGGCTGGTTTATCCGGAGATGTGGATGCAAATTCAACAGCCTACTACAATCAAATCGATATCTACACCGTATCAGGGCAGATGGATTTCGCCTTCACCGATGAAGCGGGAGTCCAGTATTTATGCGACCTTGGCACACCACTAGATGTGACAAAGCAGCTTCCCGACAATCTCTTGGATTTATGGGCAAATCGCGAAGCTACATTCAGTCAACGCAACGAAAACGACGACACATACTTCGACAACTACGCAGCCATCGATATTTCCGGCACAAAAGTTCAGGAATACTTCGGCTTGGACGACAACATGTGTTATTTAGTGATTGTTGATTTATCAGGAAATGAAGAATACATGCAGAATTTCTACAATCTGCTTTATAAAATAGAAATAGGAGAATAGGTTTTGGAAAAATTATTTAACAACAGATTTATTGATGGGATTTCAAAAATCGCAGATGTGATTTTGATTAGTTTTTACTTCTTGGCATGCTCATTGCCCCTTGTGACAATCGGCGCCAGCTCCACAGCACTTTACTATGCCACACACAAATGCATCTACAAGGGCCGCGGTTACACCACTGAGTTCTTCCACTCATTCAAGGACAACTTCAAGCAGTCCACATTGTCATGGCTGATTTTCATTTTGCTATATGCAATCCTTGGAGGCGATATCTACATCACCAGAAATTACTTATCGCCAGACAGCCCATTTGCAGCAGCATCAATTTTCTTCATGGTGCTTCTAGTATTCACAGTGCTTTGGGCAATCTACCATTTTGCGTACATCGCCCGTTTTGAAAATGGCTTCAAGGAATCATTCAAAGTCTCAGCAGTTTTCATGATTGCAAACATCGGCTGGACTTTGGTAATGCTTGTGCTTTTAATCGCCATCTATTACCTTTGCTACAGATTCCTATTTTTAATCTTATTCGCACCAGGAATAATTTCCTGCACATTGCACCCAATTCTCGAAAAAGTCTTCCGCAAATACATGACCGAGGAAGACATCGCAAAAGAGGATGAATTATAAAATACAACGAGGATGTCAACTAAAGTGGCATCCTCGTTTTTTTATAAAAAAAGAATTAGATAAGATTAAATTAGAAAAGTGACAATTTTTTCATCAATAAGCTCGGCTTGTAGTGGCTGTTCTATCGTTTCAAATGAAGGTATGACCCTTCGGCCAATTTCGAACCCATTTTTTTCATATAATGTCATTTTAATTAGATTCTGTGAAGCGTAATTAGGATTGTCGGATAAACCAAAATGTTCCCAAATAAATGATTCCCTAGTCCTTTTATTTAGAACTAAAAAATCAGGATACTTGTTGATCCCATTTAGTATAATCTTGGGTTCATAAATATAAGGAACATCCATCATTTGGAGCTTATCGGCAATTATTTTTTCTGACTTCGAGCGAACCTGCTCACCTTTATTGGTTAAATAAATTGTTTTTGCTGGAAAAGTATTTTGGCAAGCGGGTGTTAAGGCATACCATTCGCGAACATAATCTTCGATTGGACTGATAATGGGAGATATCATACTTTGCTTTCCTTGCTTAAAAGAATGATAAATTTGATCAAGTTCATAAGGAAGATTAACCTGCTGTTTATGTTCGATTCGTTTAAGCTGATTATAAAGAGCATTAAGAATCTTTAGATTATAATCTCTTTGACATATAGATGATATTAATAGTATGTCATTAGCTGAAACGTATTTACCAGTTGCCGAGTTATCAGCATAATAATAGTAACGAGGATAGCCCTTACTAGTATGCAACTGTATTCGCCCGGTAGGAGCCTTTGTTAGTGCCTTTTCAGTAGACTTAATATATGATCGAATTAGGGAGATTAGTTCTTCAGTAGTTGGCATTCTCACTATTGTCTGTGTTGGATGATTGGGCCATCCCGTATTGTTATAAAATACAGAAGGACGATTTGATTTAATCTCAGTAACCATTAAAACTCCTTTGCTAATCACGTGTCTTTTGGATAAATAATGCCAAGTGAGATGATTGTAGATAAAAGTTAAGTGGTAATTATAAGAAAAGGAAAAAAGCGCACATTTTTTTGGAAAATGTAAGTGTATTTTTGAAGAATGAAATTAGCACTTATACATTTTTATATAAGTATAAGTGGAAATAATAAATGACTGAAAAACGCTTAACAAAAAAAGAGAGAGGATAAGCGATTTTCGAAAGATTAGAGATTACACTTAACAAATATAGTTGGGCGGTAAACTTTTTCATAGATAAGTTGAAATACACTTAACTTTTCAGAGAAAAAGTAAGCGTAATAAGAAAATAGAAAAATGCACTTAACTATCTTAAAGGGAGAGTAAGTGGTATAAAAGGATTAAGAATAAACACTTAAATACCTAGAAGTTAAGCCCATGCTAAAAGCTGCAGAAAGTTACCGCACAACCAAAATCTACAAAAATCTACTCATATCATGCCATTATTCAATTGTCTTTGGTGGGAAAAAGCCGATAAATCGGCGTGACATGCAAGTAATCCTGGTAATGCTGCTGTTCATTACGATATTGATACTGCATGAAATTGAAATGTGTGTTGTGAGTCACACAAATGTTATATATAACATAGATAAAACAAATTTGTCAAGTATAATAACATAAAGCGAGGCGGTGCAAACAAATGTTTGACTAATCATACTGCTGTGCTATAATACATTACATACGATTGTGTACAATTGAACCGAAAGGCTAAACTATGGATTTCAAATTACATTCAGAATATAAGCCAACAGGCGACCAGCCTCAGGCAATCGCAGATTTGGTGCGAGGATTCAAAGAAGGCAACCAGATGCAGACACTTCTTGGCGTTACCGGTTCTGGAAAGACCTTCACCATGGCCAATGTTATCGAGCAGCTCAACAAGCCAACCTTGATCATTGCTCACAACAAGACTTTGGCGGGCCAGCTGTATTCCGAGTTTAAGGAATTCTTCCCGGAGAACGCTGTGGAATACTTTGTGTCTTACTATGATTATTATCAGCCGGAAGCCTACGTGCCTAGCACTGATACATACATCGCAAAGGATTCTTCAATTAACGATGAAATAGACAAGCTGCGTCTTTCAGCCACAGCTTCATTATCAGAAAGACGGGATGTAATTATTGTCTCGTCTGTTTCTTGCATTTACGGCATCGGCGAGCCAGACGATTTCCAAAACATGATGGTTAGCCTTCGCCCAGGGGATATGAAGGATAGGGACGATGTTATCCATGAGCTGATTAACATCCAGTACATGCGAAATGACATGGATTTCGATCGAGGCACATTCCGCGTTCGTGGTGACACATTGGAGGTTATCCCTGCCAACACCAGCGATTACGGCATTCGCATCGAGTTCTTTGGAGATGAAATTGACCGTATTTGCGAGACAGATATTATGACTGGTCAGGTGAAACGTGAGCTAGAGCATGTTGCGATTTTCCCGGCCAGTCACTACGTCATCCCACAGGACAAGATTAACGCAGCCTGCGCCAGCATCGAAGCCGAGCTGGATGAGCGAGTGAAGTTTTTCAAATCCGAGGACAAGCTTATTGAAGCTCAGCGTATCGCAGAGCGTACAAACTTCGATATTGAAATGCTGCGTGAAACAGGCTTTTGCTCTGGCATCGAAAATTACAGCCGGCACATGACAAATCAGCAGCCTGGTGAGCCACCAAAGTGTTTGATTGATTATTTCAACGACGACTTCCTTATTATAGTGGACGAGAGTCACATCACTTTGCCACAGGTTCGTGGTATGTTTGCAGGCGACCAGGCCCGCAAAAAGACGCTGGTTGAGTATGGCTTCAGATTGCCATCAGCTCTCGACAACCGTCCTCTAAACTTTGGTGAGTTCGAATCAAAAATTGACCAGATTATGTTTGTGTCAGCTACACCAGGAGACTACGAGGAAGAGCATGAGTTGCTTCGCACTGAGCAGGTTATCCGCCCAACAGGCCTTCTTGATCCAGAGGTTGAGGTGCGCCCAGTTGAGGGGCAGATAGATGACCTTTTCAACGAAATCCAGAAGGAAGTTGAAAAGAAAAATAAGGTAATGATTACAACTCTCACCAAGCGAATGGCAGAGGATTTAACAGATTATCTTGCCGAGCTTGGAGTCAGAGTAAAATACATGCACTCCGACATCGACACCATGGAACGTGCGGAAATCATCCGCGACCTGCGTTTGGATGTGTTTGATGTTCTGGTTGGAATCAACCTTCTCAGGGAGGGATTGGATATTCCGGAAATCACACTTGTGGCGATTCTTGACGCTGATAAGGAAGGCTTCCTTCGAAGCGAGCGTTCGCTGATTCAGACAATTGGCCGTGCTGCCCGAAATTCAGAGGGTCACGTTATCATGTATGCAGATACCATGACGGAATCCATGGAAAAGGCCATCTCCGAGACAGAGCGCCGTCGCGAGATTCAAAAGGCTTACAACAAGGAGCATGGCATTACTCCACAGACAATTCAAAAATCAGTCCGTGAGCTTATTTCTATTTCTAAGGAAATCGCTCACAAGGAGATGCAGTTCAAGAAGGATCCTGAAGAGATGAACAAGCAGGAGCTTGAGAAGCTGATTGGCGACATTCAGAAGAAGATGAAGAAAGCCGCCACAGAGCTTAACTTCGAGGCTGCCGCAGAATACCGCGACAAGATGGTTGAGCTTAAAAACATGCTTAGAGATATGTCTGAAGAGTAATGCTATCTTGTAGGATAGACTTGTAAAACAAGTCATTTTTATGAGGAAAAGAAAATGAAAGAAAGAAAATATATAAAAATAAAGGGTGCCAATGAGCACAACCTGAAAAATGTTAGCCTGGACATTCCTCGTGATGAATTTGTTGTTCTCACAGGCTTGTCAGGTTCAGGTAAATCATCATTGGCATTTGATACAATTTTTGCCGAGGGCCAGCGTCGCTACATGGAGTCACTTTCTTCATATGCCCGCCAGTTCCTTGGCCAGATGGAAAAGCCAAATGTAGAGCACATGGAAGGTATGCCACCTGCTATCTCAATTGATCAGAAAAGTACCAACCACAACCCACGTTCTACAGTCGGCACAGTTACAGAAATTTATGACTACATGCGTCTGCTTTACGCTCGATGCGGTGTGCCTCATTGCCCAAATTGCGGCAAGCCAATCAGCAAACAGACTGTAGACCAGATGGTTGATGCCATTATGGCACTTCCAGAGCGCACAAAGATTCAGCTTCTTGCCCCAGTTGTCCGCGGACGAAAGGGTACACATGAAAAGCTTTTTGAAAAGGCAAAGAAATCGGGCTATGTTCGTGTAAACGTTGATGGAAATGTATACGATTTATCTGAAGAGATAAAGCTTGATAAAAATATAAAGCACAACATTGAAATCGTTGTTGACCGACTTGTTATAAAGGAAGGCATCGAAAAGCGTCTTACAGATTCTATCGAAGCAGTTCTCAAGCTTGCTGAAGGATTGATGATTGTTGATGTAATCGATGGAGAACCAATCAATTTCTCTGAGGGATTCTCATGTCCTGATTGTGGAATCAGCATCGACGAGGTGGAGCCACGAAGCTTCTCCTTCAACAATCCATTTGGTGCCTGTCCAGAGTGCTTCGGTCTTGGATACAAGATGGAGTTTGATGAGGACTTAATGATTCCTGACAAGAGCCTTTCATTCAATGAGGGGGCAGTTCAGGTTATCGGTTGGCAGTCATCTAATAAATCCACAAGCTTTGCTCACGCCTTGCTTGAGGCACTTGCCAAAGAATACAAGTTTTCTCTCGATACTCCATACAAGGAGCTACCAGAGAAGATTCGCCACATGTTCATCCATGGATTCGACAAGTCAGTAGATGTTCATTACGAAGGCCAACGAGGCCGCGGAGTGTACCCTACCGTATTCGAAGGCCTTATCGAAAATGTTAGCCGTCGATACAAGGAAACATATTCGGAATCAGCAAAGAAAGAGTACGAGGAGTTCATGTTCTACAGTGATTGTCCATGCTGTCATGGTCAGCGTTTGAAGAAGGAATCTCTTGCAGTTACTTTGGATGATAAAAACATTTTCGAAATGACTCAGTATCCTGTCCGTGAATTGTACGAAATGATTGACGGTCTCAATCTCACAGAGCAGCAGAAAAAAATCGGTGCAGTTGTCTTGAAGGAAATCAAGGCTCGTCTGAAGTTCATGGTAGATGTTGGCTTGGATTATCTTACACTTAGCCGCGCTACTGCCACACTTTCAGGTGGAGAGGCACAGCGAATCCGTCTTGCAACACAGATTGGTTCAGGTCTTGTCGGCGTAGCCTACATTTTGGATGAGCCATCTATTGGTCTCCACCAAAAAGATAACGACAAGTTATTAGCATCTCTCAAAGGCCTTAGAGACCTTGGAAATACGCTGATCGTAGTAGAACACGACGCTGATACTATGCGCGCTGCGGATTATCTTGTGGATATCGGACCTCGCGCCGGCAAGGACGGTGGAGAAGTCATCGCCGCTGGTACACCAGAGGAGATTATGGCATGCCCAGAATCTATCACCGGCCAGTATCTTAGTGGTAAGCTTTGCATCCCTGTTCCAAAGGAGCGCCGCGAGCCAAAGGGATGGCTTACTATCAAGGGCGCCCGCGAGCACAACCTTAAAAATATCGATGTTGATATTCCACTTGGAATCATGACAGTTGTTACAGGTGTGTCTGGCTCAGGAAAGAGCTCTCTTGTAAATGAGATTCTTTACAAGGATTTGGCAAAGCGCCTGAATCGTGCAAGAAAAGTATCAGGAAAGCACGATGATATTATTGGAACAGAGGCCCTTGATAAGGTTATCGATATCGACCAGTCTCCAATCGGACGCACACCTCGTTCAAACCCTGCCACTTACACTGGTGTGTTTGATTTGATCCGTGATTTGTTTGCCGGAACAACTGAGGCGAAGGAGCGCGGATATAATAAAGGAAGATTCTCCTTCAACGTAAAGGGCGGCCGATGTGAAGCCTGCTCAGGAGATGGTATCATCAAAATTGAGATGCACTTCCTGCCAGATGTTTACGTTCCTTGCGAAGTCTGCGGCGGCAAGCGTTACAACCGCGAGACTCTTGAGGTTCACTATAAAGGTAAGACAATTTACGATGTGCTTGATATGACAGTTGAAGAGGCTGTGGAATTCTTCAAAAATGTTCCAAGCATTCTTAATAAAATCCAGGCGCTTTATGATGTAGGACTTGGCTATATCAAGCTTGGTCAGCCAAGCACTACACTTTCAGGTGGAGAGGCACAGCGAATCAAGCTTGCTACAGAGCTTTCACGTCGTGCTACAGGCAAGACAATCTACATCTTAGATGAGCCAACTACTGGTCTTCATTTTGACGATGTAAACAAGCTTGTTGAAATCATGCGCAAGCTTTCTGATTCAGGAAACACAGTTGTAGTAATCGAGCACAATCTTGATGTTATTAAGTGTGCAGACTACATAATTGACATGGGTCCAGATGGAGGTGATCGTGGCGGAACTGTTATAGCCAAGGGTACACCAGAAGACATCGTAAAGGTAAAAAAGAGTTATACGGGGCAATATTTGAAAGATTATATATAAAACCGCACGTTCACA
Organism: Pseudobutyrivibrio sp. JW11; assembly: GCF_900115355.1. Lineage (NCBI taxonomy): Bacteria > Bacillati > Bacillota > Clostridia > Lachnospirales > Lachnospiraceae > Pseudobutyrivibrio > Pseudobutyrivibrio sp. JW11. The sequence continues at coordinate 10,850 of NZ_FOWB01000024.1, read as the reverse complement.
GAGGTGAGGAAGATTGGTAATATGGGACATTTTTTCACAAATCTTCACATAGCCATCACATAAGCACTGTATATTACTTCATGTACTAGCGGAAAGCTAATACCAAATTTTTCATAACTCAGCGACCGAAGGAGACTTTGGTCGCACTCCCCGAGAATTACGCCAGCGTTTTACGCTGGCTTTTTTATTATCTGAAATACTAAGGCTTGTCTGCGTAACTGGCAAAGAGGACACTATAAATACTTGAATAATGAAATAATTCGTATATAATAGAAACGTGAAAATGCGCAATTCTGCCGATAAGGCAGTAGAATAGATTAGAATTAGAAAGGATAATAACATGGCAGCATCAGATATCGGAATTGATTTGGGTACAGCAAGCGTTCTTGTATATGCAAAGGGCAAGGGCGTTGTTTTAAAAGAGCCTTCAGTTGTGGCTTTTGATAGAGATACTAATAAGATTAAGGAAATCGGCGAGGAGGCACGTCTTATGATTGGACGTACTCCTGGTAATATCGTGGCAGTTCGTCCACTTCGTCAGGGTGTTATCTCTGACTACACAGTTACAGAGAAAATGATTAAGTACTTCGTTCAGAAGGCAATGGGCAAGAAGAGCTATCGCAAGCCTCGTATTGCTGTTTGTGTTCCTTCTGGCGCTACAGAGGTTGAGAAGCGTGCCGTTGAGGATGCAGCTTTTGCAGCAGGCGCTCGTGAGGTTTCTATTATTGAGGAGCCTATCGCAGCAGCTATCGGTGCTGGTATCGATATTTCTCTTCCAATGGGAAATATGATTGTAGATATCGGTGGTGGTACAGCAGATATCGCTGTTATCTCACTTGGTAGCTCAGTAGTCAGCACATCTATCAAGGTTGCTGGTGATGATTTCGACGAGGCAATCGTTCGTTACATGAGAAAGAAGCACAACCTTCTTATCGGTGAACGTACAGCCGAGGATATTAAGATTAAGATTGGTCGTTGCTTCCCACTTGGCGAAGCAGAGACTATGGACGTTAGAGGACGTAACCTTGTTTCAGGTCTTCCAAAGACAATCACTGTTTCTTCAGAGGAGACAGAGGAAGCTCTCAAGGAATCTACAATGCAGATTGTTGAGGCTATTCACTCAGTTCTCGAGAAGACTCCACCAGAGCTTGCAGCCGATGTTGCAGACAGAGGTATCGTTCTTACAGGTGGCGGTGCACTTCTTCGTGGTCTTGAGGAGCTTATCGAGGACCGCACAGGTATCAACACAATGACTGCTGATGAGGCAATGACATGCGTAGCTATCGGTACAGGTCGCTATGTAGAGCTTCTTTCAGGAGATTAATTAAATAATATTGAATGTTTGACCCCTTTATATGGTAAAATGATTATGAAAAATAATATTTTTCCATAAAAGGGGTTAATTTTATTTTTCGGAAAACCGATAAAAGAGATGGAGAGTATTATAACCAAGTCTAAAAGAAGGGAGACTCCATGGTAAAAGGACTCTATACAGCCTATACAGGCATGATTAATGAGCAGAAGCGTCTTGATACTATTACTAACAACCTTGCCAACTCCAACACTACAGGCTTTAAAAAGGAAGGCATGGTGGCACAGTCATTTGACGAGCGCCTAGCAATCAAGATTAAGGACACATCAGCACTTGCAAACAGACCAGAAGGAATCGGATACATTTCTCTTGGTACAAAGGTGGGCGAGACTTACACTAACTGGGAGCAGGGCGGATTCCAGATTACCGACAAACCTTCAGATTTAGCAGTTGCAGGAAGCGGATTCTTTGCAGTTGCTTACACAAACAAAGCTGGTGAAACATCAGTCATGTACACAAGAGACGGTGCTTTCACAGTAGACACAGATGGTTATATCAGAACATCCAACGGAGATTACCTCCTCAATTCAGAGGGAGCCCTTACCGGACAGTACGGCGAGGACTATTACGTACAGATTGATCCAGCACTGGAATATGCAGTGGCACAGGACGGAACAATCACTCAGAATGGCGAGGAAGTCGATACAATCGGATTGGTGGATGTAGCTGATTACGATTACATCAATAAATACGGCGAAAACCTCTATTCACTTATTGATGGAGGAGAAATAATAGAAGCAGAAAATGGCTACATCGAGCAGGGGGTTCTTGAATCATCCAATGTCAATGTAGTTGATGAAATGGTTACAATGATTACCATAGCCAGAGCATACGAGGCAGGCCAGAAAATGATTCAGGCCGAGGACGAAACATTAGATAAGACCGTAAATCAGGTCGGCCAGGTATAAGTGGCCAATCACTAAGCAATAATTAGTAGATTATAGATAGCCAGTAGCTATAAATCTCTAACTCTTGCTCAAGCGAAGCATTCTTCGCTGAGCGGAGCAAGATGTTAGGATTGAGAGCGTAACTGGCGAGCCATAGTTCTAGGAGGAATTAGCTTATGATGAGATCTTTGTGGGCTGCAGCTTCAGGAATGAAGAGCCAGCAGACATCAGTAGACACAATTGCAAACAACCTTGCAAATGTTAACACCACAGCATATAAAGCTCAGAGTACACAGTTCAAGACTTTACTATATCAAACACTCCAAGCAACCAGCACAAACGCAGAGGGCGAGGCAAAGCCTACTAGCGCACAGGTTGGTCTTGGAACAAGAGTTGCTTCAATCAACTCTAACTTCACACAGGGCGCCCAGCTTGCAAATGATAGCAACACAGCGATGTGCATCACAGGCGAAGGCTTCTTTGCTGTACAGGATGGTGATGAAACTCACTACACCAGAAATGGTAACTTCACATGGGCTATCGACAACACAGGTGCAAAAGTCCTTACTACAGCAGAAGGCTATAAGGTACTAGATCAAGCCGGAAATCCAATTACACTTCCTGCAACAGCAGGTGAAAATGGATTTACAGTAAATCCAGATGACGGAGCTATTTCATATAGAAATGCCGATGGCACATACACAGCCACAGGCCAGTCAATTGCTTTGTATCAGTTTACAAACAGAGTTGGTCTTTCAAAAATCGGTGAAAACTTGTATGATGAGACTGTAGCTTCCGGTGAGCCAGTTTCAGAATGGAACACAAACGGCGTTATCAGAAGTTCTATTCTTCAGAACTACCTGGAAGGCTCAAATGTCAACGTTGCAGATGAAATGGTAAACCTTATCATCTCACAGCGTGCATATGAAATGAACTCAAAGGCGATTACTACTTCAGACACCATGTTGGAGCAGGCTAATAACCTTAAGAGATAAAGTAACAAGCCTACGCGGAGCGTAGGTTAACTAGCTGATAGAAGAGGGGATGCGGATGATGCCAAATCTATCTAATAGGGGGATTGAGAAATGGATTTAACGAGTATGAATACGTATTTGCAATCGCAATACACCAACCAGGCGAAAGCAGCAGCGGAAACAACTGCCAAATCAATTGGCAATATTTCCCAGAATTCATCAAGAGAAGAAATCGAAGATGCTGTTAAAAGCTTCGAGACTTACATGATGGAGCAGGTTGTAAAGCAGGTTAAGGAGTCTTTCGTAAACGAAGACGAAGAAAACAAAGACACAAACATGTCGATGTACAAGGATTTGTATATGGACAAGGCAATCACAGAGGTTGCATCTCAGCTTGTAGACCAAATTGGTGGAGATGTAACAGATGATTTTGTTGAGCAGATTATGCGCAACTATGGAATTACCGGAACAACAGGCGCTCAGACAGAATCCGCAGGTGTTGACGCAGCTACAGTTTCAGAAGACATCGCACAGACAAACGCGTCAAAAGTGACAGAAGTTTTAGCATAATGACCACCGCGTACATATAGTACGCGGTGTTTTTTTATGCTATTATTGTACCCATGGAAGAATTAACGGGTTACGTAGAAAACATAATTTTTAGAAATACAGATAATGGATACACAGTTCTGGACTTTGTGGCAGATGATGATTTGCTCACATGTACAGGACTTTTTCCTGTAATTGGAGAAGGTGAAAATCTTCTCCTTAGAGGAGAATTTGTGGAACATCCAACCTACGGCAGGCAGTTCAAGGTGGCAAGCTATGAGGTGGAGGCACCGGCAGATGAGCTATCCATGGAAAGATATTTAGGCTCTGGAGCTATCAAGGGAATCGGACCAAAGCTCGCTGCCAGAGTTGTAAAGAAGTTCGGTGCTGATACCTTCAGAATCATAGAGGATGAGCCTGAGCGACTTGCGGAAGTGAAGGGCATTTCAATCACAAAGGCTATGGAAATTTCCGACCAGATTGTTGGTGCAAAAGATATTAGAAATGCCATCATTTTTCTTGATAAATACGGCCTTCATGGCAATAAGGCTATCAAAATCTACAATCGTTTCGGCAATGAAATCTACAATGTTATACAGACAAATCCATACAAGCTTGCAGATGAAATCTCAGGAATCGGATTCAAAACTGCAGATGAAATCGCAAGCCAGGTTGGCATAAAGGTGGACTCTGAATTTCGAATTAAGGGCGGTATTCAATATATCCTTGGCCAGGGAGCTGGAATGGGACACACCTATCTCCCAATTGAGACCCTCAATCGTATGTCACAGGATTTGCTAAAGGTAGATGAGGGCACAATCGATGCCCAGATTATGAATCTTGCTATGGATAGTAAGATAATTATAAAAAAAGACTCTGAAGGAAATCGCCAGGTGTATTCAAAGGCATTCTATCGCATGGAAGAGTCAATCGCCGGCATGCTTCGTGAGCTGGATGTGAAATATAAGGTTGATAAGGAAGACCTTTCAAACACTATCCGCAGAATCGAAATCGAAGAGAAAGTGGAGCTTGATGAACTTCAGAAAAATGCTGTAATTGCAGCGGCAGAGCGAGGATTTTTCGTTCTTACCGGTGGTCCAGGTACTGGTAAAACAACAACTATCACCACCATGATTAAGCTGTTTGAGGACCAGGGCTACAATATCTTCCTAGGTGCTCCAACAGGTCGCGCAGCCAAGCGAATGAGTGAAGCTACAGGCTACGAAGCCAGAACAATTCATCGTATGCTTGAGGTTGCAGGCAACATGAATGACGATGATAGCGTCACATCATTTGCCAGATTCGACCGAAACGAGGAGAATCCTCTTGAGTGTGATGTAATCATTATTGATGAGATGTCCATGGTAGACGTGTCTTTGATGTATTCATTGCTAAAGGCAATTTCACCAGGTACTAGACTTATTCTGGTTGGTGATGAAAATCAGCTACCAAGCGTTGGCCCTGGAAATGTTCTAAAGGATATTTTAGCATCAGAAAGATTCACGGCGGTTACCCTGAAAAAGATTTTCCGTCAGGCTCAGGAAAGTGACATCGTCGTAAATGCTCACAAAATTCACCAGGGAGAGCATGTTGTACTTGATAATAAATCAAAGGATTTCTTCTTTTTAAAGAGAGATGATGCTGACACAATCATCAATGTCATGCTTACTCTTGTTAGAGATAAAATGCCAAAATACGTAGATGCTGGCATTAGCGAGATACAGGTTCTCACTCCTACCAGAAAAGGATTGATTGGTGTAGAGCGATTAAATGGAATTCTTCAGAATTTCCTAAATCCACCTGCCCCTAACAAAAAAGAGTGGTCAGGAGATACTCGTATTTTCCGCGAGGGCGATAAGGTTATGCAGATTCGTAACGATTATCAGCTAGAGTGGGAAGTCACCGGTGGCTACAACATCACCATTGAAAAGGGTGTTGGTGTCTTTAATGGAGATGTGGGAATCATCAAGGATATCAACGATTGGGCTAAGACTATCACAGTAGAATACGAAGAAAAACGAAAAGTGGTTTATCCATTTGCTAATCTGGACGAATTGGAGCTAGCATATGCTATCACTATTCACAAGTCCCAGGGTTCTGAATATCCAGCAGTTGTAATGCCAGTTATGGATGGTCCAAAGATGTTAATGAACAGAAACATTCTCTACACTGCCATTACCAGAGCAAAAAAATGCGTCACCATGGTAGGCGACGCAAATGTATTTTATTCTATGGTGGATAATACATCCCAGGCAGCAAGGTATTCTGGATTGAAAGACAGAATACAGGAAGCCTTTATAGAATAGCTTTAATATATAAATCTTTGTTGACAGAATCGGCGAGATTGATGATGTCGCCGTTGTCCATTTGAATAACAGGTCGTGAAAGGTTGCTCTTATTGATGTAAACCACGCGGCCTGTTTTTGCATTATTAAGAATAATGCGGCTGTTGCTGTAGGCGTTTGCAATACGCTCAAGGAAAGTGAGCACGTATTTAGTGTGGTATTTCTGAAGTCCTTCTTTTTCAAACTCAGCAATAACCTGGAATGAACAAAGTGGATCACGATGTGCTCTGGCACAAGTCATTGCATCGTAAACATCAGCAATGGCAACGATACATGAGAAGTCGTCCATTTCATCTTCCAGAAGGCCTCTAGGATAGCCACTACCGTCGCTTCGCTCGTGATGCTGTAAAGCAGCGGAAAGAATTCTGGAATCAAAGCCCTTATTATTAAGAAGCTTTTTGCCAAGAAGAGGATGAGTCTTCATTGTGGCGTATTCTTCTGCGGTCAGCTTATCAGGTTTGTTCAGAATAGATTCTGGTATCTGTGTCTTTCCAATATCATGAAGAAGACCGGCAAGTGTAAGGACGTTCAAATCATTCTTTGGAAGCTGAAGCCATTTTCCGATTGAACGGGAAATGAGGGCTACGTTCAAAGAGTGAGTGTAAATTGGGTCATCTAAGTTACGCATGTTTGAAAGCATATCTAAAAGCTCAAGTGAAGTCTTTGATTTGAAAAGAGACTCACAGTTCTCAAGCATGAGGTCGGAGCATTCTGCGCCACCTCCTGCGATAATAGCTTCAAAGTTTTCTTTTAAGTAACCGATATTCAACGCATAGTCCGACTGGAACTTCTGAAATTTTGGAGAAGCTTTCAGGCGCTGAGTATAGGTGATCTGGTCACTGACTCTTGATTCTGGTTTAGCGGAAGCAGGAGCAGGAGTTGGTTCTGGTTCTGGCTCTGGCTCAGGTTCTGGCTCAGGGTCTTCAACAGTAACCGCTTCGATTTTGTAAAAGGCAAGCTTGGCAATAAGCTGATTTGTCAGCGTTTCACCAGCTTTTGAAATGGTCTGGCCACGCTTGGTCATGATAGGTTCAGCTACAACCATACCAGCCTTCAATTCGTCTACTGCTAGTGTCATTGTTCTACCTCTAATTTTTCATAATTATATATTATAATTATACGTATACAATTTCGGGATTACAAGGCAATACTTAGACGATGACAGTTATAAAAATATGTCTATTGCCGAAAATCCCATATGACGTTATACTATATAAGCTTAGGCAACTAATTTTTTTATTTTAAGAAAGAGAGTCAAAAAATGGAAAAGTTACTTTTTACTTCAGAGTCAGTAACAGAAGGCCATCCAGATAAGGTATGTGATGCCGTATCGGATGCCATCCTCGATGCTTGCCTAGCTGAAGATCCAATGAGCCGTGTTGCTTGTGAGACAGCTTCATGTACAGGATTCGTTCTTGTAACAGGCGAAATCACAACAAAGGCACAGCTTGATGTTCCAGCTATTGTTCGCAAGACTCTTCTTGAAATCGGTTATGACGATGGAAAGAAAGGCATCGATGGAAACTCTTGCGCTGTTATGGTCGCTCTTGATCAACAATCCGCTGACATTGCTATGGGTGTTGACAAGGCTCTTGAGGCAAAGGAAGGCTCACTTACAGATGACCTGGATACAGGCGCTGGTGACCAGGGTATGATGTTCGGTTACGCTACTAACGAAACAGAAGAACTCATGCCTTATCCTATTTCTCTTGCTCATAGACTTGCTCTTCAGCTTACCAATGTCCGCAAGGATGGCACACTTAGCTATCTTCGCCCAGACGGCAAAACACAGGTATCTGTAGAGTATGACGAGGCTGGCAAGCCAGTTCGACTTGAGGCTGTAGTTTTATCTACTCAGCATGATGAAGATGTTACTCAGGAACAGATTCACGAAGACATCAAAAAATACGTATTCGATCCAGTCCTTCCAAAGGACATGATTGATGACAAGACAAAGTTCTACATCAATCCAACAGGACGTTTCGTTATTGGTGGTCCTCATGGCGATGCAGGTCTTACAGGACGTAAGATCATCGTAGACACATATGGTGGATACGCTCGTCACGGCGGCGGTGCTTTCTCAGGAAAGGACTGCACAAAGGTAGACCGTTCAGGTGCATATGCAGCACGTTACGTTGCAAAGAACATCGTAGCAGCAGGTCTTGCAGACAAATGCGAGATTCAGCTTTCATACGCTATCGGTGTTGCTGAACCTACATCAGTTATGGTTGATACATTCGGCACAGGAAAGCTTTCAGATGAAAAGATTATCGAAATCGTTCGCGAGAACTTCGATCTTCGTCCAGCAGGAATCATCAAGATGCTCGACCTTCGTCGTCCAATCTATCGTCCAACAGCAGCTTATGGTCACTTCGGCCGTACAGATGTTAAGCTTCCATGGGAAGCAACAGACAAAGCAGAGGCTTTAAAGAAATATCTTTAATAAATCACTTATGTTATAATTTAGGCAGTCCTTAGGGGCTGCCTATTTTTTATGAGGTAAGTATTATGAAACTAAAAAACAGACTTATTATTTCATTTTTTATAATCACACTTGTTCCAGTGGCACTGTTTTGCAGTTTGATGCTGGGAATGAAAAAACTTGTATTGGAGGCCACGGAAGAGCAAATCATATCCAGCGAAATTATGCATTCTTTTAAGGCATATATGGATGAGGCGGGAAAGTTTGACGAGTTGGTTACAAACTTCTGTATTTCTGAGTTTGTAATTCTCCTTGTGACCGCAATCATTATGGTTGTTTGGATATACAGAGGAATCGCTCCACAGTTAAAGATGCTAAAGGTTGCCGCTAATAATATCAAAGAAGGCAACCTTGATTTCAGCGTAGCAAGCCAAGGTACAGATGAAATGAGTGAGCTTTGTAATGCATTTGAAGACATGCGAGTTCGTCTTAAGAATAATGCAAAGGACAGGCTTGAGGATGAGGCAGAGCAGAGGGCGTTGATTTCAAATATTGCTCACGATCTTAAAACCCCAATCACTGCTATCAAGGGATATGCAGAAGGCATGCTTGATGGTGTTGCAGACACACCTGAAAAGCAGGAGAAATACATTCGCACAATATACAACAAGGCCAATGAAATGAATACACTTATCAATGAGTTGACCCTGTATTCAAATATCGATACCAACAAGATTCCATACAATTTCCAAAAGCTCAACCTGAGAGCGTACTTTGAGGACTGTATCGAAGAGCTTGGTATGGATCTTGAAAACCAGCATATCAGGCTTGATTATGCTAATTTTGTAGACCCAGATGTTTTGATAATTGCAGACCCAGAGCAGCTAGGTCGTATCATTCACAACATCGTCAGCAACTCTGTTAAATACATGAGGGCAGATGTGGCATCCCGTGTTGGTATAGTCATAAAGGATGTTGGTGATTTTGTTCAGGTGGAAATTTCGGACAATGGCAAGGGAATTGCAACACAAGATTTGCCATATGTTTTTGATAGATTCTATAGAGCTGATACATCCCGCAATTCTGCGGCCGGTGGAAGTGGAATTGGTCTTTCAATAGTAAAGAAAATTATCGAGGACCACGGCGGCAAGATTTGGGTTACAAGCAAGGAAAACGAAGGTACAACAATGTATTTCGTCATTAGAAAATTCATTGAAAATGAGGAGGTCGTAAATGAGTAGAATTTTAATCATCGAAGATGAGGAAGCAATTGCAGAGCTTGAGAAAGATTACCTAGAGCTTTCTAATTTCGAAGTAGATATAGAAGCTGATGGAGAAAAGGGCTTACAGAAGGCCTTGGCAGGCAACTACGATATGTACATCCTGGATTTAATGCTTCCAGGTGTAGACGGATTTGAGCTTTGCAAGCGTATCCGTGAGGTTAAAAATGTACCTATTCTCATGGTTACAGCTAAAAAAGAAGAAATCGACAAAATCAGAGGACTTGGCCTCGGTGCAGATGACTACATCACGAAGCCATTTTCACCAAGTGAGCTTGTAGCGAGAGTAAAGGCTCATCTTGCAAGATATGAGCGCCTCGTTCAGTCACCAGCTATTCAAAAGAATGAAATCAGCATTCGTGGACTTCGTATTGATAAGGCTAGCCGCCGTGTATGGATAAATGGTGAGGAAAAGACATTTACTGCAAAAGAATTTGATTTACTTACATTCCTTGCAGAGAATCCAAATGTTATCTACTCGAAGGAGCAGCTTTTTGAGACACTTTGGGGAGAGGAATCAATCGGTGATATCTCTACTGTTACAGTGCATGTAAATAAGATTCGCGAAAAGATTGAGTTGAACACATCAAAGCCACAGTACATCGAAACAATCTGGGGCGTAGGCTACAGATTTAAAGTGTGAGAATTTTGCGAAAACTATGAAAGAATACAGAAAAGTGCTAAAATTCTATTAAGACTCAATTAATAAGTCCAGCGGTGTGATGTCAAGTGAAGAAGAATAAAAATTCTTTTATTTTTTGATATATTTCACGAAAAGAAAAAACGACCACCTAAGCCCTGTCGACCATATTTTTAAATGAGCAGGGCGTACTCATCAGCAAGTAGGTGATACTACTATGCTGGACGATATAGACGATTGTCTTTCAGCAGTCGAAAGACTAATCGCACAAGTTTACGGGCAGTTAATGCGAGTGCACGTTTATGTTGGTATCTGTTTACCTCTTTGTATTTGAGGTGATAGAAGTCGTTGTATTCCTTGTCGCATCTTACAAGAGATAAT
>NZ_FOWB01000025.1:0-16263 GCF_900115355.1 Pseudobutyrivibrio sp. JW11 | reverse complement strand
GGATATTTGAGAGGAGCTGCCCCTAGTACGAGAGGACCGGGGTGGACGGACCACTGGTGTATCAGCTGTCGACCAACGGCATAGCTGAGTAGCCAAGTCTGGACGGGATAAACGCTGAAGGCATCTAAGCGTGAAGCCCCCCTCAAGATGAGATATCCCATTCCTTTAAGGAAATAAGATCCCTTATAGACGATAAGGTAGATAGGTTCAAGGTGTAAGTGCGGTAACGCATTCAGCTGATGAATACTAATAGATCGAAGGTTTATTCTAAAAGGAAGATGTGTAGCGAATTTTCGGACACTAAGTTTTACTGTGTGAAGTTTTGAGGTTGCTATAAGAGAAGTAGCAAGCAAGAGCTTGCTTTTTTCGTAGAGAAACCACTATTTGGGGGCGTAGCTCAGTTGGGAGAGCACCTGCCTTGCAAGCAGGGGGTCAAGAGTTCGAATCTCTCCGTCTCCACTCAATAGTTTTTGCTATTGTTTGTATTCCTCAATAGCTCAGTTGGTAGAGCACTCGGCTGTTAACCGAGTTGTCGTAGGTTCGAGTCCTACTTGGGGAGCTTATCCTAAAACATCGGGGTGTGGCTCAGTTTGGCTAGAGCACCTGGTTTGGGACCAGGGGGTCGCAGGTTCGAATCCTGTCACCCCGACTAATTGAATATTTGCGGGTGTGGTTCAATGGTAGAACATCAGCCTTCCAAGCTGAATACGTGGGTTCGATTCCCATCACCCGCTCTTACATTAATATCATGCGCGATTAGCTCAGCTGGCAGAGCACCTGACTCTTAATCAGGGTGTCCAGGGTTCGAACCCCTGATCGCGCATTTTAATATGGCGAGATAGCTCAGTTGGCTAGAGCACGCGGTTCATACCCGCGGTGTCGAGGGTTCGAATCCCCCTCTCGCTACTTTTTATTATGTGTGTGTAGCTCAGCTGGATAGAGCACTTGGCTACGGACCAAGGTGTCGGGAGTTCGAATCTTCTCACGCACGCTAAAAAAGACTTTGGAATTATCCAAAGTCTTTTTATTTTAACTATTAGCTGTAAGCAATTCTTCTATTTTCATATTTCTATCGTCGATGTAGATGTCACAAGTTATTTTTCTACTGTTATTTCCGTATAGCTCAACTATTTCTGGAAGGTTATCATTGATTGCATCAAAAATAAGGCCGTGCTTTTTACACCAGTCAGTAGCATCTTCAAGAGGCTTGCCAGCGCGACAGGTCCAAAGAATGATTTTGCTTCCGGATGCTTTTTGTTTTTTTAGGTATTGTATTAGCGGTAGATTTGGCTTGCCTAGATTAGGCCAATCACTGAAGCATAGTGTATTATCGAAATCTACTGCAATGATTTGATTTGCAAGTTCCATAGGCTTTCTCTCCATGTTTGTATTTGTATATGAGATTATGCAGCCATGTATTCTAAATAATCGTCCTCTGTAGCAAATAACTCGTATTCGCCATCAACATATCCCATATATCCTGCGTCAATAATGTATCCTTTCATAAAAATACCTCCGTATAAGTTGCTATTTACTGTATTAACTGTGTATATAGTAACTTATGATGGTGTCCATATTTACTCCCACCAAAGAGAGGATAAGTCTAATAACGGCTTAATAGTATTTTCTCTGCAACAACATCTGATAATGCATAAGGAATTAATTCTTCAGGACTTGAGGAAGGATTTATCCATTCATCAACTTTATCTTCAGGTAGCATTAAGGGCATTCTGTCATGTATTTGCTTAAGATTTTCTGTTGGTTCTTTTGTAAGAATAACGAATACTGGATATCCATTTTCAATATTATATAAACCGCAAAGCCAGGTGATAGTAGAACCATTTGGCTGTATTGCGTATTTGTCTCCAGTTTTGACTCGACCATCTGGGCTTCTAAAATGTTCCCATTCAAAATAGTATGATGCTGGAATAATACATCTGTGAGTTCGCCAGGCTTCTTTGAAAGTGGGCTTTATGCTGGCAGTTTCGTAGCGAGCATTGAAGATTGATCGTTTATTATCCCTGCCGATGAATCCCCATTGCATTGGAAAGACACTTCGCGCTCCCTTTGAATTGGGAGCGATAACAGGAACAATATCCGTCGGACGAACTTCTCCATCTGTAATAAATGGCCGTGCATGGGAGTCTATAAATTTAGTAGTGAGAGAAGAGCGTTCGGCTATATCGATTATATCCTTTAAACCAGTAAGACTTCTCTCTAAAGCATATCTTGTACACATAATAATTCTCCATTTATCGAACATAATTTCCGAAAATATGTTTGCTTTTTGTAATCAGATGATACACCCTAAAGAAGTGTTTTTCAATCCCGAACATTAATGAAATTTTTATGAAAAAATAGAACAAAAATTAGTCACAACTAACCCCGGAGGACTTAATTAAGCCCCATTTTATTAATGCACTATGATATACTTTTGATAGTAGATGTGTAGGGAGAAATGCTTAATGTAGGTGGTTTATGAAAATATTACTTGTTATTGATGTACAACAACGATATTTAAAGAACTATAAACCAGATTTGGTTGAGAGGGTAAATAATAGAATAGCTGAGGCAATAAAAAAAGATATTCCTGTAGTTTATGTTAGAAATACAGGAAGAAGTGGTAAGGATGAAAATTTTGATTTAGCCGAAAGCCTATTAATTAAATCTGATTGTGTATTTAAGAAAAGATTGCCTAGCGCCTTTTCTAATGCAGATTTTGAGCCCTTTCTTAACAAGATGAATGTTGATACTATAAATGTTGTTGGAGTTGATGGAAGGTGCTGCGTATCCAGAACGGTTATGGATGCATTAGAAAAAGGCTACAAAGTTTATCTTCTCATGGATGCAATAGAAGCTCATAATGATAAATTCTATTATACGGAATTAAAGACCATGGAACAAAATGGAGCTGTGGCGCATATGAAATTAGAAAAAATGTAGCGTCTATCAATAGATAGGCGCTATTGTTTGTACATGAAGAAATTCACCCTCAGGTTCATGAGTGGTACACAGACGTTTCTGGAAGAATTCTCCTTTATGCTTAATATTTTTTTCTTTCATGATTGTCAGAGGTAGTGACAAGTCCCAAACGTTTTCACAGAGCTTGCCCTCATCGTCGTACTCTGTAGGAATGCTATATTCATAGACAAAACATTTGCAGTTTCCAACTGGGATTATTGTTTGCTTATCGTCATTTGTAAGCTGTTCTGTTAAATCGGGCTGGATAGCGCCCCACATTCTTTCAAATTTTCCAGGTTCTAATTGGTATGCTGAAGAATCCTGCATCTTCACGTATTGTGTGGCATTCATACTAAAGTTGTCTTTCCAAATAGCAGAATCTCTTCCTTGTTTTCGTTTATCAAAATCAATAAATGTGAAATAGGACAATGGTAATTCTTCTATGCGCCAGCTTTCTTTGTTTTTAATTCTATCTAGAGCAGAAGTGGTGTCATCAATTTGATTCATTAAAAACAGTAAATTAATGATTTCTTCGCGTTTGGCTTGAAGAGCATTTTTATAGACATCAAGACGTTCTTCAAGACTTGATGTATCAATAATTGATTTTGCGTCCTCCAGTGATATCCCCATGTTATTTAACTGTTGTAGCTCAATAAAATGGATGATTTGAAAATCAGCATAATATCTGTAGGCTCTGTCATCCTTCCATATCGGTTTTATTAAATTCTTTTTATCGTAGAACTTGAGATATTCAGGGGATACCCCTACCATTTTGGCGTATTCACCAATAGACATAAATGATTTTGACATAACATTAAAACCTCTCCTTTAGCCATTATATAGGCAGAATTAACAAATATCAACGACCATATTTTTCCTTGCTCGGTAGTAACTACCGGCCAATATAATCAAGGAAAATCATAATTTATCAAAGGAGAAGGATGAATATGAAGAGAAAGATTTTTTTAGCATTAGCTCTAGTTTTAGCGCTAGGAGCAACAGGGTTTTCAAGCATTAATGTTTATGCAGCTACGAACGTTTCTGTGGAAAACCAGACCGCAACAGCTAGTTTAGTAAAAAACACACAGTTTGGAGCAGTGGAAGGAACAAGTAAAGATAATTGTAATGTATGGTATTCGATTCCATACGCAGCTGCACCTACAGGAGATTTGCGCTGGGAAGAGCCAAAGGATCCAGCAGCTTGGACAGATGTATTAGATTGCACCTCTGTAGGGAATAAAGCAATTCAGGCAGGAACAGATTATGCAACAGGTGAGACAGTTGTATCTGGCTCTGAAGATTGCTTGAACTTAGATGTATATGCACCAAATAATGCAAAGGATTTGCCAGTGCTTGTATACATTCACGGTGGAAATAATCAGACCGGAAGTTCATCAGAAATTGAGGGATCACAGATTGTTGTAGATGAGAACTGCATTTATGTATCTTTAAATTACAGACTTGGAATATTAGGATTTAACGCACTTCCAGCATTCCAGACTGATGCAGATTCTACAGGAAATTACGCAATGCTTGATATTGCAAAAGCTCTAGATTGGGTTCGTGCAAATATCGAACAGTTTGGAGGAGACCCAAACAACATTACTGTATCAGGATTTTCAGCTGGTGGACGTGATGTTATGGCCATGCTCATCAGCCCAATTTTTGAAGGCAAATTTGATAAAGCAGTAGTATATTCAGGTGGTATGACAGTTGCAGACGAAGATGCAAGTGCTGATAGAATAGCAGAAGCAGTTGCTCCGCTTGTTGTAGAAGATGGATTAGCTGCCAACGAAGAGTTGGCAAAGGCGTGGTTATTATCTAGTGACCCAGCGGTAGTTACATACATGAAATCTGTTGATGCAGATCGTTTGTGTCAACTTATGTCAAATGCAGGAATAAGAATGAGCGTGTTCCCTCATCTTTATACAGACGATGTAGTTATTCCTTCTGAAGGTTTTGATACTACTGAATACAATAGTGTACCAATCCTTATGTTAACAGGAGAAACAGAGTTTAGCTTATTCTCAGCTTTTGATGGATATTTCTATAGTCCAGATGTGATGGCATTAGATTCTCAAACACAGGATTTAGCAAAGTCATTTGCAATTGAGTATGGTTCTGAAATGTACAGAATATTTAATGCACAGTGTTCAGCACAAAAGATGTATGCAAATTATGATGACAATATTTATATTTGTCAGGTTAGATATGGTAGTGATGACAGTGCAACTCAAATCCCAATGATGGGATCATTCCATGGAATCTTTGTCCCAATGCTTACCGATAATCATTCATATGGAAGCTTTGCAAATTTTGATAACACAGGATATCAGAATATGGCAACAGTATTCGATAGTTATCTGAGCAACTTCCTAGTATCAGGAAATCCAAATGGTGATTCACTTGCTACATGGAATAATTGGACACCAGCAAATCCTGTATCATTAGTACTAGATGCTGATGATTCGAATGCTATTGTCACTGTAGAAAACACAACTTCATCTTACAAGCAGATAATTGGTCAGATGGAAGCAGACAACAGTATTTCAGATGATGTTAAGAATCTTATGATTGATCATGTAATGAATGGAAGATGGTTCTCAGATGTATTGGATGAGACATATAAAGATTAAGTAGAAAAAAGGAACTCTCCAATGAGAGTTCCTTTTTTAATCCAATTCCTGTTCAAAGTATGATATTAACGTATTTACGTTAGTGTCGGAGTGTTCAACTTCTCTAGAATATAGATATATGTTTTGGGCTAAGTCCATATTAGGATGTGCAGCTTGAATCATCATAATCCAATGAGTGCTCATTATGGCAATCATAGCTCTGGCATAAATCTGTCCATCATATACAGCGCCGCAGAAGTAATTAAATAGAAGAGAAATAAGTATCTTTTCAAAAACAAAGGTTGCATCCTCTGAAAATTGTTTTGCTGGATTGTTATTCCAATAGGATATCGTTTCTCTAATGGTTTCATGCCATGATTCTTCTAACACTTCTAATTCAAGGAGGGTGTTGAGTCCACTCATGGCATATTCTAATGAAATGTTGGACTTATCTTCATAGGAGATGTTATCCATTTCAAAAATTTCACCTTCATCGTAGAGATTCTGCAAGGCAAATGCAGAACTTCTAATGCGTTCCAATCGTTCTGAAAAAGGAAGAGAGCTATCTTTTGCAAGCTCAATCAGTTTATCTCTAGCATATTCCAACTTGTCAAAGAGCAGGAAGTCAAAGTCTTCAAATTCTTCTGGGTCGTCTAAAATATCATCCTCAGTTTCCTCAAATGAAAAAGAATAGTCAGGGGCCATAAGCATTCTAACTGCCTCAGGACATGAAAGAGATAGTGAATATTCACGAATATCCTGAAATTCTTCAACATGACGAGGATACTTGCCACAGGTGCTGCAAAGATAGCTTTCCCCTAAAGTGGATTGCAAATCACAAAGACCTGTTTCATTAAGCATGCTACAACGAGTGTTGTTTTGAAGAAAAGAGCCTTCTTCATAATTAATAGAAGATTTTAATCTATGTCCAAAGTCTCCAGATGTGGTAGCGTATTTATCAAGACTATCTTCATCAATCATGATTTGCCAACCGATACAGCAGCTTTTGGGACATTTATCTGCAATACATTTGAAGTTATCAAAATCTTTTTGTTTTCTGTAAATCATAATAATACCTCTAATATAAATCTTTACCATGGTATCACGTATAGGATTGAGTTGCTAGTCATTGCATCAATCTGTAACATGGACTATTATGTCATGAGAATAAAATAGCAGATAAAAGAGGATAGGATTTTGAGAATATTATTAGTACGACATGGACAGACAGATTTAAATGCACAAAAAAGACTACAGGGCAGTTCTGAAATACCACTTAATGCAAGAGGGCGTCAGCAGGCGAGAGAGACACATGAACTAGTGAAAAGTCTTGGCCTTATTCCAACAAAACTAATAACCAGTCCACTGGGAAGAGCAATTGAGACAGGCTGTATAGTAGCTGGAATTGATATTAGTGACTATCAGGAAAATGAAATAACTAAGGACAATAAGCCTGATGATGTGGTAATTGAGCCAGATTTAATTGAAATGTCTTTTGGAATATATGAACAGAAAAATATGGAACAGGAAAATCCGGAATTTCTTGTTGAATGTTTCGATAAACCTGAAACTTATAATCCTCCTGAGGGTGGAGAAAGTTATGACGAGGTTATAGCAAGAGCGGGACGTGTGATAGAAAAAATCAGAAGTGCTATAAAAACAGGTCAGTTTAATGATGATGACATTGTTATGCTGGTAAGCCATGGAGCACTTAGCCATGCTATTTTTGAGACTATTAAAAAGACTCCACGAAGCCAGTATTGGGATGTGGATTTCAACAACTGCGCCATTGCTGAATTGTTTATAAGTGAAGATGGTACAAAAGACAATTACCAGTTCATCTCAGATGGATTTGAGAAAAACTGGTAATCGATAATCTTATTATTCAGAGAAGACAACCTTGTTGCGGCCTGTTTCTTTGGCCTCATACAAGGCTTTGTCAACTTTGGCAAAGGATTCAATTTTATCGATATCCTTGTTTATTAGGCAAACACCGATACTTATAGTTACCTGATCAACAGGAGTAAAATCGGTAATAGACACTCTTATGCGGATACGCTCTGCCACATCAATAGCAGTTTCTTTATCGCAATTTGGAATCAGACACATAAATTCTTCTCCACCCCAGCGGGCAAAAAATGCATTGTCTGGAAGTCTTTCCTTTATTGTATTTACAACTCCTGTAATTACTTGATCTCCCACATCATGACCGAAAGTGTCATTGACTCGCTTGAAGTGGTCAATATCAAACATAATCATAGCAACGGTATCAAAGGCAGAAATATTGTGGACTAGCTCATCATAATAATAGTCAAGAGCTGCTCGATTATAGATTTTTGTAAGCTGATCATGACTAGCCATATTTGCAAGAAGGTTTATATTCTCATTTAAATCTTCTGTTGTTGATTCCAGGAATGAAATAAGTCGATCTCTTAAATCTATAACCTCAGGCTCAGCTTGTAATCGTGGGTCTGTAATAGGAGAGGTATCTGCGACTGGTTTGTTACCTTCCTTTATACCTACAGCAACAAGAGAACCATTTAATAGGCCATCGCCATGCTCGTCGTAAAGAAGTTCTCCATATCCACAGGACCAGGTTACGTTAGGATTAACTTGCTTAAAATATGAAAATTCCCTTTCAGCTAGTTCATCCCCCATAAGTGTTCTACGGCTCATACATGCATAAATAAGTATTGCATCGGGATTGAATTCCTTCATCTTGTTGGCACAGGTCAATGATTCATCCAAAAGATAATTCGCTTTTGCATAGGCTAAGCTGAACTTTGTTCCCTCTGGTATTTCAATTCCAAACTGAAGTGAGGTTACTGTGTGCTTTAATGCAACACGGGCAACCAGCTTATTGTTATGCTTGAAAATAAAAGGAAATGCTGCTGTATTCTCAAAAAAGTATTCATTAATAGGAACCCCTAGATACTTATTATATACAGTGACAGCAGGCTTATCATTTATTTTGTAAACCTTTCCATCAGATGAGCTTTCTGTAACAGTAAAGGTGTTTCCTAAAGGTTTCCAGCCAAAACTATAGTGGGTGGTTATCTCCAGAGTAGGTCCGTGAAATACCACAATTACCATACCTCTTTCATATACGTTGTTGTTATGGAAAACCAAAGACTCGTCTGATTTTAAAGTTGAAGTGCCAGCCAAGGCTCCAAACAAAGGAATATTAGGATACTTCGCTGTTACTACATCTATAAAATCCTGAGGAGTCAGTGTAATATCGGAGCCCATTACTAGAATGCCTTTTACATCTTTGATGTTTTCCAGTTCTTTACATAATTCAAGACCTACATCCTTAGGTGTAAGTATATTACAGTCATAAGAGAAGGCTGTATAATCGTTTTCTTCAAATAAAAGAACGGATACAACAGGAAATTTTGCGGCATGAGTATCATGGGTCATTGCGCAGTGAGAAGTCATACCGATGATTGTTATTTTTGGAAGTGCAATATGAGCATACTCCAGTCCTTTTTTTATATAATCAATATCGCCGCTAGGCTCTACAGCTTGAAAAAGCACTTTTTTATGTGGAGTTTCTTCAATAAAATTTAGCAGCTGTAGGGCAACATCATCCATTTCGTCAGCTTTGTCAAATACAATAGTTTTTTGCTTCATATTGCCTCCTAAAACGATATGTCAATATTGTCACTATGGTACATAACGTGACACTATTAGTATATTGAAAAAAAAACAACATTTCATGGAAATTGTGTGAACTTACTCGAAAATAGAAAATATTTGTGATACAGTTAGGTTGCTGGGGAATATATTGTCAGAAAGGGGTAATTATGCAAATATCAATTGGTACATCAATGAAGGCTGATGTCAATTCAGCCGTAGCCGAAGTTATTGGGAAGGCTAATAATCCTAAATTATTAATTTTATTATGCGCATATGAGCATTTGAAGGACGCTTCGGAACAAATTGCTAATAAGTTCCCTGGTGTTGATTTAATCGGCACAAGTACAACGTCTTATTATGAATCAGAATCATCAGATAAGCGAATGGTTTTGATTTCGTTTGGTGCAGATGCAGAGGTTGAAGTAGGAATCTTGCGAAATCTATCGAAGGCACCTCTTCAGGATATTGCATCAATGGAACAAAAAGTTTCTAAGATTGGGGCAGGAGATGGCAACACAGTTTGCATTGAGTTCTGTACTAATGATGAGGAACGTTTGGTTTCATCTATGAATGTGGCCTTAGAGAAAGCTAACATTCCTATTGTTGGTGGTACAATTTTTGGATACCCAGCAGATGCAACAGGATATGCAATGCTTAACGGTGTTCTTTATCCAGATGCATGTTGTTATGCTTTAATTAAAAATAAAACAGGAAAGATTAGAACATATTCTGAGCTAATTTTTAGACCTATAGAAGGGGCAAATACACATATTGCAACAAAGGTTAACCTGGCGAAGAAGGAACTTATTTCTTTGGATGGTAGACCTGCAGCGGATGTGTATTGTGAGGATGCTGGCGTTAGTAGAAGCGAGTTAGTAGACAATGTTTTGGTTAGTCCGCTTGGTCGTGTAATCGGTGATGAAATCTTCATCAGTAGCCCTTATGCGATTGGTGAGAACGGTTCATTGATTAATTACAAAAAAATCAATGAAAATGATACCATTCAGATAATGGAACTGATGGATTACGACGAGATTGGTGCAGAAACAAGACGACAAATCAAAGAAGAGAATAAGAAAATCTCATTGGTATTCTCTGTGAATTGTATCTATCGTCATCTACTCTACACTCAGAGGAATTATCTAACCGAATATTTGACAGCCATGAAGGGAGTAGGCCCACATGTTGGAATCATCGGCGGTGGTGAGCAGTACAAGAAACAACATGTAAATCAGACAATGGTATGTGCAGTATTTGAGTAGGGTAGATAGGAGGACGATATGGGACTTTTTGGTAAGAAGAAAGTAGTTGAGCAGGAAGTTGCAACAACTACGCCAGCAAGTGAGAAAGCTGTTAATTTAAAAGATAAAATGATTGCCTTAAAAGAGGTTGGTAGGTTCTCGATTGAGCAAAAGAATATGCTTCAGAGAGAAGAGGCAAATACTATTCAGGGTATTGAGACAATCAGAGATTCTTTCTCAGTTGTTGAGGAAAAGTATGGTAACATTTCTGATTCAGTTGCCAGATTCCAGGATCAATTCAAAACAATTGAGGAGATTACACAAGCCTTTGATGAAATCGTAAAGAAGCTTGAAATTACAGCTGACGATTCTCATGAAGGTATGGAAAATGTAGATAGAAGCTCTAGTGCAGTTTCAGATACAATCGCAGAGGTTGAGGAAGTGTTTGAAGCATTCCAGAAGAGCTTTGATGACATTCGTGAAAAGGTTGAACAGATTGGTGGCTTTGCAAAGCAGACAAACCTTTTGGCCCTTAACGCTTCAATCGAAGCTGCACGTGCAGGTGAGGCAGGCCGAGGATTTGCCGTTGTTGCCGATGAAGTAACAAATCTTTCTACTGAAATCCAAAGCGTTGTAACATCTATCTTTGATAGTATGAAAGAACTTGATGAGAATAATAACCGCTTGGTTGAATCAGTTGATCATACAAAGGATGCTATTAGTGCTTCTCATGAGAGAGTAGTTGAAACGCAGGAAGTTGTTGGAAAGATTAAGGACGTTGCAGATGAGGTAACAGGCCAGAGTGCTCAGATGGCAGATGTATTTAAGAACTGCGAATCATCAATCAATGAAATCTCTGACAACATTGACGACTCTCAGAGATACTTCGATACAGTTTCAGACGACATCGAAGATATCAAAGTTAAGATTACTAAGAAGGGATTTATGTTTGAGGATATGAATAATGTTCTTGAGCAGATTGCTCCTCTTACTGAACTTTAATTGAAAAGATTTATCACGAGTGGGACCGGCTTTTTGCTGGTCCCTATTTAATGTGGTAGAATACTACAGAATAACAGTTTAGAGGAGACGCAAAATGAATTTTCCAAAAGATCCAGTGATGCTTCTTTCTGTAGTAAATACTGCATTAAGAGATTATTATTCAAGCTTTGATGCATT
This sequence comes from Pseudobutyrivibrio sp. JW11, assembly GCF_900115355.1. NCBI lineage: Bacteria > Bacillati > Bacillota > Clostridia > Lachnospirales > Lachnospiraceae > Pseudobutyrivibrio > Pseudobutyrivibrio sp. JW11. Next base: position 4,628 of record NZ_FOWB01000025.1, on the reverse strand, counting down.
GGTGGAGGATAATGAAATTGATGGTGATGAAATAATTGCAAAGCTTGCAATGATTGATTATCACTACGACGCTGAAAAGAATAAATTCAGATAATAGAGAGAATAAACTTATGAAAAAATTTTTTGCAGGGTTAATTAAAACAGTACTAGTACTGGTAATAATTGGTGCTGGTATGTGGTATGCATTCGGTGAAAATGGTCCATTTAATGAGCAGGCAAAAGCCTTTGCCAAAGAGCAGGGAATGGAAGATGAGCTTCAGTGGCTAATAGGTGAGACGGAAACCACTGAGGATGAGCCTATTGCCGTGGAGGCAGAAGATACTGAGGAAACAACAGAGGCTGAACCTACAACAGAGGATTTAACAACATCAATTGTCTTTACTGGAGATGTTGAGCTTAGTGAATATGTTCAGTCAAATTATGATAGTCAGGGAATTGATGGCGTGGCATCAGCTGAGATACAGTCACTTTTAAACGACGCCACATATACAATGATTAACAATGAATTTTGCTATTCGGAGCGAGGACAGCAGGCTCCAGATAAGCAATACACATTTAGAGTAAATCCTACTTACGTGACAATTCTTAATGACTTAGGTGTAGATATAGCGGGGCTTGCAAATAACCATGTGCTTGATTATGGTCAGGATGCATTGACAGACACCTTTACAACACTTTCGGATGCCGGTATTGAATATACAGGTGCTGGAAACAGTCTTGAAGAGGCTAGTAAACTTATTGTTAAAACAGATGCTAAAGGCAGAACTTACGGCTTTTTAGCAGCCAGCCATGTGATACCAGTTGGAAGCTGGAATGTGCTAAACTCACAGCCAGGAGAATTCTGCTTCTATGATGAGACAGATTTATTGAATGCTATTTCAGAGGCAGATAGTCAGGTGGATTATCTATTCGTAATGGTTCACTGGGGCGTGGAGCACACAACTGAGCTTGAGGATTACCAGACTAATGATGGCTACAAAATGATTGATGCTGGCGCAGATGCTGTAATAGGCATGCACAGCCACTGCTTACAGCCAGTTGAATACTACAATGGTAAGCCTATTTTCTATAGCTTGGGCAACTTCATTTTTAACCAGACAATCAAGTCAGGTGGAGGTGGTGCAGTTCAATTTACAATTGATGAGAATGATGCTATTAGCTACAGAATAGTACCAATTAGCGCCTCAAATGCAGTGACTTCAATAGACGAATCAAGCTATTCATATGTTGAAAGTATTTCTAGTAATGTAGCCGTTGATGAGAATGGATTTATATCAGAAAAAATACAATAAAGTACAAAATCGAGAACAATAAAAAAAGCCATCCATTTTTCACAAAAAAGGTGTACACTAGCTATGGTTTGTAGTAACTAATTAAATTTTAAATAAATAGTTAAAGAAAGAAGAGGAATTAAAAATGGCAGGATTTGGAGCATTAATTGACATCCTTAAAAAGGATCCTAAGAAAATCGTATTTACAGAAGGTACAGACCCACGTATTATTGAGGCTTCTAGCCGTCTTCTTGGTTCAGATTTCCTTCAGCCAATTCTTATTGGTAAGGAAGCAGAGGTTGCAGCAGCTGCAGAAGATGCTGGTTTCAACATCCGTGGAGCAGTTATCATTGATCCAGATAACTATGACAGATTTGATGAGATGTGCGAGCTTTTCTGTGAGCTTAGAAAGAGCAAGGGCGTTACAATGGAGCAGGCAGCTGCTACATGTAAGCAGGCAAACTACTTCGGTACTATGCTTGTAAAGATGGGCGTTGCAGATGCACTTCTTGGTGGCGCTACATACTCAACAGCTGATACAGTTCGTCCAGCACTTCAGGTTATTAAGACAAAGCCAGGTAACAGCATCGTATCATCATGCTTCATCATGGTACGTAACTCTGCTACAGGCGATAGAGAAGTTCTTGCTATGGGTGATTGCGCAATCAACATCAAGCCAAACGCTGATGAGCTTGCAGAAATCGCTGGCGAGACAGCAGCATGTGCAAAGATCTTCGGTATTGATCCAAAGATTGCTATGCTTTCATACTCAACACTTGGTTCTGGAAAGGGCGAGGATGTTGATAAGATGCGTGAAGCTACAGCAAAGGCTAAGGAGAAGTATCCTGAGCTTGACATCGAAGGCGAGCTTCAGTTTGATGCAGCAGTTTCACCACGTGTTGCAAAGACAAAGTGCCCAGGCTCTACAGTAGCTGGTCATGCAAACACATTTATCTTCCCAGATATCAATGCTGGTAACATTGGATACAAGATTGCACAGCGTCTTGGTGGTTTCGATGCTTATGGCCCAATCCTTCTTGGACTTAACGCACCAATCAACGACTTATCTCGTGGATGCAATGCACAGGAAGTATATTCAATGGCTATTATTACTGCCGCTCTTGCTTAATATTTATAGAACGACTAAATTCCGCGACGGAAGTCGCGGAATTTTTTTAACGGAGAGAAATTGTTATGAGTAGATGGATTCTACAAAGGAAAGCTGCAGACTATGCAGGCTTAAGTTCGAAATTAAATGTGGACCCTGTTATTGTGCGCCTTATGGTAAATCGCGGTCTTAAAACATATGAGGAGATGAATGAGTATCTTCATCCTACTTTAAATAATTTTCCTGACCCTCATCTTGTTGCTGATATGGATAATGCTTGTGAACTACTTCTGGAAGCTATTGATGAAGGAGTAAAGATTCGCGTTGTAGGTGATTATGATGTAGATGGCATCATGTCTACATACATTCTTACCAGGGCTATCCAGGAGGCAGGGGGAGACGTAGACTATGCAGTACCTGACCGAATGATTGATGGATATGGCATAAATCCAGATATGGTTCAAAAAGCATATGATGAAGGTGTTAGATTCATTATTACTTGTGATAATGGTATTGCAGCAGCTCCAGCAGTCAATTTGGCGAAAGAACTAGGTATGACAGTTGTTGTAACGGATCATCATGAGGTGCCATTCGAATTGGCAGATGATGGAGTTACTAGAAAGCAAGTTCTTCCTAATGCAGATGCTGTGGTCGATCCTAAGCGAGAGGATTGCCAATATCCATTTAAAGGAATCTGTGGAGCACAGGTAGCATGGAAGCTTGTGGAAGTTCTTTACGAGTTCATTGGAATTGAAAAAGAAGAATCTGATAAGTTTCTTCAGTTTGCCAGCATTGCTACGGTTTGCGATGTTATGGAATTAAAGGGTGAAAATCGCTCCACTGTATATCACGGAATCAGGGCAATTGAAACTACTGACAACATCGGCTTAAGCGCTCTTATTGCTAGAACGGAGCTTTCAGGAAAACCATTGAGCTGCTATCATCTTGGCTTTGTAATTGGGCCATGCCTTAATGCCAGTGGCCGTTTGGATACTGCAGCTAAAGCAATAGAGCTTTTGATGGAAGAAAATCAGGCAAAAGCACTTGCAATGGCAAATGAGTTGGTGGAACTTAATGCGGAGCGAAAGGCAATGACACAAACCGGTATTGATAAAGCTAGAGAGCTTATCGAAACTACCGACATTGTAAATGATAGAGTTCTAGTAGTGTACATTCCTGAGCTTCACGAAAGCTTGGCTGGTATCGTGGCAGGACGTATTAGAGAAAGCTACAGCAAGCCTGTACTTGTGATTACAGATGCTGAGGATGGAGCAAAGGGAAGTGGCCGTTCAATTCCGGCTTACAATATGTTTGAGGAGCTTACAGCAGTTAAGGATGTGTTTACAAAGTTCGGTGGACATCCAATGGCAGCAGGTGTCAGCCTTCCAACAGAAAAAATAGATGAGCTTCGCCAAAGACTTAATGCAAACTGCAAATTGACAGATGATGATATGCAGGAAATTATTAATATTGATTGCGATATGCCTCTAGGGTATATCACTGAGGAGCTTGTAGATTCAATAGACTTACTTGCTCCATTTGGTACAGGTAATACAAAGCCATTGTTTGCTTTGAAAAATATACCTATAACCAGAGCGGCTTATATTGGTAAGGAAGGTCAGTATTTACGCTTATCATTACTTACAGAAAAAGGCCAAAGTATAACAGCTCTTATGTTTAGAAATGTTCCTGAATTCGAAAACGCTGTTATCCAAAAATATGGAGATTCCAGCTGGCAAGGACTCTTTTCAGGAAGAAATACAGGCGTTAAAATGGATATTGTATACGAGCCATCTATTAATGAATTTAGAGGCCAGCGCAGTGTACAAATTATGATTGAACAGTTTCAATAGATTGCGTGTGATTTATTGAATCTCACTGTTAAATCATTTAGAATCAATATAAATGCAAATATAAGTCCAGCGGTGTGATGTCAAGTGAAGAAGAATAAAAATTCTTTTATTTTTTGATATATTTCACGAAAAGAAAAAACGACCACCTAAGCCCTGTCGACCATATTTTTAAATGAGCAGGGCGTACTCATCAGCAAGTAGGTGATACTACTATGCTGGACGATATAGACGATTGTCTTTCAGCAGTCGAAAGACTAATCGCACAAGTTTACGGGCAGTTAATGCGAGTGCACGTTTATGTTGGTATCTGTTTACCTCTTTGTATTTGAGGTGATAGAAGTCGTTGTATTCCTTGTCGCATCTTACAAGAGATAATGCAGCTTCACACAGATAATA
>NZ_FOWB01000035.1:0-1236 GCF_900115355.1 Pseudobutyrivibrio sp. JW11 | reverse complement strand
CTATTTTATTATTCTACGGTAGTAAGGATTCTATCGGATTATTGAGTAGAAGCAATCAACTTCTCCAGATATTTTTTCAACTTCTGGCTGTTTATCCTTTTGTTTATAATCCCAGGACGTTGGATTACTGCTTTATCGCACTTCGGTACAGCTCCGAACGATAGGCTCTTCTTTTAATTCGAATACCCCTTTCTCGAATATCGTACTTTCCGATTGTCAAGTTACATCATAACTATTGATACTTTAAAACCATTAGCCTTTCAACTTAATTATTCAGCTAAAAACTTGAACTACTTAACCTCCGCATAAATACATCATAGGTTTCACTCATTCAAGCAACAGTAGTATCAAAACTGTCATAAAGTGAAATAATATAATAAATAAAATTTACACATTAATACTATATTATTTATCATATTCAGTCAAGTACTTATCTCTATAACAACACCTTATATCCGTTTACCCGTTCACGCTCTGAGGTGGTAAACACCTCTAGCTGTAAAGCGTGTAAACGGATACATTTCGCCAGTTGTCTCTCTCTTTTTTCATCCGCCACTATTGAAAAAAGCGCAATGAAAATGATTAAAACTAATTACCGACGGCGAAGTAAACTCATAAGCAAGTTTTTCTCCGCCGTTTCACAAGTCTATCATTTTCATTACGCTTTTATTCAATAGCATGCCCTTCGGGTGGCTCTTCCCTCTGGCTCAGTACCTCAAAGCAAATCATCTAAATCTTATAAAACAAACAAGCCATTATGCCAGTTCTACGGTATTATGATTTGTCTTATAGTATTTTGTTCTTCCATCTTCATCAGCGATAAGATAATCATTTTCAACCAAGTTATTAATAATTTTATTTCTAAAATATGAAGAATTGCTCACTTCAAGATACTCTGTTATTTCTGCAATTGTTTTTGCATTGTTGTAACAATAAGATAATATTTTTTCATCATATTTACTTCCATTTGGAATTGGAGCAAATATAAGATTTTCTGTTGGTTCTGCTTCAACTCCCATTTCATAAGTAAGATCAGGCAGAACTAACGTAAAATGATCTGAAGTGGAATAAATATATGGCTTATGCTTATCATCCACCGCAGAATACTCTTCTACAATTTTATCAAATCCAGTACCTGCAGCTTCCATCACATTACATAAAACCAATACGCCACATATAAGTTCATTCCTTCTTTTTGACATAATCGATGAAAGGTTATAGGTCTTTTCTATTTTT
>NZ_FOWB01000028.1:0-9134 GCF_900115355.1 Pseudobutyrivibrio sp. JW11 | reverse complement strand
GTAAACGGTAAATCATGAGTACCTCGTTCCATTTGTTCGGATTTGAGATAATTCTGTATAACAACTATGGATTGTATGGAAACTATGGATATAGTTCTCATACAAGTCATAAAACCCGAACATACAGGAGGATACTCATATGAATAATTCAGCTGCCTTAAAAAGACAGATGCGTTATCAGCAATGGGTTGAAGAAGTTAAAGACTTCAATTCCAGACCCAAAGACATGACAGTTCGTGAATGGTGTGCCATTCACGATATTAAACCACCAACCTTTTATGATCACATGCGTAGAGTTCAGGACTATTTCGCAGGTCAGCTTCAGTCTATAGATGAATCTAATCAGATGGTTATTAGTGAACCGACTTTTGTTGAACTACCACCTGCTATTGCTGAACCAAAACCAGTAACGTATGGAGTAGCTTCAATCATTTGTGGCAATGCTCGTATAGAAATATCAGAAGATATTTCTGAAGAGTTTCTATTAAAACTGATAGGAGCAATAAGCCATGCTCAATGACACTACCAGTTTTAAGAAGATATACATTGCTACAGGTTACACTGATCTTCGCCAAGGTATTGATGGACTGGCATCATTCGTAAAGCTAAGATTCAACCTAGATCCTTTTGACAAGGATACCTTGTTTTTGTTCTGCGGAAGAAAAGCAACCAAGATAAAAGGCCTTGTATGGGAAGGCGATGGCTTTCTCCTTCTTTATAAAAGACTTGAGGTTGGTGCTTTTGCCTGGCCTAGGACTGAGTCAGAAGCTCTAGCAATTTCAGCTGAACAGTATCAAAGGTTAATGAGTGGTTTTACTATAGTCGCTAAACATCCGATTTCAGAACTCAAAGAGCCTAAAGAAATCGTTTAGTTTTGTATAAAACAGAGAATTTTTAAGCGCCCAGGAAACGCTGATTTTAAGCGATTCTCTTCTTGTTTAAAGCCTTGAATAAGGCTCATATGTGGGCATATTTTCTCTGGAAATACCATTAAATCAATTGAAATGGCTAGTTACTAGCCTTTCATATATAAGCTCTGTGAAGCCTACAAACATAGGCATTATGACGAATGCCAAAACGCTGAAAATTAGCGTAAACACTGCATTTCAGCTATAATAGTTCCATAAGAAATGGAGCGATTATGTCAGTTAAATTCACAGAGGAACAACTGAATAACTTTGACAAAGCGATGCTAATACAGCTGTTTTTAAATCAGCAGGAGCAACTTGAATCCATCGATAACAAGATGCAGCTTCTGCTTGAACAGATGGCTGATATGAATCGTCAGCGCTTTGGTCGTTCATCTGAGAAATCTGATGAATCAAACCAACTATCATTTACCATCGAAGATGGTGAAATCATTTTCAATGAGGCTGAAGCCTTTGTAGATGATTGCTTTGAAGATGACAATGAAGAAACTATCACTGTCACTCGTAAGAAATCAAAAGGCAAAAAGGAAGAAGATATAAAAGGTCTTCCTGTTGAAAAAATCCCTCATGAAATGACTGAGGAAGAACTTAAGAGCTTCTTTGGTGATGAAACCTGGAAGCGTCTTCCTGATGAAATCTATAGGCGGTATAAATATACACCTGCTTCTGTCTCGGTTGAGGAGCACCATGTGGCTGTTTATTCTGGTTCTAAATCAGAACGAATGATTAAGGCTAATCATCCAAAGCAGCTACTTAGAAATAGCATGGCCTCTGACAGTACAGTTGCTGGTATATTCAATGCTAAATACGTAAATGCGATGCCACTATATCGTATTGAAGCTGAATACAACAGAGTTGGTATTAACATATCACGTCAAACGATGGCTAACTGGGTTATCCAGTGTGCTGACAGATACTTAGCAGTCTTTTACGATTATCTTCATGAGCATTTGTATGACTATCATGTAATACAAGCTGATGAAACTCCTTGCTTAGTTAACAAGGATGGTCGAGATGCTGGATCTAAGAGTTACATGTGGGTTTATCGAACAGGTAAGATGTACAAGGATAAGCCAATAGTAATCTATGATTACCAGCGGACTAGAAAGTCCGATCATCCAAGAGATTTTCTCAAGGATTTCAAAGGCATCTGTGTGACAGATGGCTATCAGGTTTATCACTCCATTGAAAAGGAACGTGACGACCTGACAATAGCAGGATGTTGGGCGCATGCAAGGCGCCGATTCGATGAAGCCTTAAAGGCTACACCGAAGGATAAACAGAAATCCTGTACAGCGAATAAAGCTTTGAAGATGATTCAAGCTATCTATCGCGAAGAGAAAAAGCTAAGTGACCTTTCTCCAGCCGAAAGATACGAACATCGACAGCTTACTGTCAAGCCTCTGGTTGAGGCCTACTTTGCGTGGGTTCATAAAGTTGAACCAAGTGTATTAGCTAACAGTAAAACTCATAAAGGATTACAGTATTCAATCAACCAGGAGCAGTATCTAAAAGTATTTCTTGAAGATGGTGAAGTTCCTATGGATAACAACGCTGCTGAGCAGTCAATCCGTGGATTCTGCATCGGAAAGAAAAACTGGGTTATGATTGATACAATCTCTGGAGCAAAAGCTAGCGCCATTGCTTACAGCATTGCTGAAACAGCAAAAGCTAATAACCTAAAACCTTATGAGTATTTCAAACATCTTCTTACTGTAATTCCAGAGCATCTGGATGATACAGATAGAAGTTTTATGGATAAGCTACTTCCTTGGTCAGATGAACTTCCAAGTGAATGTAGAAAACCAGTGAAGTAATCGTCGCGCCTGCGGGCGCGGCTAAATTTTAGAAAGGTACGGATGGTTTACCGTTTACGAGTTTTTGATTGTCTATAGATTTAGGAAAAATAAATGGGAAAAATAATAATACTTGCTAATAATTCAGGTGGTTTATACGATTTTCGTAATAACCTTATATCTGAATTAATAGCGAAAAATAATGATGTAATAGCATATACACCTTTTGATACAAATATCGAGGATTTAAAGGCTTTAGGTGTGGACTTGAGAGAGCTGCCGGTTGACCGACGCGGGCTTAATCCTTTTAAGGATTTAAAGCTTCTTATGAAGTGTATATCAATTGTAAAAAGTGAAAAGCCAGATTTGGTTATCACATATACTATCAAGCCAAATGTTTATGGTGGCATGGCTTGCAGATTATGCAAGGTACCATATGCTATCAATATCACTGGCCTTGGAACAGCGTTCCAGAATGATGGCATGGTAAAGAAGATTGCCACAGCTCTTTATACCATTGCTTGTAAAAAAGCTAAGATTGTATTCTTTGAAAATGTTGGTAACAGAGACATCTTCATCGATAATAAAATCGTAGATATGGAAAAGACCCATGTTCTTAGTGGAGCAGGAGTGAACACAGAATACTTTGCTTTACAGGAGTATCCTGAAAGTGATATAACAAAATTCCTCTTTATCGGTCGTATTATGAAGGAAAAAGGTATTGATGAGCTTTTGGATTCCATGAAGCGATTGATTGCTGATGGAGAAAAAGTAGAGCTTCATGTGCTTGGCGGATACGAAGAATCATATAAAGAGCAGATTGATGCATATGAGGCTGAAGGTTGGCTACATTATCATGGGTATCAACTGGATGTACGTCCATTCATTGCAGAAAGCAGTTGCTTTGTTTTGCCATCTTGGCATGAAGGAATGGCCAATACTAATCTGGAGTCTGCATCATCAGGCAGACCGGTTATCACATCAAACATCCATGGCTGCTTGGAAGCAGTAGAAGACGGTGTGACAGGCTACCTGGTAGAATGCAAGAATCCTGAAAGCGTATATCAGGTCATGAAAAAGTTTTTACAATTGTCTACAGAAGAGCGACGTGAAATGGGCTTGAATGGCCGCGAAAGAATGATTCGCATCTTTGAGAAGAAGGCAGTTGTGGCAGACACGATAAAATATTTAAACATATAATTAGTGAATTCGAGGTAATAAAAATGAATTATTTAATGTGTAGTGTTGGTAGACGTGGAGAGCTCATGAAAGATTTCAGAGCTTCAATGGAAGAAGGATCAAGAATTATTGCAACGGACAATAGTACTTACGCACCTGCTTTGTATTTTGCAGACAAAACATATCTTGTACCTAGAATTGATGATCCAACATATATCGATACATTACTTGATATTTGCAAGAAGGAACAGATTAACGCGGTTACAACTTTCATCGATCCAGAAATCATGATATTGGCTGAGAATCGTGAAAAGTTTGAGGCTCTTGGAGTAGAGGTTTTAGCTCCATATTTGGAGACAGCAAAGCTTTGCTTTGATAAGTATGAGATGTTCAAGTTCTTAAAGAAGAATGGAATCAATACACCAATGACATGGGGAACATACGAAGAAACAATGGCAGCTGTAGAAGCTGGTGAAGTATCATTCCCAGTATTTGTAAAGCCTAGATGTGGAAGCGGTAGCGTCGGAGCAAGAAAGGTTTTCGATAAGGAAACATTATGTTCAGCATTTGAGCAAGAGCCAACACTTATTGCGCAGGAAATGATGGATTGCCTCGACTTGGATGCAGATGTATATGTAGATACAAAGAGCCATTTGCCAGTTGCAATCTTTTCAAAGAAAAAGATTTCTACAACTATCGGCGGGGCAAATAAGACAATTTCATTCAAGGACGAGAAGCTCTTTGACTTCATCCAAAAGGCATTACCTTTATTTAAGTTTAACGGACCTCTTGACGCAGATTTCTTCTATAGAGATGGTCAGTACTATCTTTCAGAAGTTAATCCACGTTTCGGTGGTGCTTACCTTCATGCATATGGTGCAGGAGTGGACTTCATAAAACTTATCGATAATAACCTTAAAGGCAATGAAAATAAATCCATCATCGGCGAATACGAAGAAGGCGTCGTAATGATGATGTATGATAGCGTAGTAATCAAAAAGCAGGGTGAACTCGCTGAATAATATGATATACTTTAGACAGTCCATTTGGGCTGTCTATTTTATTTTGTAAGGGAATGAAAAATATGTACGAGAAATTTATAAAAAGATTAATTGATTTTGTTTTAGCACTTATCGGAATTGTGGTTTTGTCTCCACTATTGCTAGTTTTAATTATACTAGGCGCTATATTTATGGGAGGCAATCCATTTTTTACACAGGCACGTCCTGGCTGGCACGAAAAAGTATTCAAACTGGTTAAGTTCAGAACCATGGATAATCGTAAAGACGCCAATGGGAACCTTTTACCAGATGATGTCCGCTTGAACAAATATGGCCGTTTCTTGCGAGGCACATCGCTTGATGAGCTTCCAGAGCTATTTAACATCTTGGTTGGTGACATGGCCTTAATAGGCCCTCGCCCACTTCTTGTAAAATATCTTCCACGCTACAACGAGGAACAGCGTCACCGTCACGACGTCCGTCCGGGCCTCACTGGCTACGCTCAGGCCCACGGCCGCAACTCAGTCAGCTGGGAAGACAAATTCGCCATGGACGTCTGGTACGCCCGCAACATTTCTTTTGCGCTAGACTGCCAAATCATCGTAGATACAGTGAAGGCTGTTGTGAAACGTGATGGCATCAGTTCTGAAACATCTGCCACCATGGAGGAGTTCATGGGCACACCGGATGGGGTGGTGAGCCAGTGGAAGGAGCCTAGGTAGAGACAGAATAACAATATTTGGGGAGGTTATCATGTGTACTGCAGCAACATACTATAGCAAAGATCATTACTTTGGTAGAAACTTGGATTTGGAGTTTTCTTATCATGAGACAGTAACCATCATGCCTAGGAACTACAGGTTCCCTATTAGGCATCAGAATGATTTGGACAGCCATTATGCGCTGATTGGAATGGCATTTGTGGTGGACGACTATCCTCTTTTCTATGACGCTATCAATGAAAAAGGTGTTGGTATGGCAGGGCTGAACTTCCCTGGCAATGCAGACTACAAGGAAATGAATCCTGACAAAGATAACATTGCTCCCTTCGAGTTTATTCCATGGATATTGGGGCAGTGCGCTTCTGTGAATGAAGCCAGAACATTGCTTGAAAGAATAAATCTCATTAATGAGAACTTTAGCGAACAGCTTCCTCTATCGCCACTTCACTGGATGATATCTGATAAAACAGAGTCTATAGTAGTGGAGCAGACTAAAGAGGGGCTTCGCATTTACGATAATCCGGTTGGGGTAATAACTAACAATCCAACCTTCGATATTCAGCTCTTTGATTTAAACAAATATATGGCTCTTTCTACTGAGCCGGCACAAAATACTTTTGCTAAAAACTTATCCTTGCAACAGTATAGCTGTGGCATGGGAGCCATCGGTTTGCCAGGGGATTTATCATCTACATCCCGTTTTGTAAAAGCGGCATTCACACGGATGAACTCTGTATCAGGCGAATCAGAGCTGGAAAGTGTAAGCCAATTCTTTCACATCCTAGGTTCAGTGGACCAGCAGAGGGGATGCGTGCACCTAGGTGATGATGCGTATGAAATCACCATCTACACATCTTGCTGTAATTTGGATAAGGGAATCTACTATTACAATACCTATGAAAACCACCAGATTACTGCAGTGGATATGCATAAAGCGGATTTGGATGGAACAAAGCTGAGTACATATCCGCTGAGACATGGTGAGAACGTGTTGTGGGAGAATTAACGAATTTATAAGCGAACGTAAAACGAACGTATTAAAATACGTTCGTTTTTAAAATAAATGAAAAGCTGTTTATTAACACGAATTGGGATAGGAAGAACTGTTATAAAGGTTTAGAATATCAGTCTAGAGGAGGTTAGCTTATGGCATATGCAGAACTATTAGAAGAAGTAAAAGGGTTAAATGAACGCGATATGGCCGAAGTAGTTGATTTTGTTAGATTTCTCAAAACTAAGTATAATTCAAAAACAAAATATAGAGAGTCAAATATGCTGAAAGGAAAGCTAAAATATATGGCAGAGGATTTTGACGATTCAATTGATGAATTTAAGGAGTAATTGGATGACAGCAAGCGAGAGAATTCTTCAATTGTTGGATGAAAGAAAAATAAGTCAGAAAGAATTTTCCGATAAAACAGGTATTCCGCAGAGTACAATAAGCGATTGGCGAAAAAAGAAAACTAATCCGGCTTCAGATAAAATAATGATAATCTGCAAAGTGCTTAATGTAACACCAGAATGGTTATTATCAGGGATAGAAGAGGATGGATCTAGAGGTAATAGAGCTGACTATTATGTTATAGATAAAGATTCTGATCTGGGCGAATTAATGTCAGCTTATAGCGATATGGATACAAGTATGCGAAACAGATTAATGGGATATGCAAAAGCGCTCCTAGGATTGTAGGAGCGTATTATTATTAGGCGCTTACGGTAATGAGAAATGAAAAATGTATGCCAAGTATATAGACGAAGATATTTTTGTAAAATGATAAAAGAGGACGGAAAATGTTGTCATAAAATAATTAAAAACAGCAATTGAAAATATGACAAAGAGGATATATAATGAAAATGAGAATGGAGGGAAGTGCATGGGCGAAAATATTCAAAGCAATAGGCTTAAGGAATTGCGCAAGAATAGTAAATTAACTCAGGAGCAAATGGCTCAATATCTTGGAGTTGACCAGAGCCTGGTTACAAAGCTGGAAAATGGTACCAGAGCATTAAATGTATCATTAATAGAAAAAATATGTAGTTTGTTTTGTTGTACAGAGGATTATTTGTTTGGAATAGATGATGAATATACACCTATGACATTTGCATTTCGAGCAAATTGTGTTCAGGCAGATGATTTAGAAAGTATAGCTGCTGTCAATAGAATTGCTAGAAATATTAGATACATGAATAGTTTAATGGAGAAATAATGATGAAGTCGGATCAGGAATTGAATTCACTTGCATTGCAGACTCGAAGAGGCTGGAATGAAGATGGATATACACCTATTGATATCTTTGGAATAGTTAATGGATGGAAGGAAAAGAATATAACTGTGCTTAGATATCCACTTTCAGATAGAATTAGTGGAATGTGTACTAGAGTAGATGATGATATAGTGATTTGCATCAATTCAAAAACATCATATGGTAGACAGCGTTTTACGCTTGCTCATGAATTATACCATGTCCTCTATGAGGATATAGATGGTCAGATAATATGTAATAAGAGTATGAGTGAAAATCAGTCTGATTCAGAAAGGGAAGCTGATAAGTTTGCTAGTTATTTGTTGATGCCTTATGATGCACTGTTCCAATATGCAGCAAATAATCAAGAGTGGACACTTAGAAAGGTTATAGATGCGGAGCAGTTTTTTCAAATAAGTCATTTGGCTATGTTGTTTAGGTTAACAAGTAATGGGTTTATAGATGAGAAAACTGCAGAAGAATATAGAGATGTCACTGTTTCTAGAATGGCTGCATTGCTTGGCTATGGAAAAGAGTTGTATCAGCCGGCACCAGAGAATAGGCAATATTTTGCGACGGGAGAGTATATTCGAAAAATAGAAGATCTGTCAGCAAGAGATTTAATCTCCAATGGCAAAAGGGAAGAATTGTTATTAGAGGGATACAGGGCTGATATTGTATACAATCTTGAAGAGGAGGAAGGTAACTTGAATGACTGATGAGTATTTCTTCGATACAGATTGTTTATCAGCGTTTTTGTGGATAAATGATGTAAATATATTAAAAGAACTATATGGAGGGCGGATAATATTTCCAGGGCCAGTATATGATGAGTTATCAAATCCTGCCATTCCGCATCTGAAGAAAAGAGCAGATAACTTGTTAGAAGACAAAAGTGCTACTGTTTTAGAAATAGAAGTTGGCACTGAGGAGTATACAGTTTATCAATCTCTTGTTAGAGGGAAAGATGGAAATAAGCAAATTGGTAAAGGTGAAGCTGCTGGAATTGCTCTTGCAAAAATAAATAGTGGAATTCTTGCAAGTAATAATTATAGAGATATAGCACCATATATAGAGAAATATGGATTAAAACATATTGATACCGGTATGATTTTAGAGGAGGCTTTGAATAAAGGGCTTATTACAGAGGAGGATGGTAATGATATTTGGTAAGCGCTTAGTAATCCACCGTCGTGACTAACAGCGGTACTTTTGAAATAATAATAACAACTAAACATATGGAGCATTTCACTCCAATTACTAT
>NZ_FOWB01000030.1:0-7077 GCF_900115355.1 Pseudobutyrivibrio sp. JW11 | reverse complement strand
GTAGGAGTAATAAACCAATCCACAGCATCTTAAACAGCATAGTCGAACCTATAGAAAAGGTAAAGAAAGACTATGACTAATACTAATAGTAGGAGTAATAGCATAGTATGGTGATATTACTCCCCCTAATTTATATTTTTACTGATTTACTAAATCTTCTATTCGACTATCAAAAGCCTCAGCAATTACCTCTCCATACTCATATGGATACTTACCAAAATTACTCTCAAAATAATCTGTATATAATTTATACTCTCCATTGGCAAATGGTAAAGCAATATCTTTTATAGTCTTCTTACCAAAAGCTGATAACATTTCTCTCTTAAACAAGCTATAGCGATTATAGCTATTGTCAGATAGATTGTAATAATCATTAAAAATATCATGAATTTTATTATTCTTCCAATCATATAGCTTAGCCATATTAAACGCATCTACATCCTGCAATAAATCCATTTTTGAAAAACCATATTTATCATCATTTGCAGCAATTTTTCTTTTAAGAGCTTCTAATGAAAAAGTTGCATCAACATCACTATCTTTATTGCTCTCAACTGCTGCTGCCATTTGATGTAAATCTCCTGCCCAACCAGCATATGCATCAATTTTATTATCTGCCTTTGCCAGAATCAATGTATTATAAATACATGCATTCAATGTTGCTGCCAGATGCTCTATTTCGATATTTTGAGCCGCATTACTATCAAAAAAATCAAATGAAGAAACTGGAATTTCTTTACTTGTATCTGCTATTCCTAAATTTTTAGCATTAACTGCCATTTCAAAGTTTTTATCTTTTGTTCCACCAAGTATATCCCATCCGGTTCCCTCATAATGACCTCTTAAATACTGCAATATAAACACATTTATATCTTTTATTGATGTCTCTTTGCCCGCACTTTGCAAGTACTTCTCAGCATAGTTCCATAAGTTGTCGTATAATGTGTAAATATTAAACGAATTATTGTTTTTTATCTTTTTAGCAGGAATTGCTGTTGCTCGCTCAGATGCTATGCATTTATCAATAGCAACGGATAAACTATTAGTTTCAAAAAACTGATCATATGCCCAATTTTTTGGCATTTTTTGTCCTATATTACCTGTAAATCCTGAAGACATATCAGAAACGTAACTATACTCTGCTAATTTCTTTTCATATAAGTGATTGCACAGCATCCTTGGACCATAAACACCTACTCTATAATTACATCCAATATTATCATTTACAGATTTAAAATATGGTATTAAATATTCCTCAATATCCTTCGTTAAAACATCATAATCAGCAGCAAAATAAATTACACTGTTTTTTGGAAATCCAAGATTTACAGCAGCAGCTGTGGCATCGATAGCATCTTTTTTCCCTTGTTTTTCTGTAAAGTATGTATTTTTTCGACCTGTTGTTTGAAATATTGGAATAATATTTAAATCTACGATTCCAAGTACTGCTATTTCATCTTCCGTCATCTTTTTATCTAATGTTCCACCTTCTACATTTGTTAAATACCTACCCACGTCCGTATAACCTGCATTTTTTAAATCTGTAGCTGTAAACCTTGATAATCTAGTGCTAGTATCACAAGCAGTAGCTTTTCTAGCTGTATTTCCTCTACTTGAAAGTAATGATGCCCATGTGTTTTTACCAGCCATTCCATCAGCTCCTAATCTAAGAAAATCCTGAAACTCATAAATCGCATTGTAAGTTTTATCGTCAAATACACCTTCATTTAATCCATATGGATAATAACCATTGACAGTTAGTGCCCACTTTAATAGTCTTTTAGATGCTGTATATCCTTTTGTCTTTTTAGTTAAAGTTGGTGCAGCATTCATTGTATTTGTACCAAAAACTCCATCTGGATCTAATCCCCATTCAAGCTGGCAACATTTAATAAGATTTTTATGTGCTTTTCTTTCCCACAAACCATTTGTAGGTGATAAACCAATTTTTTGGCCATAATACTTATTCATACCTTGCTGAACATACGATTTATATACAGCATCTGTATCTTTAGGATTTAACACTTTATATCCATCTGTATTCATTATTCCTTTCAAAATATAAGGTCTTATAATTCCATCATTTTCAATACCAGCATCACTTTGAAACTTCATAACAGCATTACTGGTATCCTTTCCATATATTCCATCCATAGCTCCTGCTGAATAGCCTTTACACCATAATGATGACTGGATAATATGCACAATATTATTCTTGGTATTTGACTTTCCAATTGTTGCTGGCAAGGCTTTTAGTGTTCCATCACCAAAATCTCCATCAACCTTGATATTCTTTCCATACTGCTTATTAATCTCAATTTGGAGCGCCTGAATCAATCTCTTAAATGTTCCTGCACCTGTAATACCATCAATATCTTTTTCTGCAAATGGTGTAAAATCTTTTTCACCCTTGTAAGTCTTGTTTAGCCACTCCTGAGTAGCTTTTACCATTTCATCCATTTTAATTTCCTCCTAAAAATAAATTTTACTTTGATGTTGCGTTATCGATTGATCCAACCATATCTTCCAGTGAATCAATCACTGCTACCAGAACTTCTGCTGCATTCTTAAGATCTGCTAGCAATCTTACTAAATCTGTAAGTTTTCCCATAGAATCCTCTCCTTTCATCTTTTTTAGGCTGTAATATTGCAAATAAAAAACGCCTGACAAAGTATAGAGATTTTCTATAATCTCTATAACTTCGTCAGGCGTTGGTTACTACTAATCAATTAAGACTGTGTACCTATTTGCTCAGTACGAATTTTCTTATTATGCATACTCACCGCTATTACTAATTTACATCTGGGGCATTTGATTTTAATTATTCCATCAGTGGTATCTTCTGCATCAAATAATCGTTTGTTATTACAGCATGGACATGCAATGTGTATTTCCATTATTCTCGCCTCCTTAGTGCCAGTTATATAGAAATGTCTGTCTGACTTCACATTGCCTTACCGTATCTACCTCCCTTAGTAGCGATGAATACAATATAGCAAACATATTTTCGATTGTCAACATCGTTTCGAAAATTTGTTCTTGTTCTTTTACGGTAAATCTAAGTCATGCTTCAAACATTTCCTATAGATTTTCTACAAAATTCATGATATGTTATTTTTCTGCTGAATATGACTGACCCAATATTAAACTACTCAGATTTTGGAAAATCTATGCCTTCCGTTTCTGGATTATTCATTATTCCAAGTAATACACATATCGCACAAATACTTTCTAATATTGTCATTATTGCCTGATTATCAACACTAAACCCAAGCGTTGATAATATCGTCAGAACATATCCGCATATACCGATTAAGGTGGCGGGATTTTTTAGTCTTCTAAGATAATTTTTCATCTGCATCACCTTCCTAACGCCTATCCTTCAATACCAGGTCAGTCATTAGATAAAAAGGTTCAAATCACTAATTTGTAATCTCAATTTTATATTTTTCGTTAAGTTTACATTTTTCTTATTCCCACCTTCTTAATCTATGGGAGGTGAGAATAATGAATAATAGTTTTGCACAATTAGTACAATCAGCAAAACAAGATTCTGTTTCTATGGAAAATGTTATTACTAAAATGAATCCGCTATTAAAAAAGTACAGTAAAAAGGCCTTCTTTCTTGATGAAGATGATGCTTATCAAGAGTTAATCCTTGCATTAATCGAGGCTGTCATGCGTATTGACATTTGCAAAACAGATGGGGAATGTCTAATTTATTTAAAAAATGCTATTTACTATAAATTTGTACATTTATGTAGAGATAATGCGCAAAACAGTACCTACATTGATTCCTATGCAACATTACCCAATGATATCAGCGCTGATGTGGAATCTTCTATATATGACTTAATAATTGACTTAAATGCCATTAATTTAAGTCTTAAACCAGCTACCAAAGAGATTTTTAACCTAATTTGTGCGGAGTATAGCGATAGCGAAATTGCTAGCATTACCGGATATACTCGACAATATATAAATAAAGTACGTCGCAAATTACGAAGTGTTCTTAGTTAATTATTGATAAAAATGAGGTGTGCTACCGATTTTGGGGCACACCTCATTTTTTGTTTTTTAGTAAAGTGCTCTATTACTTGGTGTAGATCCTACTGAAAAGCCTAAACTTACCCAACCATTTGATAATTTAGTCCAGTTTCCCTTTCCTGTAGTATCAACATAATCAATACTCAATCTACTTGGATGTTTCTTACCTACGGTAGAACCATCTGTGGCTACTCTCGCTCCAACTTTCAATGTACCTTTAAGAGTTTCACCAACATAGTATGTAACTTCCTTCTTAACAGTAAAAATCATATACTTATTACTGTCGTTTTTGTTAATTGTAACCGCAGTAGCTGGCACCAAAGTCTTACCATTTGAATTTCTACGGTGAAAAAAAACTTGCTGCGAAGCATAAGCTGGATCAACACTTGCTTCACGTGCTGCTGCTAAAATATAACCTGTTTGAGCTTTGCCTTCCTTATTTCTAAACATTACTCCTACATACCAAATATCAGAATTTGCAGCATCAACAGGTATCACTGTGTACATTTCATTTGGATAAATGTGTCCAATAACCTGGTTTACATTTAAATTTCCATCTTTATACACTGGAATTTTTGTGTTTGAGCAATTGACATAAGCTTTAGATGTGTTTGGAATTCTTGCCATAAAAAAATACCTCTTTCTTCTATTTTTAATATTGATTGACCAATCATAAAAGAAAAAGGTATTTTCATCTATTTTGTAAACCACTATATAAAATTTATTCTATTAATACACTTCCATCGCTAATCTTGATTAATGCTACACTATTAAAAACTGCAACTTTAACAGCATTTTCATCTAATTTTGTTATGTTTCCAAGCTCATCTAGTGATATGATGAAAAATTCTTCTTTTCCTTCCAAAATAGTACTAATATAAACATCGCTATCGTTATATCCCCATATCGTTACAACATCATAATTATACCCAGTATTGTCAAAAATACATTTTTCTTGAAAGAATACATTTTGCTTATCATCTAATGTAACTATTGATTTTTCTTTTTCTACTTCTATCTGGGACAACTCCATCTCATTAGGTTTTTCTGGATTACTAACATCAAATACAAGATACTTGCCATCTTCATTAGAAAATGTACTATTTTCCACAACAACTAAATAATCGTCCGAGCAATATATTTCAATAGTATCTTCTGGCAAATCCGCTACTTCAAAAAAAGTATCACTATTCTTTTCATATTTAAACAGTCTTACACTATCATCATTGCTATCAATATGTTCTATTGTATAAATGTTTCCGTCATTAACGGCTATATCATAAGGATCTATAATATTTGACGTAACCAATTCTTTAACTTTAGACTCTACATCATAACTATATAATTGTTTGTTTTCCAAAAAATAAATTACGTGATTATCCTCTGTTGCCCAAAAGCTTTCTATAGTGGGAATTTTTATTTTTTTGCATCCTTCACTAGTATCTTCGATAGTTGTATCTTCTTTAACATTAGAATTATCTATTTTTTCTTTACCACAGCCTACTAACAAAGTTAATATTAAGCTCATCTCGCATAATAACAAAAATATTTTTCTTAACATTACTCACAATACCTCCATCTGTTGATTAACTTATTATAAAATCATCAAATAGACATGTCTACATATACTATTATTTTCTTAGCATATCATTTGGTACCTCTGTTAGTTCCTTTGTATGCAATATACTAACCTCATAATATCCCCTAATAAAATTTTTCTTTAACTTTAGTGAAAATAATACATTTTTGCTTTTATCTGATATATCTGTATATCCTGTCATTACAAATTGTTCAATACCACATCTACCAAGAAGTCTTCTTCCTTCATCCGTATCACTATCTTTTAGTAAATCCTTGGTAATTTGGTATTTGGCAGAATCATAATCCATATCTACTCTATAAGGAGTTTGTATTTTTGTCATCCAGACTTTAGCTGTATCCATACTTTTTTTAGGATTTTTTAATTTTCTATATTGTGAACTTCCTTCACTATCAACTCCTGATAATTCATATTCTTCATAATAAGGATACTTATAATCTATTTCTGAAGACTCAAAAACCACATAGCCAGAATGTTCTCTTTTGGGTTGAAGATGTCGCTCTTGATTACTTCGTTTTTTATTTTGTGCCTGCAGAGCTTCATTCACTTTATCAATATTTTCTATCGTATTTTTTAATTGTTTTATTTCTTCATCTTTTTGAGTGCAATACTCCCGCAAAGTTGCTTTATATAGTTCATTTTCCTCTTGCAACTCTTTTTGGTATTTTTGTATTTCGGTATCTATTCTTGACTTTTCTACTTCAATTTCCTTCTGTTTTTTATCAATAGTAGCCTTCATATCTAAGACCACATCAGAAAGATTTTCAATAGTAAGAGCCATTTTTTTATAATCCGTAGTTTTTATTAAAGCATAATCTAAACCTTCTGATTTTGCAGCATTAAAATCTTTAATATCATCCTTCTTTTCCGCAGTAAATATTCCTAGTCTCTTTTTCCCATATTCCACTGGAAACGCCTTTGTTATGCTATTTATGCCTTTATATACCTTTATATTTCCTGCCATTTTATAATCCTCTTATGTAGTTATCTGCAACAACTGAAACCCTATTGTGACCTAATGCCTTAGAACAAATATACATCGCTTGTCGATCTAATTTTTTCTTTCTTTCATCTTTCCTACAGACGTAAACGTCTCCTTGGTATTTTTTTCCCGTTCCTTTATTTACCTTATCATATGGAATCTTATTAATAGGTCTGGCCACCGACTTATATATGAGAGTTGCGTAGTCTCCTCTATAACCATGTACATCCATATTTGTAGGTACATGTTGAAAAACTTTTTCTTCTGCAGATGTATTTTTCATTCTCTCTATTATCTTTTCTTTATTATCACCTAGTATTGGAGAAAATCTCTCTCTACCACCTTTTCCATTTCTTATATGAACAAAATACTCCGCTTCAGGAAAAAGTCTGGTATCCCTCAAAGTATTAATATAAGCAAGCTCCCCATCATTAAGATTATTTTTTT
>NZ_FOWB01000031.1:0-4430 GCF_900115355.1 Pseudobutyrivibrio sp. JW11 | reverse complement strand
AGGTACTGATTACGATGAATAAGTCATCGTCGCTATATCTAAAACATTTCTGTCTTAAAACATTTTTATTGACTATCTTTAATAGTTAGTCTCTATTGAATACATCACATTTCCTGACGAATCATAATAGGTATATATAATGGAAACTGAATTGGCATTGATGGTTCTGTATTCTATGATTAAAAGGGGAATACGTCCTCGTGTTAATGGATTGTTTTGATAAGAATAACAGTATATTTTTTTGGAAGAAGGATCCAAATCATATATTTCACATACATAAGCTTGGTTTTTTATTGTGAGTAGCTGTTCGGAGTGAAGTCCTTTTAATATTAGATGTGTGTAACCAATGCAAATAAGTAAGATGGGAATAATTGTGACTATAAGTCCAATTAGAAAGTTTTTGAACATAGTTAATTTTGGAAAGATAGAAGAATATAACTTGATTAAGTATATATAATATCCAAGTATTATATATACAATATAGATTGTTGTTACATACCATCGGTATTTCAAATCAAATAAAGTAAGAATGGCAATACTAATAAAAAATATTACCGTTAGTAATGTATGTAATAATAATAATTTGTTTTTTAAGAAATATTTCATAGTAATAGTAAGTTATATTGTTCTGAGTTTTTATATGACATTATTTATGCTAATTATAGCTAAAAAAGTGAAGAATATCAAAAAAAGATTCTAATATGCAACTAATAGATTCTGTAATTCTAATGTTTCCTTCAGTGAAAAAAGTTATAATGCATTGAATTTAGATAATGATAGAATGTGCAAAAAAACAGTTGGTTTCGTGAACAAAAAATCTTGTAAATATGCTATATTAATCAAAATGATGCGTTTTCCAATAATATCAATGGTTTTTTCATCTGATTGATATTCTGGAAAGCGCAAAATTATTAGAAAGAGTGTTCACAAAATATAGAAACCATTTATTGAACAGGAGTGTACTAAATGATTACAGAAGAGGTTATGTTAAAAAGATTCTACCAACAGAATCCAGATTACATTGGTAAAGACATTGAAATCATTAATTATAAAGACGGCTATGAAATTAATCTCATTAAAAAGAATGGTAAAAGAGAGTGGTTACGTACATATCGTGGTGAAGATGTCGAATACCGCGTTTATGGATATGCTCGATGCTCTACTAATGAGACCAGGCAAGATATAGACCGACAGAAACGAGAACTGAAATCATTAGGTGTAACTGATGAAAAATACATCTACTGGGAATATGAATCCGGAACAAAAACAGATAGAGTGGAATTTCAAAAATTACTAGATGTTGTTGAATCAGGAGACACAATAGTAA
Organism: Pseudobutyrivibrio sp. JW11; assembly: GCF_900115355.1. Lineage (NCBI taxonomy): Bacteria > Bacillati > Bacillota > Clostridia > Lachnospirales > Lachnospiraceae > Pseudobutyrivibrio > Pseudobutyrivibrio sp. JW11. The sequence continues at coordinate 3,103 of NZ_FOWB01000031.1, read as the reverse complement.
CTACAGAGGTATCACGTCTAACTCGTTCTACTAAGCATCTATGTGATATTATGCAGCTAGTCCAGGACAAGAAGATTAAACTTGTAATAGGTAATTTTGTTGTAGACTGTACTGCTGATGAAATAGATCCAATGACCAAAGGGATGCTCATGATGTGGGGTGTCTTTTCAGAAATGGAGCGAGATATTATTTCTCAGAGAGTGAAATCTGGAATGGAAAATGCCAAGGAAAAGGGTCATAAAATAGGTAGACCTAAAGTTGATGCCTCAAATCTGCCTGAGAAGTTTTTAAAGTATTATCCTATGTATAAAACTGGCGGCATTAATATTACTGATTTTGCCAATTTGTTAAGCTGCTCACGTACGACAATATACAAGTATATAAATCTAATCGAGGGTCAAAGTAAATAGTAAAAGAGCTCTTAATTGAGACTTATGTGTAGAAAATTGAGTTTTCAGAGCCTTGGGTTATGAAAGTTATTTTTATTAAATATAAAGCACCTATAATACGAGCCTTTATGCCATGGCTTTTTCTTTATAGTTCTACAATTTATTGATAAATGCTTGAATTTTCCACTCCAAACACATTCCCAGTTATTGTATCTTCTTTCATTGAATCATCATTGATAATTATTTTATCTTTTGTTCGCTCACTTTGCTCCAGCATAGCTAGATACGTATCAAACATATCATCTTTAAGTTGTTCCAATGTTTTAACAATTTCTTTATTAGAAACTCCCGTATTCCAAATCTTACGTATATCTTCCTCAGTTGAAAATGCGGCATGTGCATATTTTGTGCTAGGAGCAAGGACACCGTTATTATCTTCTAGGACATGAGCAAAACAACTCATTCCTTCTTGCGAGGCATGTTGTAGATAACCTACTTGTTGTGCCTCTAAATTTTCAATATAAGAATAAACTATTTCTTTATAGACAGTGTCTTTTTGCATATTTTCGATTACTTTTTTATCTATAGTTATGCTACATTGCCCTGGGTTTCCAAAATTATCTCCAATTTGATTAAAACTGTTGTTATAGCCTAAATACGGTGGTTCACTAGGCATTTTTGAACGGGTTTGGATATCCTCGAGGCGAAAGCTTATATTAGGATATTTTTTACATAAATCATGATAATAATCTAAAATTGAGTCAGAATCATCGCTACTGCTATTGGTTAAGAATGAGCTTGTTACTTGACTTGAGGTTTTTCTTGTATAAATACTAATATTGTTATACGAAGTACTTACAGATGTTAAATTCATACTTTTTTCTCCTAAAATAAAAAGCACCAATTTTCACTCCATTGAAAACTGGCACCATCCGTAGTTCCTATACACCTTGAATTTACTATTGATTTTTATATCTGTAAATAGGATTCACACTATTTTTATTAAAAATTCATAAATGTATCTTCGTAATGTGAAAGAATTGATACAATTTATTGAGGCTGTTGTTTATTGTGATGCGTTATATTAAAATACTGATGTAACTATAGTTCTTCAATTAATTAGGAAGGAGATAACATGAAACGATTATTCAAATTTCAAAGAACCTTTTTTCTAGTATTATGTATTGCAAGTATTATGAGTTATACAACTATTGTATGCGCCCAACCATATCAGGTAAAGACAGATACATGCCCACGGTGCGGACATTCAAATCAAAGTTATGGATATGATCCAGAATTTAGCAGTCACGCCGAGTCTTATAAAGCAGGACAGCGCTGCAGAGGATGTGGACAAATTGTAAAAGAAAAAGAAATTCATTTATGTGAATACTATAACGATAAGTATTATTTCATGTGTAATAGCAATAATTGTAGAAGGTTTAATGTTCCAGATAGAATATATACGCGAGAATATTCAAATCCTATAAAATATCACTATGTTAGTACTATTTACAACTAACTCAGAGAATATTTAGTATTTATTAAGATAAAACAAAAGATATGGTAGAAGAAGATTTTCTATAACTACCATATCTCAGAGTGTAGACAAAGAGGATGGTGCAAAACTAAGTTTTGTACCATCCTTTCCTTTTGTTTTGGGATAATTAAAATATTTTATAGAAGTAGGGATATAATACGTTGGTTAAAATATGACATTTGTACACAGCTCTATTTGTGGAGTTTTCATAATGACAATTCACATATTAAAAAATGCGTTTGCGTAGCGTTTCCGCTCTAACTTTTTTCATATACTTTTCTTTTAAATGCAGTTCCCATGACTCATCCTTCTCACGAAAAGGCACTTTGTAATCGGTTACAGTAATCAGTAACACTTTTTATATGCAATCAATATTATTAGTATATAAAAAGTATTACATGTATTCTTTATAGATGCACTTTTTTTTATTATTTTTTGCAAGCATTATGAGCTATACAACTATTGTTTTAAAATCTTTCTCCACTATCGTTTAATACGAAGCTTGCTTCAAAGGTACAGTTTAGTACAGCTGCTATTCGTAGTAGTTCTTCTGTTGTGAAACTGTCCCTATTGAGTTTATTGTATAGTCCTGATGGACTTTTATAACCCAATGCTTTTGCAAGTTCGTTTTTACTCATTCCACGTGATACTAATACATGTTCTATCTTTGGTGCCCAAAAAGCTTTCTTTTCATTAGTTTCCATTATATTTTTCCTCCAATTATTCAAATTAATATAATATTAAAATAATATTATATAAATATTATTTTAAATACTTAGTTAATGCCTCTGATATAATTTCATTTACTGATGTTTCTCGTTCCTCAGCCTTTTTCTTTGCTTTATCGTAAAGAGATGGCTTTATTGAGATACTATATTGTTTCTTTGTTTCTGTTTTCTTTGGAGGTCTGCCTCTTCGAGGTCTATCTATCTTTGTCTCATTACTCTGTGTCGTGTTTTTTTCAGTTATATTATATTCTGTTTGATTTTTAGCTTTTATTGTTGGCTTTTGCTCGTTATCTTTTGCACTTGCCTGAGGTATTGATATTTGACCAGTCATAAATGCTTCTGCAGGATTTGTCGCTTTTGCAGGCGTTGCCTTTTTGGTTTTACCTTTTATATCAACTTTTGGTGGCATAGTTTCTCCTTTCTATATTTGATATTAAAGTAATATTTAT
>NZ_FOWB01000032.1:0-3086 GCF_900115355.1 Pseudobutyrivibrio sp. JW11 | reverse complement strand
TTTTTCGCTCTGAAAAAAACTGCCAGGTGACGAAATTTCTAATCTATCCTTAAACAGATCAACTTGGATTTGAGTGCCATCCAAAAAATAATCACGATGTGCAACCGAATTAATTATTCCTTCGAATAATGCTCTAGCTGGATAAGAATCAATATTGATTCTAGAAGAAGCTTTTTTTATCATCGTATGATTCATCCTTTGAGTTATAAAATCCTGCATATATTTAATTGTATCTGTTATACATCCAGAAAATTTATTAACGGTAACAATTCTCTCACTCCCCTTATTAAATCCCGAATATGCCGAACACTGCACTTCTGTCTTGTTATCATTGTAATCATCAGAGAATAGGATTGCTCCATTTGCCAGCATCCCATTTTCATCAAAAAAGCCTAGTGATGTAAGCGCTTTTTCAGATAGCTTTTTTCCATCAGTGTGCTCTTCATAAAATGAGAATAACTTAGTAAAATCTTTTTTTTCATAGGTTTGATCAGAAATAATCGTATCAAAAGATTTGTTTTGACTCTTTATGCTCATTTCGATAATTTCTTCATAAGTAGCTCCATTAGTAAAACCTTCTCTTCGCATATAAATAGCAGGCACATTTTTAAATTTCACTATTACAGGCCTAACAAGAGATTTTCCTACAGTTACAGCTATTATAAATCGCTCTTTATCTTTAACAGTGAATCCAATAAAATCAACTTTATATGGCGGTCTTGGAGAAATATGCTCATTTATTTGATTATTAAAATAATTTCGCTCATTATCAGCTTGTTTACGTTCGAATCCAATAAGTTTATTAGTTTTATCATCAACTCCAATATACATAGTTCCACCATTAGCATTAGCAAAACCAGCTATTGTTTTAATCCATCCTTCAATATTATCCCTATTCAAAATCTGCTTACACTCTATCTCCCCGTTCTCAAATACCGTATTATTCAAAAGCTCTTCTAAAAACATAATCTACCTCCAATTGAAGAAGTTCAATAACAACTTCAATTGTACTTCAATAATAACTTCAATGCAACTTCAATAAAGATGATCACAACTCAAATTAGAACCTCAATATATATATCTTCACACATATAATGCTAAGAAGAGAACCAGCAAGACAGCTCTGCAGCCTCTTGAATTTTTTACTTGAAGACTTGACATTAGATAGAGGCTAGCCTAGGCGTAGGTGGGGATGCTCTAGGAAACGGCTTTGAGCTTCCCCCCGCAATTCTCGAACCTGCAAAATTGTAAAATCCCACGGATATTGCAAAATTCGAGAATTGCGAAGGGAATGATATGTAGGCGGTTCACGCCTGAGGTAATCCGTATTTATCACTACATGTATTACTACACGTCCAACTACAAGGAAAATCCTAGCGACCAAGGTCTTCGGTTCAAACGTCGCACGTAATCGTCGTTTGTCGGCCCCCCTAGTTATATGTTTGATATAGCCTTAGCAGCTTGCTTTCTCACGGCTTACTGCCCATATAACACGAAGCACGGTAACTCCATCTTTCAATATTTGATATAAACCCATATAGAGCTCGTCCAGATTGGTAAACTGGACAGAATAAAGCGGTTCAGAGCCGCCGTTCAACCCAGCTTCCCCGCCACTCTCTAACAGTGATTCCTCCGAATTATAGCAGGCGATTAACTCTGATCCAATTTCGAAAAGGTTGTTATAACGTGATTATTCCTCTCAACACGACCGTTCTTCCCCCTGGATGGTGCCAGGACTATATTAAATTATTTCACGTACTTAAAATCTAAAAACCAAATAATACGTGAATAGCAGGAAGTCATTGCAACGAACGTTGCTAAAAACAAGAATTTGAGTTATGAAATACCACAAAAACAAGATGTAGCGGTTGTAAAATCAGTGATTTATCGATATAATAATTCCATAACATAGATATTGTTTTAGCAATTGATATTTCCCGTATCATTGCAAATCTAAAAGTACCTACTGCGAATAGGTGCTTTTTTTATTTCCCTCATGTCTAATATTCTAATGAATCATAAACATATATTCAAGTGGTTTCTTCACAAATGCGTGATATTTTTTTTGAATAGCACTTCCATTTTATTCTCAAGTGTGATATTTTGATATTAAATAAATATTATAATAATTCTAAAAAAATATTATTTAAACATTAGATTAATCTTAAAATAATATTATATTAATATTTATTTAATATTATATAAATATTAAGGAAAGGGAAAATAATGAACACAGAAATTATAAGTGTAAACATCCAGAAAGGTGGATGTGCAAAGAGTTCAACTGTCCAAATTCTAGGCGAAATTCTAGGAAAACTCTACAACAAGAAAGTACTATGTATCGACACAGACCCACAATGTAATCTCACAACAATTTCAGGAATAGAATTGGAGGACTGTGCCGAACATAACCTATACACACTTTTAAATGGAAATAGCACATTAGAGGAATGCATAGTAAAAGCAACATATTATGATGTAATTCCAGGATCAGTATGGCTCTCAAATGCAGACATAGCCTTTAACAAAATTGGCAAAGAACAAATGCTGAAAGAAGCAATTGAAGGTGCAGAATATGATTACATATTGATAGATACACCGCCTGCACTTGGATTATTAAACATAATGAGCTTAACAGCAAGTACAAAACTACTAATTCCAACAGAATGTTCATATCTATCAATGGTGGGATTGGAGCAGCTATTTCAAACAATAGAAAGTGTAAAGAAATATACAAATCCAAACCTAGAATTACTGGGAATATTAATGGTCAAATATTCAGCAAGAACTAACTTAAATGCTGCAATATATGATGCATTGAATAAAATGGCAGCGGAAGCAAATACAATGGTATTTGAGGCAAAAATACGAGAAACCGTAAAAGTAAGGGAAGCACAAAGTCAAATGCAACCGCTTATTGAATGGGCTCCAAGCTGTTCAGCAATGGAAGACTACAAAGCTCTAGTAAAAGAGATATTACCAACATTAAATTAATATTTATTTAATATTATATAAATATTACTTTAATATCAAATATAGAAAGGAGAAACTATGCCACCAAAAGTTGATATAAAAGGTAAAACCAA